>JAFGXH010000361.1 GCA_016936735.1 bacterium
CCCCAATACTTGGAGAGGGACTTAAAAAGTAGGTAAAATGCTAATTTTATTTACTAAAAAGATGAAAAAGAAGAAAAATTCCCCATCACCACGTAGTGGAGAGGGGGCTAGGGGGTGAGGGGAAAAGAAAAAAATAGTTTTTTATCTAAAATTTAAATTCCACTGAATAGTTACTAGAAATTAAATATATAGTTTGTAAATTAGGTTAATTTAATAGTGAGTAAAAAATGGAACATTTTGATATATGTATTATTGGTGCAGGTCCAGCTGGCTACTCAGCAGCTATGAGAGCTGTAGATTTTAATAAAAAAGTCTGTTTAGTTGAGGGAAGATTTGTAGGTGGAACAGGAATTTGGAATGGTGTTTTAACATCAAAAACAATGTGGGAACTCTCAAAAGATTTCTCTATTGCTCACTCTGTTAATAGGGGTTTTAGAGCAGCCTCTATAATTGTAGATTATAAAGAGATTCGAAATTGCATTATTAAGGCAGCAAAAAGTAGACAATATTTGATGTATTCACAAATAGAGACTCTCTCTAATAAAAATAGATTAGTTTTTAAAAATGGTTGGGGAAGTTTTTTAAGTAGTCATCAATTAGAGATAACAAAACATAATGGAGAAAAAGAGACTATAAGTGCAGATAATTTTATTATTGCAACTGGTTCAACTCCAAGAAAATATAAAGGATTAGATATAGACCAAAAACAGATTATAGACTCCAATGGAATTTTAGGACTTAAATCTTTTCCAAAAAAAATGATGATTATTGGAGCAGGAATTATTGGTTGTGAATTTGCAACTATTTTTGCAAACTTTAAACAAACTGAGGTTCATCTTTTAGATAGAGCATCAAAAGTTATCCCTTTTGAAGATGATGATATTAGTGAATTCGTATCAGATAGTCTTAAAAGTTTAGGTGTTACTATACACCATGAAGCTGTATTAAGAGAGGTAAGAAAATATCCAAGTCATGTTGAGGTTGTTCTTGATTATAAAGCTGGATATTCAAGAGTTATTGATGTTGATATTGTTCTTGTTTCAATTGGAAGGGAAGCAAATTTAAAAAAATTAAATCTCCAAAATATATCTATTTCAGTATCTGAAAAAGGATGTTTAAATACTGATAAAATTTGTAAAGTTAGTGATCATATATATGCAACAGGAGATTGTGCAGATCATGCTAATCTTGTTAATATTGCAGAGATGGAGGGAAGATATGCTGTTGAATCTATTTTTTCAACACCCAACTACACTCCAAACTATCAAAATATATCAACTATTATGTTTTTTGATCCTGAAGTTGCTGCTGTTGGTGCTAATGAAAAAGAGCTTCAAAAAAAGGGAATCTCTTATAAATCTGCAAAATACTCTTATGATTTAATTCCAAGAGCAGTTGCAATGCAGGCATCAAGGGGCTTTTTTAAAATAATAATTAGCAATGATGGTTCAAATAGAATATTAGGAATGAGAGCAGCTGGAGTTCATTCATCTTCAGCAATTATGACAATTGGATATTTAATAAATCAACCAATATATCAAATAAAAAAAATGATAGAGACAATACATCCACATCCAAGTATTACCGAGGGAATTCTTGAGTGTTTAAGAGTTTTTGATGAGAGTTCAATATTTAAAAAAGAGGTTTTTCCTGAGTATATTGAGTTAAAAGAGTGGAATAATGAGTAGAGTCAACTATTTTGCTAAAAGAGTTGATATAATTTTATCTTTTATTTTATTATCAACTGTTGATATTGATAGATAGTTTATAAAAGATAGATGAAGAAGATTTTTATCATTTGTTACTAAAGCAACAAGTATATTTTTAAATATCTCCATTTTTTTATAATACTCTAGATTTTCACTTTTATATAGATTTAAAACCTCAAGAGCTCTATTTAAAATAAAAATATCTCTATGAACAGATTGGGTTCTATCATATTTTAAAAAATTTCTACAGATATCAAGAGCCTTCATATTACTTGAATCAAGCATACAATCATTTTTAACATAAGTGTAATAACCTTTAACAATAGGTTTAAATGGATCTACACAAATCTCTGTCATCTCAATAATAGTCTCCATTGATTTAGCAACTGTATTTAGTGAGTTATCAATAGTTTTTGATGTTTGATTTTTACTTTTTAACTCTAAAAATGTTTTAGATAAAGATTTTTGAATATCTTTCATCAATTTTATTGATTCAATTTGGATATCTTTTGATGCTTTAATTTTTGGAACAGTAACATCTGAGTTATCAACTTTTGCGATTAGATTCTGAATTCCAGTATATATATCAATTAACTCTTTAAGGTTTTTATCAATATTTTCAATTGATATACCCTCTTTTTTGAGTAACTCATTTGCCTCTTTTGCTTTCTCTAAAGTTGATAATATTTTTTTAAAAAGATGATTGTTAACATCATTATGTATTCCTGCAAGAAAAATAGAGTAGAGGTTTAAATCAATACTATTTTGAGAGAAACGTTCAGCAATAACAACCCAGACATTATTTGTTACAAGATCTTTCATTTTTTTGATATCTTTTTGTGAATTTAAGATATCTTTTGAGATATCACTTATTAAAGCCTTCTCAACAATCTCTTTTGGCATATCTAATTTTGTATTTAAAGAGAAAACATTACAAACACTTGAGAATCCATTATCACAACTTTTACTCTGTTTTGCCTCTTTTTGTGCAAAAATAGATAATTGAACTAAAATCATAATCACAATAATTTTTTTCATAAATATCTCCAAAAAAATTAAGTCTGGAGTATATCATATTTCTTTTATAATAGAAATAAAAACAGTAAAATAGTTTTTATCTTTTTTTGTAGATTTCTCTTAAAATTGAAATTAGGATATTTTTAATTGAAAAATTTTAGATATTATAGAATTACTACTGAACTTTACCAAGAACAACAGAGCTTCCTGCAGGAACAGTTACAGTTCCAGAAACAGTTACAGTTGAATCATCAAGGTTTTTAAAGCTTCCTGAAACACCACAATCTGCAGATGCTTCAGAGCCACCTTTGTTAACACCAACAAGAACTATATCATTTCCACTTGTAAGTTTATAAATCCAGAAGTCATTTCCAACACCACAAGTTGAGCGTGTTCCTTTTCTTGTTGCAACATGATTTTTACGGAATACTCCTAATTTTTTGAAGTGATTTACTGTTGTAAGTTCATCTCCAGCAAGATCAAAACGCATCATTCTTCTGTTATCAGGGTCTCCACCTCCTGGCATCCCAAATTCATCTCCTTGATAAATTAATGGAATTCTTGGAGATGTCATTAAAACTGTATGAGCTAAACGAAGTCTTCCATGATCTCCACTTGCCTCATTTAATGCTCTTGGAACATCATGATTTCCAATAAAGTTTGACATTAAATCACCACCCCAAGAGTAGTATGTATCATTCCAATCTGCAAAACTTTTTAAACTTGAAAAACTACCATTTTTAAGAATTTGATCTCTAACATTGAAATACCAACCAAACTCAAATTGACCATCAAGTTTGTCTGAACCAACAAAAGAGTTTAAATATCCAGCATCACCATCAAATGTCTCACCAACCATATAGAAAGGAATTCCTGTTGTAACAACTTTTTCATTTACCTCTCTACGAATTGTTGTTGTAAAGTCCATAATCATGTGTTTAACAGCATCTAAACGAAATCCATCTAAATCATACTCTTGAATCATCCAGATTGCATGATCCATAACAGCATCCATAACATCTGGATTACTATAGTTGAAATCAGGAAGATAACTTGTAAACCAACAAACAATTGGTTGATCCCAACCACAAACATATGGAGAGTTTGCACTATGAAACCAGTTATCATTTCTATGTTGATCCCAAAGTGGGCTTGTTGAACCACTTGCTAAATCACCATTTGTTATTCCAAAAATATGATTAGCAACAAAATCTGCAAGAATACGTATTCCATTATCGTGAGCTATTTTTATAAGCTCTTTGAGCTCAGCCTCTGTTCCAAAATGTGGATCAATTGGAGATGTTATTCCTGAAAGATGATTTGTGTCTGTCCAACCTGTTGCAATTGGCCAATATGAGTGATATCCAGAATACCACTGTCCATCAGAAACCCCTTTTCCTTTTCCATCTGTGTTAAGAATAGGTGAACTAATCCATAATGTATTAACCCCCATATCTCTAAAATATCCACTCTGAATTTTTTGAATAATTCCTTTAAAATCACCACCTTTCCAGTTTTTATCATCATCAACACCAGCAACAGGTGCATCATTATTTGTATCTGCATTAACAAATCTATCTGTCATAACTTGATAAATAAAAGCATCTTTCCAAGTAAAAGCAGTTGTTTCAATCCACATTGGAACAAAAAGAGCTTTTGCACGAACACCAGAACTATCTTTTACTCTAAAAAGATAAGAGTATTTACCAGGTGTTAAACCAGAGGCAGAGATTGTAAATTTTTTTGTTGTTGAATCATAACTTGATGATAGATTTACAATCTCACCATTAAGATATATTTGGCTTGCAGAAAGATCAATATCCTCATCTCCAGAGTATTGAACAACAAAAGAGTAGCTATTTGATGTTACTGTTGGAGAACCAACTAAAGATAATATTGGAGCTCCACCATTCTCTTCACAATTGTGTGCTGAAATATTACAAACCTCTCCAACTCCACAATCACCAGATACATTACAACGTCCACTTAATGGAGTACATTGATTAGAAACACAACTTTCCCATCCATCACAAATCTCTCCACCACAAGTTTCACCACCATTACCAATAATAGCTTTTCCTGGCATATTTGATGCTGAAGTTATAAAACCAGGTGCTTTGTCACAATAGCTCCAACTTGAACCACTATCTGTTGAGAATCGGAATATAAATTGATAGGTTCCATCTGTTGTTGTTGGGAAATCAGCCATGTATTCATGATTATTTCCACAACCAGTACAACTTGAATTGAATGTTCCATTCACCCAAGTGTATTCAGATGCAATAATAGGATATTCAACTGTTGATGCAGAACCAGTTTTATAACCTAATTGCCCTTTAATAGTGTTTTGTTGTGTTTGAGTCTCTGTAACTCCAGAGACATAGATTTGACCATATACTTTATTATTTGGACCACTATATCCTATTGCCTCTTCAATATCACCATTATCTGCACCAACCCATTTTATTCCACACCATCCAGGAGTTGAAGTATTTGCAACACACTCTGTTCCATTAGCTTTAAAACCATGATTACAGTTACAAACAGCAGCTCCACCCTCAACAGAACATATACCATTTCCAGAACATGTTACACCAGCACAAGGATCTGATATACAGGTATGTGTTGATAAATCACAAGTTTGGGGAGATGTACAGTGAGTGTTTGATGAACAACGACCACTATTAATTTGACATGCACCCTCAACACAAGATTCCCAATCATTACATTGAATATTTGCACAAGGATCACTATCAGGAACACAAGTTAAACCACTTGGAGAGTATCCTGAATCACAATCACAATGAGCTGCTGCTCCATATCCATAACCCTCAGCAACACAATCACCATGACCAGAGCAATCTACGCCATCACAAGGAGAGGTTGTTCCACCTTCACAAGTATGAGTTGTTGTGTTACAGGTTGCTCCACCTGTACAATCTGAATTAGAGTTACATTTTCCAGAGATAGGTCTACATGTTCCTTGACGACAACTCTCCCAACTATTTTCACAAACTACATTTGCACAAGGATCAGAGTAGATAACACACTCCTTATCCCCTTGATTAACATAACCACTATCACAATCACAAATCGCAAAACCTGTTGTATCATTACAAACACCATGGTCTGAACAGGTTACACCATCACAAGGTTTCTCTTTTTTTTCACTATCATCACAACCACTAAAAAGGATTGCTGTAAGTAGGACAGAGAATAAAATCAGTTTTTTCATACTGAAACTCCAAAAATATTTCTATTTATTTATGACTGAAAAATATTTTTATGTCAAGAAATAGAGTATTTTTTTATGAATTTTTTATGAATTTTATTTATATTTTTTTTATCTAAAAGATAGTCTAATTATTTTTATCCAATCAAATAGAATTTTTAATTAAAAAATTAATCAGTTCTTTTTGATATTAGATCAAATTTATTAATTTTTTAGCCTATTTTAGGTTATACAAGAGGTCTATTATATAAAATAGTTTCTAACAAAGTGATATTTATCTCTCTTTTTTACAAATTTTTTGGATAAAATCATCTAAAATTCTCTCTACTATACTATTTTTATCATGAAAAATAACAGCCTTTATATCTTTATAAGGCTCCAATGTTATTTTAGGTGCAAGATAAAATATAATATTATTAGATAGTAGATTTTTATCAATAGATTTAATATTTTGTAAAATTAAAATCTGATTTTTTATCTCTTTTGGAATAGATTTTTCATAACTATATTTTTTCTTTAATGAGGAGATATTTGTTATAATATCACATGTCTTAATCTCACTCTCAGTTAAATTTTTAAACATTAATGCTTCACTATATATTTTTTCTAAAAAACTATCAGCCTCTTTTTTTGATATTGGTTTAATTTTTTTATCTAAAAAAAGATAGCTCTTTTTTAGAGTTAATACCCTTTTTACTTTTTCATCAATATCTTTTATATCAATTTCACCACTCTCAATAGCTTTTAATGTTGCATCAACAGCCTTTTGAATATTCTCTAAATCCCAATTTAAAGTTACCATATCAACACCACTATTAAAGGCTAATATAGTCGCTTTTTCTAACCCAAATGTATCAAGTATTGCTTTCATCTCAAGACCATCTGTAAAAATTAGATTTTTATAATTTAATTTTTTTCTAAGAAGATCTTTTAATATTTTTTCAGATAGTGTTGCAGGATATTTTGGATCTAAAGAGCCATAAATTGCATGAGAGGTCATTATTACACCAACATTTTTTTTAATGGCTGCTTTAAAAGGTAACCACTCTCTATTCTCCATTGTTTTTTCTGTTGTTTTTGAAATAGGAAGTGTTTCATGGGTATCTTTAGAGAAATCCCCTTGGCCAGGAAAATGTTTTGCAACAGCAATTACTCCATTTTTTTGCATCTCTTCAATAAAAATAGATACATGTTTTGATACAGTTGCTTGAGTTGTTCCAAAAGACCTATCAAATATTGCCTGATTTCTAAAATCACTTAAAATATCTGCAACTGGAGCTAAATTAAGATTTATTCCAACAGAAACTAAATCCCTTGCAATATATTCTGCTACTTTTCTGGTTATATCCTCTGAATCTAAAATACCTAATAGATATGGTGATGGTGGTAAAAAATCTCCATTTTTAAAACGGGTTATTCTACCTCCCTCCTGATCCACACTTATAAACATTGGAATTTTTACACTTTTTTGTATCTCATCAACAAAAGACTTTATCTGTTTTTCAGATTTCATATTGTAATTAAAAAGTGTTACACCTCCAATAGAGTATTTTTTAAAAAAATCATCATACTCAGGAAGTAGTGTTTTTCCCTTTATTGCTATATTAAAAAGTTGACCAACCTTCTCCTCAATTGTCATGTTTTTAACTATTTTATCTATATCATCAATATTCTGAAAACCAAAAACTGATAGTGTGATAAAAAATAGCAATAATTTCATAAGAACTCCTTTATAAAATAGAAGATATCAAATTTACTAATTAATCAAACTATCATAAGAGATTAATAAATACTCAAAATAGAGAAAGAATAAAAAAATATTCTTTTGGATACAAGTAAATTGATATAATTTAGTAAGAAATAGAGTTTTTTTAAATATACTATATTTAAAAACTAAAATTTATAACTATTTTGTCTGTTTTTGCAACAGTTTTATTCAAATAAAAGGCTATTTTTACTTTTTAGTCACAAAAATAGTTATATTTGTCATAATGGATAGTTATATGATTTTTATCAATTTTTTTGAGTTTGAATATATTTATGAGGTAAAAATGTTTTTATAAACTATTTTGTTTTTGTTGTGATTGAAAATGTTGGTGGATTCTCCATATGTTTTTTAACAGCACATTGGTTTGCAGACCTAATAACAGCCTCTTTATATTTCTCTGGAAATGAGTCAGGAAGAACAATTTTCATATTTACTTTTGAAATCATTCTTGTCATTGGATTAAACTCATGTGACTGAATTATCTCAATTCCTGAAGTATCAATTCCTCTTTGTTGACAAAATCCAAGAACATATATACCAGCACAAGTTCCTAAAGATGCTAAAAACATCTCAAATGGTGCTCCTGAACTTCCCTCTCCTCCACCCATTAATGGTTGATCTGTTTCATGTGTATAACCATTAAAATCGGCATAAACTCTTTTTCCTCCAGGAAAATATATTTTCATATCCATTAGAACTCCTTATAATAAACAAAAATAACATTCGTAATATTAATATTTTTTTTAGTTTGTCAAGTAGTTTTAAGAAAAAAATAAAAAAAGATTGACTTTATCTTTAAAAGCATATATTTTTTTAGTGTCAAGATTTTGGGTGGATGAATTGAAAGAGCCAGTCCGTTTTGGAAAATATTTACTTTTAGATAGAGTTAATGTTGGTGGTATGGCAGAGGTTTTTAAAGCAAAAACTTTTGGTATTGAGGGTTTTGAAAAACTTGTTGCCATTAAAAGAATTCTACCATCAATTGCAGAGGATGATGAGTTTATCAGAATGTTTGTTGATGAAGCAAAAATAACTGTAAAACTCCAACATGCAAATATTGCTCAAGTTTATGAACTTGGTAAAATAGATGAAAGCTATTTTATTGCAATGGAGTTTATAAATGGCAAAGATTTAAAACAGTTATTTGAAAAAAATAGAAAATTCTCAACTCCAATGGATGTTGCACAAGCCTGTTATATAATTGCTCAAGTTTGTGCAGGATTAGATTATGCTCATAGAAAAAAAGATGAAAGAGGTGTTGATTTAAATATTATTCATCGTGATGTCTCTCCTCAAAATATAAGACTCTCTTATGATGGTGAGGTTAAAATAATTGACTTTGGTATTGCTAAAGCGAAAAATAAATCATCAAAAACAGAGGCTGGTATTCTTAAAGGAAAATTTGGATATATGTCTCCTGAACAGGTTAGAGGACAGGTTCTTGATAGACGCTCAGATATATTTGCTATTGGTATTATTCTTTATGAGTTACTAACAAATATCAGACTTTTTCAGGGAGAGACAGATTTTTCAACATTAGAAAAAATTAGAAATGTTGATATTCCTTTTCCAACAACAATAAATCCAAATATTCCAGCAGAGCTAGAACAGATTATTATGAAATCATTGGAAAAAGATCGTAAAGATAGATATGAGTATGCTCATGATATGCATGATGATCTTCAAAGATTTATGATATTAAATAATTATATGTACTCTCGTTCTGAACTCTCTAACTGGATGAAAGATAGTTATAATGCTGATATTCAGAAAGATTTAGCTAAACAAAAAGAGTTTAGTAACTACTCTCTAAGCAATACTCCAAGTCAATCTGAAAGATCTGTTATTCAAAAAAATCAATTTACTCCTCCATCTTCAAATATGTCTAATCCAAGAATTGAAGCAATGGAGTGGGATGATGATGAGATGGAGACCCAACTTTTTGATAAAAATCCATCCATTGTTGGTACTCAACCAGAGGTAGGTAAAAATAGTATTCCAATACAACAAAAATTGTTAGAACCAAAACCAATACCAAAACCCAAACCACGGAAAAATGGAGGTTTTTTTGAAAATAATAAAATAGCAATTATTTTAGTTGCAGTAACTGTATTATCTGTTATGGTTGCAGCATTGATAATTGTAAATATTATGAAAAAACCGGTTGAACCAAGAAAACAGAAGTTTATATTAAGCTTTTTATCAACACCAAAAACAGATATAAAACTCTATTTTGATGGATTGTTGGTTTCTGAAAAAACACCATATCTACAACAAGATGTTTTAGAAGGGGTTCATGAACTTAAAATAACACATAATGATTATCATCCAATAGAGACTCAAATTCTGTTACAAAAAGATAAACTTACAAAAAAACAGATTGAGGATGGAATTGTTGAGTATACCTATGAACTAAAACAGAAAAATCCAACATCTTTAGCTCAACTAAAAATAAATTATACTCCTAAAGATGCAAAATTGCTTCTTAATGATACAAAAATATCTGGAGAATCTCCATATATTATGAAAGATGTTGCAGAGGGTGATTATAATGTTAAATTAATGAAAGATAGTTACATCCCTTATCAGAAAAAAATTACAATTACAAAAGAGGATTTCAAAAAAGGGGTTTATGAGGTAAATGTTGAGATGGAGCAGGGAAAACCTGTTGATGTTAAAATAACAACACCTTTTGGAACAACTCTTTTTGTTGATGGTGAGAAGATATCTGGAAAATCCCCTTATAATCTCTCATTAATAACAGGAAAACATAAAGTAAAAATCTCAGGAGAGTTTTTTGATACCTCTGTTCGTGATTTTGATGTTTCTGAAACAAATAATTCACTTAATATCTCTGCAAAACAGAAATATGCCAACATCACATTTGAGACAAATCCAACTGGTGCAAAAGTATATTTTATAAATAGTGATGGACTTAAAAGTGCATTACCAAAACTTACACCTGTAACAGAGAAAGTAGAGATTGAAAAAATATCAAAAATTATATTTGAACATCCTGATAGAGAGAATAAAACAGTAGATTTTAAATGGAACTCTCAAACTTCACAAACTATAAAAGAGACACTTCCAGCTAAAAAAGTAATTGTTACAAATACCAATAAAAATACAAATAATACAAAAGATAACACTAAAAAAGTGACTCCAAAAGCTGAAGAGTTTGGCCTATTAAGTATTATGAGTCGTCCATCTCTTGATGTTAAAATAGATGGAAAAAGTATTGGTAAAAAAACTCCTCTTGCTAAATATAAACTATCAACAGGAAATCATAAAATAACCCTTTATGGTAAAAATAATATTAATGATACATTTACTGTCACAATAAAAAAAGATACAGTAACACCTGTTATGAAAAAATATGATTAATCTTTTTTGATTTTTTCAAGTATTTAAATTCTATTGGAATCCACTATTCATCTCTAATTTTTTAATCTCTATTTGTTATGTTTACTCATTTTTTTGAGGTTGTTTTATTTTATTAATCCTATTTTTAATCAATATAAGGCTTGATTTAAGCTAAAGAAAAAAAATTACTAACTTTTAGATATGAGTTCAAGACTTTTAGAGTTTTAAGAAAAACTCTTTATTATTCCTCTGAAGCCTCAATATAGAATATTCCTTTTAAATCCTCTGATGTTGAAAGATTAATTCCACCATCTTTTGTTTTTCTCGATGTTACTCTCCATTGATAAAACATTCCAACCTCAAGAGGATCTCCATCATAAGTTAAAGATAGGTCTTCTCCACCAGATTTTGGAACAATTTTAGTATATACTATCTCTCCATATACATTGAATAATTCAAGAAAATACTCATCTTCACTTGAATCATCTTTCCAAGAGAATATTGGAGCTCCAATAACTCCCTCAATCTCATTTGCACCTGGAGATAGTATCTCTAATGCTTCAGTAACTTTAAAATTGTCTAAAGATATACTATATGAGTTGTCTTGAGGAATTGAAAAATAGACAATTTGAGTTCCACCAATAGATTGATCAGGGTCTCTTACTAAACCATCATTTTCAAAAGCTGCTAAAACAACATAATCTCCCTCAGGAATACCTGAAATTGCATAATCTCCTGTTATATTTGGTTCTGTTGGTGGTTCTGGAGCTCTTAATCCTGGAGCAATCTCACCCTTTATAAAAGTTGAATGAAAAATAGCTTTTGGTATTAATACAACACTTGTTAGAGAACCACCAGGAGCATTAACAATATTTACACTTCCTGAAACTGTTCCAAATTGATTACTATTTTTTGTTAAAATAACATCATTTACATCTGCATTATTAACAATGATATCCACAGAGTCATAAGATAACCCTTTTTTATAGGCTTTTACTTTATAGTTTCCATTTTTTACATTGAATATAAGAAACTCGCCATTTAAATCACTGTATGTATATGGACAAGGAGATGTTTCACATTGGGCAACAATCATAACTCCTGCAATTTTTTCACTTAATTTACCAGAGATTGATTTACCATTTTGTTCACTCTCCTGAAGAGGAACTAATGGAATCTCTGTTAATGTAGATTTATATATATAACTATTCTCAATTAATTGATAGTCATCTGGATAGATTGGTATTGCAGCTCTAAAATAGGATGGATAGTTGATATAGTTTTGAGCTGTAATGTTTAATAGGTAGTAGTTTTGACCAGTTTTTAATGGTTTTCCATCATGATCTCTTTTTGTTGGAGTTAAAAAAATATACTCTCCAAGTTCTGATGTTACAGATAGATTTGATATAAAATCACCTGTTTTTGTTGAGGCGATAACTCTTGCATTACTAATGTTTTCTAAGGATTGAATATCAAAAACTTTTCCTGATATATAGGCAGGCAGAAAACATCCTGTTAAACTCTCATTCTCAATAGATTCACAAACCATTCCATTAGAACATGGAGTTGTTTCACTACAACTCTCTGTACATATATAAGTACTCTCTTTGTCATTAAAAAGACAAAGTTGCGATTCGGAACACTCTGTTCCTCCAATAGTACATTTTGTAACTGTTGATTTTTTTTCATCATCACCACAAGAGATGAATAACACTGAGATAATCAAAAAACTTAATAATAGTAGATTTTTCATAGTAACCTCATTTAAATCATTAGAAAATTATAACATGGAATAACTATTTTTTCCATATTAATTTTATTACATGAACTTAGTAATTAAAAACAATCTCATTTCCTCTTTTTTAAAAAAAATTCTGAAGTATTCTTAGGTATGAATTATAAAAAAATTGATTTATATCTGCTTTTATGTAATAATATAATATTCAGTTTGGAGGTTTAATGGCAATATTACGTACCTTTGGAGCAACAAATGTTGGTCGAAAAAGAAAGCATAATGAAGATAACTTTTTAATAGATAATGATTTAAAGCTCTTTATTGTTGCTGATGGTATGGGTGGGCATAATGCTGGAGAGGTTGCTAGTGAAATGGCAATCAAAGTTATTCGTAGAGAGATTTTAGCCCAAAAAGAGTTACTCCGAAAAGCAATTCAAGATGATTTAGAGGGAAATCAAGAGGAGCCAAAGGAGGCAATTCTAATTTTAGAGAATGCTATACAAACAGCATGTTATGAGGTTTTTCATCAGGCTCAACAAAATGAATCCAAAAAAGGAATGGGAACAACAGTTGTTGTTGTTTTAGTTGTTGGTGATAAAGGGCTTGTTGCTCATGTTGGTGATAGTCGTGTTTATCTTGTTAGAAAAGGTCATCTTCATCAACTTACAGAGGACCATTCAATGGTTCAGGAACAGCTTCGTCAAGGAAAAATAACAAAAGAGGAGGCAGAAAACTCTCCATATAAAAATGTTATTACTAGAGCTGTTGGTATCTATGAGTATGTTCCACCAGATATTATTTTTCTTGAGTTGGCAAAGGGTGATAGATTTTTACTTTGTAGTGATGGTGTTCACCCATACTTTAAAGAGAAAGAGTTATTATCTCATTTAGCAACACAAGAGCCTTTAAATACTATTGTTGAGAATATTGTTCAAACAGTTCTTAATGGTGGTGCACATGATAATCTAACTGCTGTTGTTGTTGAGGTTGCTGAGATAAGCCAACAAAATATTCAAATGGAGGTTTCTGGTAAACTAGATATTTTGAAAAAAATACCTGTTTTCCAATATCTTACATACAATGAACTTGTAAAAGCCTACTCTATTATTTCAACAAGAAAATATCAAAAAGGTGAGCTTATTATTAAAGAGAATGATATAGGTCAAGACTTTTTTATTCTTTTTAAAGGAAAAGTGGCCGTATTAAAAGGTGATATTCAGGTTGCAGAGCTTTTTCCTGGAAGTAACTTTGGTGAGATGGGACTTGTAGATAATGCTCCAAGATCAGCCTCTATTAAAGCACTTGAAACCTGCTATTTAATGGTTGTTGAGAGAGCTAAATTTTTTGAATTAATGAAAAAAGAGCCCCAAATTGCAGTAAAACTTTTATGGAGTCTTTTAAAAGTTTTTTCTGCACGTCTTAGAGCAACAACAAATGAGCTTTCACAAGCAAAAATGGATAAAGATAAGGCCGAAGAGGTTGAACTATTTATAGAAGAAGAGTAAAAATGATAAAAAAAGCAATTATCTCCCTTTTTATTATGCTCCTTGTATCTTGTACAACGGAAAAAGATGAAAAATGCTCATACTCTAACCCTGAAGGGAGTTGTGAAAAGGGGGAGGTTTGCTATTCTGGAGTATGTTTTTTAGAGTGCTCAGACTCTATTTTATGCCCAACTTCATTTGAGTGCTTTAATAATCGTTGTTATAATGTAGAGGTCGACTGTTCAAGAAGCAATCCTTATGGCAAATGTTCAAATGAGGGTGAAATTTGTGAAAAAGGGGTTTGTAAAAATACTCTTCCATGTGGAGAGGATAATCTTAATGGTATTTGTGAAGATAGTGAAGATATTTGCTATCAAGGAATCTGTTTAGAGATTGATGGTAGTTGTCGACCTTGGAATACATTTGGAAGTTGTCCAAAAGGGTATTATTGTAGTGGAGAGGGGAAATGTGAATATATAAAACCTTCAAAACCATGCTCCCCAATATTCCCTGATGGCATTTGTCCAGATGATGCCTATATATGTATTTCAGGTTCCTGTATTTTAGAGAGTGAAGCCTGTTTAGAGTCTTCTGAATTTACAACATGTCCAGATGGAATGTTCTGTAATTTTGGGACATGTATAACTAAAGAGGAGACTCCCTGTTCAACAGAGGCTCCATTTGGATATTGTCCAGATGAGCAAACATGTGTTTATGGAGTCTGTTATGATTTTAATAAAAGCTGTTCTATTGAAAATCCATATGGAAAATGTGCAGGAGGCAACTATTATTGTGTAGATGGTAGTTGTATTGATATATATTTAGAGTGTGATATTGAAAATCCTGATTTTCAATGCCCCGACACAGAAAGACAGGAGTGTATACTAGGAAAATGTGTTGATAGAGAGATATTCTGCTCTCAAGAAAATCTTCATGGTGTTTGTATGAGTGGTTTTTCTTGTGTTGATGGGGAGTGTATTGAGGTTACAGACTACTGCTCTCCATCAAATATAAATGGAACTTGTCCATATTCTCATCTTGTATGTATAAATGGAGAGTGTTTAGACTCTTCTCAAAAACTTCTTTGCTCCTCTGAAAATCCACAAGGATTATGTTCAGAGGGACAAAATTGTATTAATGAGTCCTGTGTTGGTTCCATTATTGCTAATTCAATTGGATACTCTTGTGTTGCTGATGAGGGATGTTTAACTCCATATATTTGTGATAAAACATTTTTAGATGGTTATTGTTCAAAGGAGTGTTTAAATAGTTCTGATTGTGGAGAAACAGGATATTGTTTTAAAAAATCACCAACAGATGAATTTGGAGTTTGTCTTGCAGAGTGTTCCCCATCATTACCAAATAGTTGTAATAGGGAAAATTATGTCTGTATGCCTACAACTAATGATAATGGTGCCTGTATTTATAATTGCTCTTTTAATAACTGTTTTGAAACAGGAAAAACATGTAATATAGAAACAGGTATTTGTGAATGATTTTAGTAATAGACTTTTTTTAAAAAAAGTCCTTGTGGTGGAGCTGTTGCTCCTGCATATGATCTATTCCTACTCTCTAAAATAGATTTTATATCCTCAGGAGATTTTCTATTTAAACCAACCTCTACCAATGTTCCAATAATATTTCTTACCATTTTCATTAGAAATCCATTCCCTTCAATATCAAAAAAAACTCTATTTTCAAGAGTTGAAAATTGAGCTTTAAAAATAGTTCTTGTTGTTGTTTTTGAGCTATTTTTAGATGCAGCAAATGATGCAAAATCATGAAAACCCAATAGATAGTTTGCTGCTTTTTGCATATTATCAATATTTAGTGGTCGATTTATATGCCAAGCAAAAGGGTCTATAAATGGTGAGCGAACAATATCTGTATAAATTATATATTGATACCATTTTCTTTTTGCAGATTTTCTTGAATGAAAATCTAAATCAACCTCTTCAGATGATTTTATTGATATATCATTTGGTAAAATGCTATTTAAGCCTTTAACAAATGCCTCTAAAGGTATTGAGTTATTCTCTATTATAAAATTAGCAACCTGTTCCTCTGCATGAACTCCAGCATCTGTTCTACCTGAAGCATTAACTATTATTGAATCAATTTTAAGGATTTTTTTTAAACCATCTTGAATTGTTTCCTGAATAGATATTTTATTTGGCTGTATTTGCCAACCACCAAAATTGGTACCATTGTAAGCAATTGTAAGTTTTATATTTCTTGTCATAATTTACTAAAAAAAATAGAGTTTCAACTGAATTTATCAATTTTTATTTTCAAAAAAAATTAGTAGAAACTCTATAATATTATTAACTACTCACTGATTTTTTTACGATGAACCTTACTAAGTCTATTAACTCTTCTTTTTTTAAGAAAACACTCTCTACAAAGAAGTTCTGATGGATTTTTATCATTATATTTTTTAGGAAAAAAATCCTCTTTACCACATTCAGTACAATTAAAAACAACTAGATTTTTTTGATCAGCATAAACTAATTTGGAAAATTTTTTATAACAATCATCACAAATAATATATGCCTCATTAGGGGCATAAAAAGTTTGATTACATGATTTGCAAACCTGTTTTTTTACTGTTTCAAGCTTATCATAATCGGAGTAGAGCCATCTTTTAGCATCAATCTCCTCTTTACAAGCAAAACATATTGCAGGAACTCCTTTTATTGGTTTAAAAGGAACCTCTCTATTTTCACCACAAACAATACAATCAATAAGATAAAACTCCGATTTCTCTTTTTTAGGTTGAGATTTTAAATCATTTTTAGAATCTCTTCTTTCTCTTGGTTTATAATCTTTGTTATAATCTTTAGAGTCTGATTTATTATATTTTTTTTCAAATGAAGAAGAATCTTTGTCAGAATCTTTTTTATATGAATCTCTTTTTGAAGAATCTTTGTTAGAATCTTTTTTATATGACTCTCTTTTTGAAGAATCTTTGTCAGAATCTTTTTTGTATGAATCTCTTTTTGAAGAATCTTTGTCAGAATCTTTTTTGTATGACTCTCTTTTTGATGAATCTTTGTTAGAATCTTTTTTATAAGACTCTCTTTTTGATGAATCTTTGTTAGAATCTTTTTTATATGACTCTCTTTTTGATGAATCTTTTTTATCTACTTTCTTATCAGATTTCTCTGATTTATTAAAATCTCTCTTTTTAGACAGATTTTTTTCTGAATCCTTTTTATTAGATTCTGTTTTTTTAACACTATTTTCAGACATATTTTCTCTAAAATAAAAAATTATAAAATGATTTTTTCTTGATATTCACCAAAAACATCTCTCATAACATTTGAGATTTCACCCAAAGTTGCATATGCTTCAACTGCATCAATAATTTTTGGCATAAGATTTTCAGTTCCAAGAGCAGCCTCTTTTAATAATTTAAGAGTCTCTTCAACTTTTTTTGAATCTCTTCTATTTTTAAGAGATTTTAATTTTTCAATTTGAGAATCACGAACAGAGTCATCTATTCTTAATAGTTGACCACATCTTTTATTCTCTTCTGATTGAAATTTGTTAACACCAACAATAATCTCCTCACCTCTATCAACAGCCTGTTGAAATGAGTAGGAGGCATCTTGAATCTCTTTTTGTGGATATCCCTCATTAATTGCATTTATCATTCCACCAGCCTGATCAATTTTATTAATATACTCCCAAGCATCAGATTCAAGTTTATCAGTAAGAGATTCGATATAGTATGAACCACCAAGAGGATCAACAACATCTGCAACACCAGACTCATAAGCAATAATCTGTTGTGTTCTAAGAGCTATTTGAACAGAATCCTCTGTTGGAAGAGCAAGAGCCTCATCTCTTGAGTTTGTATGAAGAGATTGAGTTCCACCTAAAACAGCTGCTAATGCCTGAATTGTAACCCTTACAATATTATTATCAACCTGTTGAGCTGTTAATGTAGAACCAGCAGTTTGTGTATGAACTCTAAACATCATAGAGGACTCTTTTTTTGCACCAAAACGCTCTTTCATTATTTTAGCCCACATTCTTCTTGCTGCTCTAAATTTAGCAATCTCTTCAAAGAAATTGTTATGAGCATTAAAAAAGAAAGATAATCTTTGAGCAAAAGAGTCAACATCAAGACCACATTCAACAGCAGCTTTAACATAAGCAATTCCATCTGCAAGAGTAAATGCAAGCTCCTGTGCAGCTGTTGAGCCTGCTTCACGAA
The DNA here is from genome assembly GCA_016936735.1 of bacterium. Classification (GTDB taxonomy): domain Bacteria; phylum UBP6; class JAFGXH01; order JAFGXH01; family JAFGXH01; genus JAFGXH01. Next base: position 18,531 of record JAFGXH010000361.1, read on the forward strand.
TATGATAGCCACTTATAGATATTGTATTCCATTTAGGGACCTCTTTTGAACAGAATTCAAAAATATCTGTTATAATTCTTAAAGATGGTTCAACTGGATAGATATAGGTTCCACGAGCCATATACTCTTTTAAAATATCATTCTGAATTGTTCCCGATATTTTATCAAGAGAGATTCCCTGTTTTTTAGCAACAGCAATATACATTCCCAATAACACAGATGCAGTTGCATTAATTGTCATTGATGTTGATACTTTATCAAGTGGAATTCCTTCAAAAAGAGTCTCCATATCCTCAAGAGTATCAATTGCAACACCAACTTTACCAACCTCTCCAATACTATAATCAGAATCTGAGTCATAACCCATTTGAGTTGGAAGATCAAAAGCAACAGATAGGCCTGTTGTTCCATTTTCAAGAAGATATTTATATCTCTTATTACTCTCTTGAGCTGTTGAAAATCCAGCATATTGTCTCATTGTCCAAAATCTTGAACGATACATTGTTGGTTGAATTCCTCTTGTAAAAGGGTATATTCCAGGTGCAGATAGTTTATTGGCATCCTCTTCATTGTCTGAATAGTAGAATGGATTTAACTCTGTTTTTGAACTATTAGAAAACTGTTTTTTTCTCTCTGGAAACTTACTTGTTGCTTTCTCTACAATTGATTTATATCTCTCTAAAATTGAGCTAAATAGAGCCATTTTCAAACTCCCATAATGTTTCTATATTTTGTTGTAATGAGGTGAATCTTAATTTTAAAAATTTTTGAGTCTCTTTTGGACAGAGAAATTTTATTTTATAAAAATCGGAAAAATAGTTCTCTTTAAAAAATATCTCAATCATCTCTGCTTTTTCCTGAATCTCCTCTATTTTTTCTACTTTACAATCACCATTTTCATTTTCAATATTAATACTCCAATAGGAGTTTTTATGATCTATATATTTTGTTTTTGTGTCTGCAGAGAAAAAGGAGATTAAAATAGAGTCCTCATTTAGATTTTCATTAAATGCAAAAATAGTTGAGTTAAAATTTTTTTCCTGTTTGTATCTACTAAAAGAGTCTCTTATTTTACTATTATAAAGTATAGCTTTAAGAGAGTAGGATTTCTCAAAAAAATCTACAAAAATATCTTTATTCCTTTTATAATGTTCTGTTAATGATTCAAAACTCATCTCTTTATCTGAATTATTTTTTATAATATTAGAGTTTTGGCAGGCAACTAAAAGGATAAAAAATATAAAAAGGAAATATCTTATCATCTCTTCTTATAATCCTTTTGAAAAAGAGTGTTTATTCGCTTTTCTGTTCTGGATTGGAATCTTTTTTTTTCTCATCCAATTCGGAATCCTGAGAATATTTTCCAATAGTCTCTTTTATAGCTTTATTTATTTTATCTGCTTCAGATTGTTCAATTTTTGAATTCATTGCTGGAGGAGATGTTTTTGTACTATTCTGATTAGTTGAGGTTGTATTATTTGCTGGATTTGAAAATGATGTTTTAACTGAATCAGATTTAATCACAGGCTCCGGTTTTTTCTCAATTGTTTTAGTTGGAAATGCTGGTTTTTTATCTGTTGTTGTTTTTGATGGAGTTGTTGTTGTTACTGGTTTTCTTCCATAAGTTGTAACAGAGCTATTTGTTGTGGTTGTTATAGGTTTTTGTGTTGGGATTTTAGATTTTGGTTGTTCAATTTTTTTTGTTTCATTGTCATAGTTATCATAAACACTCATGTTTATGCTTCCTCTAAATTTCGCACCATCTCGAATTACAATTCTTGGTGCATATAGATCTCCAACAACAATACCAATCTCTGTAATTTCAATACTATCAGCAGCCTCAAGATTTCCAACTAAAACACCACTAACAACAGCATTTTTAACACTAACATCTGCTTTTACAATACCAGATTCCTCTAAGTATAGGGTATTTGATAAAGATATATTTCCCTCAATACGCCCTTGAACACTTAAATCCTCATTACCCTCAATATTTCCCTTTATGAAAATAGATGGGCCAATTACAGTAATATTATTCATTAATTATGCTCCTGTTAGTCAACATCCATATCAATTTGTCCTTTGAAAACGGCACCATCTGCAATAAAAATTCTTGGTGATTTGATATCACCAACCATCTGACCAGCCTCTTGAATCTCAACTTTTTCATGGGCATGAATATTACCTGTAACACTTCCATTTATTGTTATTTTATTAACAATCATATCAGCCTCAACATTACCCTCTTTTTCAACAAGAAGAGTGTTATTAAGCTCTATTTTACCCTTAACAGTTCCTAAAATAGTAAGAGACTCATCTCCAACAATCTCACCATCAATAACAAGTGTGTGACCAATAATTGTATTACTCATATATATATTCTCCATCAATTATCATTAAAACAGATTAGATTTTAAATACAAAACAATAAAATCTAAAATTTAGGTTTTTATAAATAAAATATTCTACTAAAAATAGATTTAAATTCCTTCAGGAAGTTCAAAATCCATCTCAATTCTACCATTAAAGCGAGCACCCTCTTCAATAATTATTCTTGGAGCATAAAGTTCACCCTCTATATTGGCTGTTTGAGTAATATGAGCAACACTTCCACATTGAATTTTACCAGTTATTCTGCCATTTGCAGTTAACTCTTCAACCTCAATGTTTGCATTGATTTCAGCAGATTCCTCAACACGTAGATGGTTTCCAAGATATATCTCACCAGTGATTTTTCCCTCTACAGTTAGAGCCTCCTCTCCTGAAAGACTTCCTTTAATCTCAATGCCTCTCCCAATGAATCCTGCTTGGGTGTTATTTTGTGATGACAATATTTTCATGTTAGATCCAATAAAAATAAATGTATTATGTTTATACAATATGTGTTTATAAAAAGCAAGAATTTATCTATTTTTTCTCTTTTTTGTCACAATTAGAGATAAAAAAATTTGCTTTTAAATAATGGTTTTATTATAATAAAACTGTTTTGATATTTTAAGATTTAATTTATGGTTAAACTATGAAACTACACTGTAAAGCTTTTACAAACCCTGGAATGGTAAGAACAAATAATGAGGATTTTTATGGCTGTTTTCCAGAGTACTCCCTTTTTATTGTAGCTGATGGAATGGGAGGACATAATGCTGGAGAGGTTGCTAGTAAAACAGCGGTAGAGTCAATTTATGCCTATTTTGTAGAGAATATAAAACAGGTTAAGACAGGAAAAGTTGATATTATAGATTTTATAAAAAAATCTATTCGTCATGCTAATAGAATTGTCTATCAAAGAGCCCAAAAAAATCCAGAAGAGGCTGGAATGGGAACTACTATTATAGTATTCTATTTTTATAATAGTAAAGCCTATATTGGTTGGGTTGGAGATAGTAGAGCATATATATCCAGAATTGATATAGATGGAAAACGTTTTATATCTCAAATAACAACAGATCATTCCCTTGTTCAAGAACAGATTGCAGAGGGAATAATAACACAAGAGGATGCTGATAAATATAATATTAAAGACATTATAACAAGAGCCGTTGGATTTAATCCTGAGGTTGAGGTTGATTGTGTAATGTTAAAAGAGCTCCATAAAGAGGATATCTTTATGGCCTGTAGTGATGGATATTATAGATATTTTAAGCTAGTTGAGATTGGAAATGTTTTTTTACAATTTCTTCCAGAGGATATTGCAGAGGAGATGGTAAAACAGGCCTGTAACTCTGGTGGTGAGGACAATGTAACAGTTTTAACTGTTTATGTTGAGGAGTCATAATATAATTTTATTTAGGGATATATGAATTTTAAAACAAAAGTAACAGAGCTTCTCAATATTGAGTATCCAATAGTTGAGGGGGGGATGGTTTGGGCTGGAGGTGTGAAATTAGCAATAAGTGTATCAGAGGCTGGTTGTTTAGGAACACTTGGAGGTGGTGCTTTCTCTGATGAAGAGAGTCTTATATCAAGTATACAAACAATTAAGAGTTCAACAATAAAACCATTCGCATTAAATATTCCAATGATATACTCCCATGCAGATATGCTTGTAGAGATTGCAATAGCTCAATCTGTTCCAATTGTAATAACATCAGGGGGAGATCCATCAAAATATACAAACTATCTAAAAAAAAATGGAATTATAACACTTCATGTTATCTCAACAGTGGGGCAGAGTTTAAAGGCAATAAATGCAGGAGTTGATGCAGTTATTTGTGAGGGAAGTGAGGCTGGTGGCCATAATGGTAGAGATGAGATAACAACAATATCATTAATACCTCAAATTGCAAAAAAAATATCAATTCCAATTATTGCAGCTGGTGGGATTGCAACTGGAGAACAGATGTTGGCCTCATTTGTTTTAGGGGCAGATGCTGTTCAAATAGGAACACTTTTTGCCTCAAGTGAGGAGTCTTCTGCACATCCAAATTATAAAAAAATGATTATAGAGTCGGAGGATACATCAACTATAATGACATCCAGACGGAACTCACCTGTAAGAGTTTTAAAAAACTCATTCTCTAAAAAGATGATAAACTGGGACTATTCTAATTTATCAAAAGAGGAGATAAATGATAAAATTGGTAGAGGTCGTTCAATGCAGGGTATTTTGATGGGAGATATTGATAATGGTATTCTTTTAGCTGGTCAATCATCAGCTTTAATTCAGAGAGTTGAGCCTGTTTCACAACAGATTAATAATTTAATAAAAGAGATGATACAATCATTTGATAGAATAAAGCACTATTTTAATTAGTTATGATTATAATCTTTTTTGATTTAGAATGATTTATCTATTTTTTAAACCAACTATTAATATTTATTGGCTCTTTTTTATATCTTATTTCAAAATATAGTTTAGGTTTTTCAGCATTACCTGTCTCACCACTTAATGCAATTTTTTCCGATTCAACAACAGAATCACCAGTTTTTTTCAAAAACTCATCCAAGTGCATATATAAAGAGTAGTAGTTATCACCATGAGAGATAATAATAGTATTTCCATACCCTTTAATATAATCCTGATAAACAATTTTCCCATCATCAACAGCATAAACATCTGTTTTTTTAGGAACACTCATTGTTAATCCTTTATGGACATCATAAGTGTTTGTTTTTTTATCATATTTAACCTGATACCATCTTGAAACTTTCCCTTTTGTTGGAAGAGATAGTTTTCCCTTTTTTTTGAGAAATGGTGAATTTTTATCATTAGTTGATTTGGAGCTTGAAACTTTTTTGTTTATAGATTTTGAAACACTATCTTGCTCTTTTTGAACTTTTATTTTAAGTTTTTCTGATGTAAGAATAGTTTGAAGTAATCGTTTTTTATCATCCCTCTGCTTCTCTAATGATGCTTTCTCATTCTGAAACTCACCCTGTTTCTGTTGTAAATCCTTATATATATCCTCCTGTTTTAAAAGAGCCCCTTTTGTTTTTGCAACAGATAAAAGATACTCTTTTAAAAGTTTAAAATCATAATCAATAACTTTTTTTAAAAATCTTCCCTTTAACTCCATCTCTGATATATTTGATGAATCAAAAAATAGGAGATATTTTCTTCGATTTTGGAGTTTATAGTAGAATTTTAATCTATTTTGAAGAACTCTTTTTTTATCCTCCTGTTCTCTAGATAGTTTCTCTAATACTTTTTTATTAATAAATAGCTGATTTTCAATATTTTTAATCTCTTTTTGAGCCTTAACAATCTCTTTTTGAGTATTAACAATCTGCATATCAAAATCCTGAATCTCCTTCAGAAGAGACTCTTTATCCGAAAAAGCAACTGTTGATAATAGTATTAATATAAAAAATAGTATATTTTTTGCCATTTTAAATTTTTAAAAATCTATTGACAGCAAACATTGAGGCAAGAAAACCAAATATAATAGAGAAAAGATAGTTAAAAAGAGTATATTTCAAAGGAATAAATGATATTGTTGTTATCCCAAATGGTGAAAGCAGATTTTTTACAAATGTATCTGTAATTGTTATATGTGTTAAATAGAGCATAAACATTGCTAGAGATACCCCTAATATTCCCTGTAAAACCCCCTCAATATGAAAAGGCATTTTTATAAAGAATCTTGTTGCTCCAACAAGTTCAAGTATCTCTATCTCCTCTTTTCTGGAGTATATTGTTAATTTTATTGTCATGTATATTGCAAAAAATGTTGCAATCATTATAAGCACTGCAATATATGTAAGAATTGAGAATAGAATTGTAACAATTTTCTCTATTTTTTGATATACCTCTTTTCCTGAATCAATATTAGAGACAAAATATAGATCATCAAGCTCTTTTAAAATTGAATCAAGATTTGAGGGTGTTGATTTAAGAGAGATATCAAAATAGGCAGGAATAACAGACTCATCTAATCCCTCTAAAAGAGAGGCATCATTTTTTAAGCTTAATTTAAATGAATTAAAAGCCTCTTTCTGGGAAACAAATACTGCAGTTGATGGTAGTTTTTTTGTTATCTCTAACTCATATTTCGATATGTCATTCTCATCAAAATCTGGCTCTAAATAGAGAAAAATATGGTGTTGATACTGTTTATCAAGAATAATATCAATATTGTGATATGTTAATAAAAAGAGATTAAAAATCATTAATGATGTTGATATGATAAGGATGGTAAAGAGGTTTACCGAGAAATTTCTTACAATATTATTTAGTGCCTTTCGGAAAAAATACATCATCTTCATGCTTGAAAGAATAGATTATTTTTTACTTAATATCAAGAGATTTTTAATATTTAATATAAAACATATACAAAAAAAATATTTTCATATTTTTTTACATGTAAAATAAAACACCCTATATTGTAACTATAGTTTTTTGAAAATAGTTGCTAAATTTTGGTTTTTAAATTATAATATCTAAATTGAAACTGGAGGATTATTATGAGTTATAAAAAATCTATTTTAACTATCTTTCTATTAATATCAATTCAACTTTTGGGAACAGATTTTAGTGGAAAATGGGAACTCTCAACATTTGGTGCAAATAGAGATGTAACAATCAAACAGAGTGGCAATAAAATGGAGCTTTATAGAGTTATTCAGGATGAGGATTACAAAGTGAACCATCTAATAATGGGAAAAGTTGAGGGATTAGAGGAGGAGAAACAGTATAAACTCTATGTTAAAGATGATGATATGGAGGAGTTTGAACTTCTAAGAGATATTCCACTAAAACAGCTCTCTGATGATGAATTAATGCTTGATGGTGTGGAGTTAAAAAGATTAACTCCAGTTATTGGAAAAAATAAAACTGAGACAAAGCAGAATAAAAATAACCCTCAAAACAATAGTGAAATCGATGAAACAAATAACAAAAATAACACACATCAAGAAAAATCTTCTGAACCACAAATCAATCTTGATAATGTTATTGATGTAGTTCCTGGTGGTCTATCTGATAGCTTTTCTGGACATATAAAAATCTCTGCAATATCTTCTGAAAAAGATGCTATGATTAAAAAAGGTGAGAGATTAATTGCAAAAAAAGAGTGGAAAAAAGCTGCATCTCAATTTCATAAAATAGAGAAAAAATGGAAAAATAGTGTTGTTGTCTACCCATACCTTTTGAAAATTTACCAAAAACTTGAAAATAGAGGCAAGATATCATATTATTGTGATAGGATTAAACGGTTTGAACCCAATCATTCTTGCGGAGGAGATAATGAGTAATGAATCAAGAGAGTTTAAACGAATTCAGGGAGAGGCTTATATAGATTATACAGGTAATGAGATTTTGATGTTTCAGAAAATAATTGATGTGAGTGCTGGAGGAGTTAAAATCGTTGCAACAGAGCTTGAAGAGATTGGAACAAATGTATATGTTGATATACATTTTCCTGAACTTGGTGGAAAATATGCCTATGCAGAGGGGGTTGTTGTTTGGGTAAAAGATGGTAAGATGGGGATAAAATTTAATAAAATATCTGATAAAGATAAGGCAACTATTGAGGAGTTCATATCTTATCAAGAGAAAAAAAACAAAAAATAGGTTTTTATGTATAAGAAATATATTAAAATTACACTCTCAATTCTTTTAATTCTATTTTTAAATGGTTGTAAAAAGGCAAAAAATTCAGAAGCGGAGAAAACAGGTTTTAATGATCTGTTATATAAAACAATAGAGTTTTCTGATGATTTTCTAGCAAAAGATTATAAAATAGAGAGAGGTGTAGAGCTTCCAAATATATATAAAGTTATAAAAAAAGAGAAACAGATAATCAATGGAGTTAAAACTCTCTATTTTAAAATAGAGATTCCATACTCATTAAGAGACCAACAACTCTCTATTTTTATGGAGCTTTTTTCAAATAAATATATGGATAAAGAGGATGCAATAGAGATTCAGGCATCCCATTTTGGAGTTTCAGATTGGTCTGGTGTTGTTGCAGAGTATAAGGCAAAAAGAGACACTAAAACACTTCAAATTTTAACAGATTATAAAGACTATTTAAGCAGAGAGGAGCTTGAAAAAAGAGGAATAACACACCCACTACTAGAGATGGATTATCAAACAATATTTCTTCTTTTGAAAGAGAAAAAAAATAGAGATTGGAGAGGAGGTTTCATAAAAAAACACTCTCTTACAAATGATTATTTAAATCAAGTTATATCTTTTACTGAAAAATATTACCAAAGAAAATTTCCAAATTAATTAAAATAGTTCATATAACTACTCAATGAAAAATAAAAAATTGAAAAATAAAAAGAGATAGAGAGATTTTTTTTAGGAAATAGTTAAATCTTTTTAGGAAGTAGCTAAATCTTTTTAGGAAGTAGTTAAATCTTTTTAGGAAGTAGTTAA
>JAFGXH010000362.1 GCA_016936735.1 bacterium
AAAATATTGACATTGCAATTGGAAATAAAACAATAAAACTATTATCCATAATCTCTCCTAAATGAGTCTTCTAATAATACTATAAATTTATCTATAATCCAATTTTTTATTATATATCACCAATCTATTTATAAAAATATAAAAACTGTAGTGATTTAGAAATTTTTTTTAATTTTAATAAAATTCTAAATATTTTTCTATTTTTACCGAAAAAGGATTGATTGTTGGAGAAATCAAATGGATAATACATCAATATTCAAGAAAACAATTGATTCGATTTTCTCATTTATTTCAAAAAAAAATGAGAGTGAGGAGGATATACTTAAAGATCTTCATCAAAAATATCAAACAGATATAAAAAATAAAGAGGAGCAAAAGGCTGAACAAACAAATATTAAAATCGATTTTATAGAGTATTTAAGTGGAATAATTAAACAACAGTCTCTTGATTTACCAATGTTACCAACAATTATTACTAAAATTATCTCTTTATCTCAAAATAAAAATGCTAATTTTCAGCAGTTTGCAGATATTGTTAAGGCTGATGCAAGTATGACATTAAAACTTTTACAACTTGCTAATTCCCCTGCATATCGAGGAATTTATGAGGTTACAGATATTGAGCAAGCAATAAATAGAGTTGGTATAAATGGAGTACAGGCCTTAGTTATTAGTGTATCTTTACGTGGAAAACTATATCTAAGTACAGTTTCTCAAAAAATAGCAAGTGGATTATGGAAAAAGGCGTTATTAACAGCCACTTTAACAAGAAATTTAGCAAAATATTTTCAACAAAATGAGAGCTCTTTTTATACAGTTGCTTTACTTCATAATATTGGAGAGCTTTTTTCTTTAAATGAAGCAGCAAATTTTTTAAAAAAAAGAAAAGGTGATTTTATTCCAGAGGAGAATTTTATATTAAGAGTTAGTCAATCATTTGGTTTAAGAGTAACAAGAATTATTCTTTCAAAATGGGGATTTGATGAGACTCAAATTGGGGCTGTTAATACTCAAGATGAGGATAAAAAAACTGAGGATAGCATATTATCAAGAGTTGTTTATTTCTCTCATTTGGTAAGTAAAGCTATTCTTTCTGGACGTTTGAGAGAGTTAGATAAAGATGGATTAGTATATTTTTATGACTCGATGATGCGTTCTGCTGCATTAGATATAAAATCCCAATCAACATCAATTTTAATCACTCAAAGTTTGAGAGAGTTTCAGGCATTTTTAGAGTTAACTAAATAGTATTATTATAGATTTTTTCAAAATAAAAACATGCTATAATTTTATCACTATTGATTAATCAGAAAAAAATATTATAATAGATGTTGTTTTTATTTGGAGCACTTATAATGAAAGCTAAAGAGTTAGTTAAAAATGGTATATTTTATGGTTTAGGTATATTTGTTTTAGTGATGTTTCTATTAAATCAAAATAAAATGAAGGGAGAAAATGCCTATTTTTTTAAAGCAATAGACTCCAATGCAGTTGAGTTTAATTTAAAGAGTTATGAAGGTAAAATTATTGTAATGGATTTTTTTGGAACATGGTGTCCTCCCTGTATTAAAATGATTCCATCATTTGTTGAATTATCAAAAGAGTTTAATCAAAATGATGTGATTTTTTTAGGAATTCACTCTGTAGGAAATGATCCTGGAAACTCATATTTAAAAGCATTTGCAACAAAATATAAAATTGATTATAAGATTCTTCATGGAACACCTGATATTGAGAAAAAATATCAGATTGAATCTTTTCCAACTCTTGTTATTATTGATAGAGAGGGTAAAATAGCTCATCATATGAGTGGAATTCATGGAAAAAAACAGCTACACAAAATCATAACAAATCTTTTAGAATAGATCATATGAATATTTTTACTCAATAGAGCGAAAAATACCTTTAGTTGCTTCAGCTATTGCACTCATTAATTTCTTAGCAGCCTGTTTATTATCTCCAGAGAATGAACCCATTAAAAATGCGGTTGTATGTACTGGTATATTAGTTTTTGAGTTCCATTTTATTAATGCCTCAATAATACCAGCCTCATCTTTACGAACTCCTGCTGTTGGTTGACCATCTGTTAAAAAGTAGATTGAGTCTACTTTAGAATTAGAGAACGCTTTCTCAAGAGAATCATAAATATTTGTTCCACCATTTGCTTTTAATTTTGATAAATACTCTATTGCATTTTGAACATTTTTGCTGTTTGCTGGAACAGGAGATGATTGCCACTGTCTTATACCATCAGAAAAAACAATTATATTAAATTCAGTTTCTTCATCAAGCTGCTCTGAGATAACTTTTTTTAACTCTCTAATAACAAAATTGAGTCTAGTTAGTTGCTCTTTTTGGTTTGTTGTAAAAGTTGCAGCCATACTTCCAGAGATATCAACAACAAAAACAACATGTTTAGTATAAATAGATCCATAAATAAAACTTCTTGGTTTAACAGACTCTAAAATTTTTCTAGCCTTCTCTTTATCACTACCAAAAGTAAATTGATCTAATATAACAAATTTATTTTCAGCATCAACAATCATATTTTTTAAAACTTTTAATGCTTCAAGTTTTTCTCCAGAAAAAGAGAATGCTTTTAATATATCACTAACTTGAGAGCTATAAAGTTCTAAAATATGGTGATCTAGCATTGATATTGCTTTCAACATATCATTTCCAAATCCAAATGTTTCTAGAAGTGAAAAAATCTGTTTGGAGTTTAAACCATTTGATGATTTTGTAATATCTTTTATAATATTAAGTTTATCTTTTGAAAAAGAGGCATCTTTTAGTTTATCAATTAAATTGTTAAAATCTGCTTTAGTCCAAATTGCAGTATGATTAACTATTAATGGAATCTGATTTTGTTGAGTTAATGGCTTTGCTTCTGTTATGTTAGATATAATTTCAGTTACCTTTTTTTTATCACTATCAAAAGTGAATAGTTCAAGTAGAATATCTGTATTTTCAGGATCTTCAACCCTTTTTGAAACAGTTTTTAATGCCTCTATTTGGTCATTTGCAAAGCTCATATTTTCAAGCAGTGATTTTATCTGCTCACAAGTAAAAGTGTTTGTTGAGGCAGCTGTTTTAATTAATGTTATTTGTTCACTTGCAAATCCTGCCTCTTTAATCTGTTTATTAAGTTTTTTAAAAGAGTTTGTCTCCATTGCAAAAAGTGATAATGAGACAAAAAATAGTAGAAAGAATAGAATTTTCATAAAAATCTCCTTAAAATTGAACTACTCAGACGAATAGTATAGTTTTTTATTCAATTAAATATTATTTTTTATTTTAATATAATAACATCTATTGATGGTGGAACTAAAAATCTCATAGGAAGACCAACCTCTCCAACACCTGATGATATAAATAGTTTATTATTATTTACATTATAAAATCCTTGATCAAAACTATAATTTGATGGAATCATGTTTTTATAAATAAAAGGTATTCTAATCTGTCCTCCATGAGTATGTCCAGATAGTGTTAAATCTGCAACTCTGTTTTTATATCTCATAATAGTATCTGGATTATGTGCAATAACAACAATATTATCATTTTCAGAGAATTCATCTAATTTAGATATTTTGTCATTTCTTTTCCATCTATCACCTAATCCAAGAATATGTATATTTTTCTCTTTTAATAGGCTTGAGCTATTTTCAAGAAGATTAACTCTATTTTTAGAGAGAGCAGATTTTAACATCTCCAAATTAGGAGGGTTTGGACCAATATAGTCATGATTTCCTAAAACAGCGAAAACTGGATACTTTAGTTTTTTTAAAGGCTTTAAAAGAGTCTCTAACTCATTGTCATCTGCATGATAAGTGATATCTCCAGCAATAATAACTGCATCAACATTCTTTATAGAGTCTATTTTTTTTACAACTCTCTCTAAAAAGCTTTTTCCTTTATAAACTCCTAAATGTGTATCTGAAATTAGAATCAATTTCCCACTAAAGCCAACATTAATCTCTGTTTGATTTATACATATAATATTTGGTTCAATAAATCTTGAATATATAAAAACTAAAACTCCAATTAAAAATATAAATAGAATTGAGTTATCTAATGATAAATTTTTTAGTTTTTTAGTTTTTATCTTTTTTATAACAACAAAAATTAGATAAAGAAGGTAGGGGAGAGATAGATAGGATAGATAGTATATCAATTTATGAATCATTTATAGCTCCCAAAAAGTTGTTTTTTATAAAAACAGTAATCTTTAAACTATATTTTTTTAATCAACTCTTTAGTGATTTTTTTGATCTCTTGGTCTCTATATAGTAAATCGGTTGGTTCTTTTATTTTTGAGGGGGGTATTTTATCTAAAGTCTCTGATATAAATCTATAGATGTCAATCCAAGATATCTCTCCTTTTAAGAAAGAGTCAACAGCAACCTCATTTGCAGCATTAATAATAACACCTAAATCCCTATTTTTAAAAACCTCATTAGCAAAATCAATTGCTGGAAATCTTTTTTTATCTAAAGGATAAAACTCTAGAGATAGGAGCTTTGAAAAATCTAAACTTTTGAATGGATATTGAAATCTATCTGGATAGTTAATAGAGTATGATATTGGAATTCTCATATCTGGAACTCCAAGTTGAGCAATAATAGAGCTATCATAAAATTGAACCATTGAGTGAACAATTGATTGAGGGTGAATTACAACCTCAATCTCATTTGGAGATAGATCAAAAAAATGGAAAGCCTCAATAATTTCAAATGTTTTATTCATCATTGTTGATGAGTCTATCGTTATTTTATCTCCCATTTTCCAATTTGGATGTTTTAAGGCATCCTCAACTTTAATATTTTTTAGTTCATTAATCTCTGTTCTAAAAAATGGACCACCTGAGGCTGTTATAATGATTTTTGAAAGTTCATCTCTTTTTGAACCATTTAATGCTTGCCAAATTGCAACATGCTCTGAATCTATTGGAATTAATTGATTCTCTTTTGTAATAACTGTTTTTAAAAGCTCTCCACCAGCAACAATAGACTCTTTATTTGCTATTGCAACCTGTTTTCCCATTTTTAGGGAATTATAAATAGGAATAAACCCTGCAAATCCAACAACTGCAGAGACAATTAAATGAGCATCTGGAAGTGTTGCCAGATTTTTTAATCCCTCTTCTCCATAAAAAAAAGTTATATCTGGATACTTGCTTTTTAGATATAAGTAGCCTTTTTCATTACCTATTGATATATATTTTGGTGAAAACTGAATAATCTGTTTTTCAAGTAACTCTATATTTTTATTAGCAGAAAGTCCTAAAACAGTTTTAGTTAAATCATTTTTAATCACATCAAGAGTTTGAGTTCCAATTGTTCCTGTTGAGCCTAAAATAACTATATTTTTCATTCAAATCCTTTTAACTTTTTTAAAAAATCATGCATATCTTGAGGTAGTGAAGCCTTTATTTTAATTGTCTCACCTGTAAAATCATCAAAAAATGAGATTTTATATGCATGTAGAAAATGTCTTGGAACCTCCAATCTCTCCAGCATCTCATCATCCATTCCATTAAGGGTAAATTTATCAAATATCATCTCATCTGGACCATATATTTTATCTCCAATAATATAGTTCCCATAGTGTGATATGTGTGCTCTAATTTGATGCTGTCTACCTGTATGTAGTGTTGCCTCAATAATAGCATAACCATTATACTGTTTTATAACATGAAAATCTGTGTGACTAAATAGACCATCTTTTATATTTTCACCCTGTTTTAATCTTATTTTTGAGTTAGTTGAGAAGCCTAACATCATTTTAACTGAAAAATCTTTTTGTGGAACAACACCTTTAACAACTGCTAAATATTTTTTTGATATATCTCTATCAAAAAACTTATTTATAAGATATGTTGCATACTCTTTTGTTTTTGCAAAAAGAATTAATCCAGATGTCTCTTTATCTATTCTATGAACCATTTTTAGATTTTGATAACCATATTTCTCCTCTAAAATCTGAATCATAGTTCCATATTGATAGGCAGAGTTTGGATGAACAGCAATTGTTGGAGGTTTATTAAAAGCTATAAAATTATCATTTTCGAAAACTTTCTCAATATTGATTAAATTATAATCGATAAAAACCTCTTCTCGCCAATATCTTCTTATTAAAACATCATTAATTCCTAATCGTTTTCCCTTTTTTGCTGGAACACCATTAAGAAAAAATTCACCCGCTTCAATGAACTTATGAATCTCTGTTTTTGAGTACCATGGCATTTTTATTGAGATAAAGTGATCTAATCGATAACGATAGTGAACTGCATCAGACTCTATTTTTGTTTCATGAAGATAGAGTTTTTTCCCTTTTGGTGGCATAATTCCAAACTTTATAATTTAAGTTAAATATTCTAAATATAAAAAAGTTTTTATCTGTTTTTTCTTTAAAATAAAAGAGTTTTAAAGAGTAAGTAAATGTTATTAATAGTTCTCTTCATAATTGGTCTGGCTTTTTTCCCAATCTTTATTTTGTTCTGTTCCTGAATTTGTTTTTTTTACAGATTCAACTTGAATAGTCTCTGGTTGAGTAAAAAAAGGAACACTATCACCACTAGCAATTTTTACAAAATAGTAGATAAAAAAGCTAAAGAGAATAACACCCAATATCTGAAATATTGGATTAAATAAAAAGGTGCTTGAGTAATGTTTTAAAGTTTGTTCTCTTTTTGCTTCTTCAAATATATTAAATTTTTTAAAAGTATCCTCTGGGTTATATCCAAGTTCACTTATATAAGATTTTAAATGACTTTTAACAAAAATCTCATTAAGTCTTATCGCATCAATATTACCAGATTCAAGATTCTGAATATTAAGAGCTGTCATTTTTAGTGTAATAGCCATCTCTTCAACTGAACGCCCCTTTTTTTCTCTCTCTTTTCTAAGAAAATCACCAAGCTCTTTACAACCCATTAGTCAAAACTCCATAAAATCAAAAAATATTTTTTGTAAATAGCGGAATTTTAATAAAAACACTATTTTCAATTATTATAAATCCTCTTTAACTCCAAGAAGGTTTAAATAGTCTCTACACTCTTTTAAAAGTTGTTGATTTCCCTGCTCAGATGATAATTTAACACAGGATTTAAACTCATTTGATGCTTCATCATTTTTTTTAAGTTGAATCATTAATGTACCTATTTTTAAATGAATATTGGCAACATTTGGACATAATTTTAAAAACTCATCATAATGTTTTTTCGAATTTTCAAAATTGCTTTGAGCTCTATAAATATCTCCAAGAAGAGAGTGTGCTTGACACTGTTTATGATTCTTTCTAAGAGATAAAAGTAAAACTTTTTCAGCCTCTTCATAATTTTTTAACTCAATATAAACCTGTCCTAAATTTGTATATGCAATCCAAGGTGTTTTATAAAGTAGATTAGATGTTGCTTTTTTAAAAGCCTCTATTGCTTTTTGATACTCTTTTTGTTCAGAATATACAATTCCAAGATGGTTATATGCTTCAGAAAAATTCTCTTTTAATTGAGTTGCATTTTTAAATTTTAGTTCAGCCTCCTCTATATTTCCATCATAAAAATAGATTAATCCTAAAAGATTTTGAACATCCCCATTTTTTGAGTCAACTTTCTCTGCTTTAAAAAGATTATCATATGCTGCAGGGAAACTTCGTTTATATAAAGCCTCTGTTGCAAGACTCATATAGGATGAAACAAGTTTCTCTCTCTGCTCTTTATCCTCTATTTTATCACTTTTTTCACCAGTATCTATTAAAACACTTTGATCATCAATGCAAGAGAACAGGAAAATTATGATAAAAATAGATGATAAAAAAATTCTCATATATACCTCTTAAATATTTTAATAAAAAGAGCGGAGTTTTATTATTTCATAAATCTCCTCTTTTGTATATTTTTTCTCACTCTTAGGAAAAATAGTGCTTTTCTCTTCAACATTCTCTATTGTACTATCCAATAGTGATAATATCTCATCCTCTTCTAATAAAGATTCTTGAAATATTGTTGTTGTTTTTAGTTCAGATTCTGATATAGAGTCAAAATAGAACCCCATATCTTCAGCAAACTCTAATCCCTCTTCCCAAACTCTTGATAAATCATCTTGATCTAAAATTAAATCATCAGAGACATAAAAATCGTTGTGAGTAGAGAAATGAAGAACTACATAAACAAAAAATTCACCATCAAGAGAGCCTTGAATAGTATATGCTGAGCCATAATCGGAACCACCTCTTGAGCTTGAGACATTTTGAGAACCCATTGAGCCTTTTGCTGATAATATTTTCATGTTTTTATCAAGAACTTTTATGGAGTCATTTAATACAAACATCACTCTCCTTCAATAAATCTATTTTATTAAAAATATTAATCTATTTTTTTTTATTTGGAATAATATATATATATGTTCCACCATCACCAGTATATATATTTATTCCCATCCACTTACCAGATGAGTTATTATTTTTTAAATGAACAACATAAACATTTGGGGCATCAAAAGCCTCTTTAGTGTAGTTTGTTGTCCCCTTTTTTCTAATATATTTAATAACCTCATCAACTGTTGCTGTTGAAAAATATCTATTTTCACCAGCTTTATTTCCAGGAAGTTCAACACCAAACTCAACAGCTCCCCAGAGTTGTGACCAGATAAAAATAAGTAAAGATATTAAAAATATTCTCATAATAGACTCATAAAAAATCAAATCTGGCTATTTTCTCAAAAATAGGTTATATTTTCAAGTTTTATTTTTAAAATAATAAAAATAGTCATATATATACAAATAAAAATATCTAAATATCCATATTTTAGTAAAAGTTTTTATGATTAAAAGAATATGAATAGATCTACATAACCAGTAAAAGATTGAATTTGAACTCTATCAACAAAAATTCTATGAGATTTATATAAAGAGTCCTCTTTATATACCTCTTTAAACTCAATTTTTTTATCAAACTCAAAATCTCTGAAATATGAGTAGTTAAAACCAACTTTCATACCACTTCTAATTTTTGGAATAAAGAAGCCTGTTGCAAAATTAACACCAAAAGAGCTGAAAAATGGAAATGTTAGAGATGTGTAATCTTTTGTTGTGCTGTGAACAACAGAGTAACGAACCTCTGCCATATTTATAGAGACACTTGGAGTAAAAAACCACTGAAAATCTGAACCAACCAAAAGGTTAAATCCAGCAATTACTCCACCAAAAAAGGAGTAATACTCTATCTCATACTCTAAAGATTCAAGTTTATCTGAATAGTCAACACATGTTCCATTCTCTTCACAATCTGGTGTTGGATCACTACTTTTTCCTGGAATATATCCCTCTCTTCCTTTATTTAACTCGGAGACATCATAACCAAAATCTTTAAGAGTGTTTTTTTGATAATAGGAACCAAAATTTGGAGAAAAATATACATAACTTCTTGGTTGAAATGATGAACCCTGAATTTTAAACTCAACAACATCACCCCATCCAGAGGCACCAACAGAGCTACCATTCTCATCTGAATAGTATCCAGTTACATTTGTAATTCCTCTTTGATATCTAAACTCTGCCACCATAAATTTTGTTTCAATATTATTTCGTTGAACAACTCTAAAACTCTCCTCCTCTAATTCGGTGTAATAATCTGTCTCTTCAGGAACAATTCCACTCAGAAAATTCTCCTCTTCTAACTCAATATCTCTATTTTCAACAACAGATCTAAATCCTTTTTCAGCAACAACTCTGTTTACAAAATGGCTTGTTGCTCTTCTAATTGAGGCTTTTTCTGTATCATCTCTAAATGCAGAGTAAAGTATATAGCTAAAGTCTGATACGATTGTAAAGTTTTTATTAAAAACTCTCTCAGGAGAGCTCATATTAACTGTTGCTTTTAGAGTATAGTTTCCCCAATGTGGAGATGGAATATATGGAATTAATGTTCCTACTGATAGAATATCTAAAATAACAGTTGTGTTATAATCTCTTTTAAATTTTATATCAATAAAAACTCTATATGGATATTGCTGTGAAAGTTTCTCCATATCAAAATTACCATCAGGATTACACAGAAAAACTGTTGGAGCATTTAAAGAGACTGCAATAGAGCTGTTTATTCTTGAGCATATCTCATAAATATTTCCATATTTTGGAACCTCTGTTTTAACAAAGACTAAATATGGAGGATGTTGATAATCTTTATCTTTATCTTTGGGAGTAGGGTGGTAGTAGTAGTTATTTGTAGAGCATCCAATAATAGACAACAATAAAATTATATAAATAGATGTTTTAAGAGAATTTTTTTTCATATAAATCCATAAAAGTTAATATTATAGAGTTTACCAAATATCTTGACAAATTTTACTACTGTTTATTGCTCTTGTATAAAAGAAATCCTCTGCAAAAATATTTAACTCTACCAAACCAT
>JAFGXH010000363.1 GCA_016936735.1 bacterium
CAAACTCTTTTACTCTTTTCTTTTTTTATAAAAAGAAACGGTCAGTGAGCTTGTCGAACTGTAGGGTGGGGGTTCTTTTAAAATTTAGAATAATAAATGAACAGTGTATTTTAATGCACTGCAAGAAAAAACATATTTTTTCAGTTTTTTATATATTTATAAACTCAAAATCAATATTTTTACCGATTTTAACATATCCTAACTTTTGATAAATTGAGTTTGATGTAGAATTTAATAGATCTGTAAAAAGATTTGCAAATTTTTTATATGTAAATATTTTTTCTGTTAAAAAATATACAATTAAGCCTCCATAACCATTTCCTCTTAATTCTGGTGGAGTATAAACCATAGAAATAGTTGCACCATTAACTGATTCTCTTGTTATTCCAGCCATTGAGACGATTTTACTATTTTCAATAACTAAAAAATATAAAACTCTATTTCTTATAACTTTTGTTACAGCTTTTTCAATATCTTCATCAGATGGAGTTTTAATAAAACAGTCTGAATAGAAAGATTTTAGATATTTAAAAGCAATATCTTTATTCTCTTCTGTTGCAACAATCATCTCCCCATAAATATTTTTAGGTTTTATAATCTCTCTATTTTCATAAACACCTAAATTAAGATTTACTCTAAATGAGAGATTTTTCAGCCTACACCATTGATTTTTGAAATATATTGCAGAGTTTTCCTCTCCAATTACTCCAGTTAACTCTATTTTTTCACTATTTAGCTGTTCAATTAATAAATCAATAGATTTAAAAGAGATATTTGTTATATTTATATTTTTTTTCTCATTTGTTCTTAATGCTGCCCCTACAACTCTATTTTCATCATTGATAATTGTGTAAAATAGAGGATTATCTAGCTCAATCTTTCCATTTTTAATTGAATATGCTAATCCTAAAATAAGATTATAAAAACTCTCTTTTTTAGTTAAAAAACTCTCATTATAATCTAAAAATTCATCTATTGTATTAAGTTTTAAAACTTTCATGCTCTATTTTAATTCCTAAAAAAGTTAAATTGATTATAATTAATCTATTTTTTTTTATCAAGGCATTTTTTATATGATAAAAACTCACAGCTTCTCTTAGCACCAAGATTTTTTAAAAAATCTGTTAAATCTCTGTTTTTATCTAAAAGAGTCTCTCCATTATAGTCTAAAAAATTTATATCTGCACCATATTTTACTAAAAAACTAATCATATCTTTATCATGTATCTCTGTTACAGCAGATATTGGTCCATACTCCTCATAATTTATATCAATATCCTCTAAAAAAAGAAGTAAAAAACTATTTAACATACTACTTTGAGAAACAGTCTCTATAAATAGCTCATTTGTTAAATTATAATATTTTGCAATAGTTAAAACCTCTTCCCAAGAGATAAAATTAAGTAAAAATGCTAAATCTTTTTGAATTGAGAAAAAAGATCCAACAAAACCATTATCAGACAGAAATTTTTCTGTTAAATCACACCCTTTTATATTTTGAATTGGTGTCCAACCATACTCATCTCTATAAAATCTATTAATATCACTATTTTTTAATATTTTATCTAAAAAATCTTTTTTAAAACTATCAAAATCTTTTTCACAAGACTCTGTCATCATTTTAAATAGGTTAAAACTATCATCTTTATTAGATAAATATTTTTCATCAACAATAAGATTTAAAACATTAATAATATTTTTATTCAACTCACCATTACTATTAAGTAATAAAGCCTCTGGGCAATTAATTTTAATTCCTTCAGAAAAATCATTAAAATTATATATAATTTTTTCTCTTTTTTTCCTCATTTTTTCAAATGGTCCAACTCCTAATTTTACTGTTGCATACATTCCTATATTTTTAAAAACTCCAACATAGTTTTTAGGAGTTCCATTTTTAAAAACATGATTTAAATAATTAATATCACCATTAATACATGCTTTTGAGAAATTTTCATCATTAAAAAGATATTTTTCTCTATTTTCGCAGGAGAATAAAAATAATAAGCTAAAAATGATTAATAAGTTAAATAGTATTTTTATCATAATTCAAACCATAAAAATTTAACTTTATTAGAGACAAAATATTTAAAAATCTGTTTCAAAAAATATTAACTATTAACTTTAAAAAATAGTATATAAAATATTGTAAAACAGATAAAAATAAAATATAGATAGATTAGCTCTTTTCTACTTTCGATATTTTTATAAATAATAACTCCATAAATTATAGTTAAAATAGATAGTTTTAGTAAAATATTTTCAACACCACTAAAAGGAAGTAGAATAAAAGTAATAATTGATAGAGTTGCTGTAGAAAAATCATATTTTTTATACTCAATGAAACTAAAATAGGCTAATATTATGGAGATATAGATAAAAATTGATTCTAAATCTTTAAAATATATCTCACCATAAACATAGTAGTATAATATCGAAACAAACAGAGTTATTATTGATGATAAAATAAAACTATCTTTAATATCTACCCTATTTTTAAAATAGTGTCTAAAAAAAATAAAATTAACACTATGAATAAATAATAAAGCAAAAATATAAAATCTTATATCGTTTGAATTTGTAATATTATTGATTTTTTTATTTTCAAGAATAACAATTTTAGTTATTGATAAAAAAATAGATTCACATAACATAAAAAATATAAAAACTGTTGCCAACTCTGCATATTTTTTAATACTCTCATGTGATATTTTATATTTTTTCAAATTTTATCCTCTAATATATCCAAATGTGTATTTTTTGTGAGTATTTACAAAAAACAGTTTTTTTAGTTAGAAAAAAATTTTTTGCCAAAGTGTAAAAGTACTTTTTTCATGAAAAAACAGTTTTGCTAAAGTATAAAAGTACTTTTTTCATGAAAAAACAGCTTTGCCAAAGTATAAAAGTACTTTTTTCATGAAAAAACAGTTTTGCTAAAGTGTAAAAGTACTTTTTTCATGAAAAAACAGTTTTGCCAAAGTATAAAAGTACTTTTTTTATGAAAAAACAGTTTTGCCAAAGTGTAAAAGTACTTTTTTTATGAAAAAACAGTTTTGCCAAAGTATAAAAGTACTTTTTTCATGAAAAAACAAAAAAATAACAGAAATCGGTTTCTGCTGAATATATAATTTTTTAACTAAAAGATAAAAGATATTCCCAACGACTATATTTTTCATCAAGAGTTTTTTTTAATTCATCATATCTTGCTGAGTTTTTTTTCCAAAGATTTTGATCACTACTTCCACTTTCAAAAAATTTTTCAATCTCCTCTTTTTCATTCTCAAGTTTTTCAATTAGAGATTCAATATTTTTTAACTCCTCTGCCTCTTTAAATGATAGTTTTGTTTTCTCTTTTGGTTTATCTCGCTCTTTTTGAATTGGTTTTGGTTGTTCAACAAAACTATTTTTCTCCTCCTGTTGTTTAAAATCAAGATAATCAGATACTCTTCCTTCAAATCTGAAAACCTCATCTCTAAGACCAAAAACTAAAAGATGATCAACTGTTCTATCCATAAAATATCTATCATGAGATACAACAACTAATACACCTTTAAAACTCTCTAAAAACTCCTCTAAAACAGAGAGTGTATTTATGTCTAAATCATTTGTTGGCTCATCTAAAATTAAAAAATTTGGACTTTTCATAAGAACTGATAACAAATAGAGTCTTCTTTTTTCTCCACCAGATAGTTTATATATTGGAGAGTAATGAATATTTCTTGGAAATAGAAATCTCTCTAACATTTTTGATGCAGAGAGTTTTGAGCCATCAGATAACTCTATAAACTCTGCAATATCTTTTATATAGTCAATAATATTTTGTGACTCATTTAGTTTTTGAATATGTTGGTCAAAATATCCAAATTTTGTATTAATTCCAACATCAACTAATCCGTTATCAGGCTCTAACAATCCTGTAATAATATTTAAGAAAGTTGTTTTTCCTGAACCATTATCTCCAACAAGACCAATTCTTTCACCTCGTTGAAAATTATATGACACAGAGTGTATAACTTTTTTATCTCCAAATGATTTTGAAACATTTTTGAGTTCAAGAATTTTTTTTCCAGCTCTCTCCTCTTTAACATCTAAAAGAAGTTTATCTTTTGTATCTTTTTGTTGGAGATCTATTAGTTTATATATATTTTGAATTCTCCCTTTTGCTTTTGTTCCTCTTGCACAAGGTCCACGTTTAAGCCAATCTAACTCTTTTCTTAAAATAGATTTTATTCTTGTTTGTTCACTCTCAAATGCCTCATTTATTTCACTTTTTTTATCAAGATAGTACTCATAATTTCCCTCATATCTATATAGATTTGGTTCATCTAATTCAAAAATTAGTGAGCAAACATTATCAAGAAGATATCTATCATGAGTTACCATAATTAATGTTTTAACACTTTTTTGTAGATATGTTTGAAGCCAATTTATTGATGATATATCAAGATGGTTTGTTGGCTCATCTAAAAATAGTAAATCAGCATCAAAAAGTAAAGCCTCTGCAAGTGCAACTTTTTTCAGATTTCCACCAGATAACTCTCTCATTTTCATTGATAAATCTGTTATTCCAAGAGCAGAGAGAATAGACTTTACATCACTTTCAAAACTCCAAGCATTATGAAGATTCATCTGTTCAAGAAGATGGTCTGATGGTTCTGTTTCATAATCTCTTATTAATTTTGCTTTAGGATTTTGAGAAACTAAAAAATGTTCAATAATAGTCTCCTCTTTTTCATAAATAGGATGTTGAGGAAGATATGCTGTTGTTATTTGATTATTTTGAGATATTGTTCCTGAATCTGCAGAGTCAACATTTGCTAATATTTTTAAAAGAGTACTTTTTCCAGATCCATTATTACCAATAAGACCAATTTTTTGACCCTCATGAACTCCAAATGTAACATTTTCAAAAAGAGTTCTCTCACCATAATTTTTTGAAACCTGAAAAACAGATAATAGATTCATATAAAAAACCTCTTAAGTTGTAAAAGCAACCAAAAAAAAACGATTCTAACATTAATTAATTAGATTTTCAAAAGAAAATAGTTAGTGATAACTATATTTATGTGAATTTTATGAAAAATATAGAGTATTATTTCATTTTTTATTTGAAAATAGTTTAGAATATCATTAGATTAAATTCTGTTTTTATTGGGGGATTATAAAAATGTTTATTGGATGGGATTTTCAATATGAGACAGGAATAAAAGTTATTGATTCTCAACATAAAAGATTAGTTCTACTTGTAAATGAGCTTCATGAAGCAATAGTTGTAGGAAAAACTCAATCAATATTAGAGAGTGTTTTTCAGACTCTTATGGATTATACTGCAAAGCATTTCTCTGATGAGGAGAGATTGATGTTAATCTATGATTATCCAGAGTTTAAAGAGCATAAAGATCATCATGAATCATTGATTCGAGAGATGGAGGGGCTGTTTTTTCAATTTAGAATGGGAGAGCTTCCTGTTGCATCATTAAAAGTGAAAAAGTTTCTATTAAATTGGGTATTAGAACATATTATGGATGATGATATGAGATATGTTGAATATGTTGATTCAACAGAGATTGATTCGAAATTTACAGATATGCTTCTTGAGAAAATTTTATAAATTAGGAGAGTAGAATTGAACTCCAATTAGTGGCCAATTACTATCTTTTGTGTAGTTTTTATAAAAAGATATATATTTTTTTAAATCAAAATCCTTTACCTCTTTATGTTTTCTACTATATGATGCACTTCGGAAATAGTATTTATTATTATATGAGTAGATAAAACCTAAATGTGAAATAACAATAGGATAATCTTTTTTATTTTCTCTTACAAGTGTCATAATAGAGCCTTTAGGAATTTTTATAATATCTAAATTATCAATTAAAACCTGAAGAGGAATATATTTAACAGAGAATTCACCAATTGGTAAATCTTTTATCAGTTTTATAAATTTTTTAAAAAGTGAGTTAGAGTAACTCTCTTTTGTAATAGTTTTTTTCATCTCTGATAGTGTTAAATCCATATTTTTTGGAGATATTTTAATTGAGTCTAAAACATTTTGCGTGATATCTTTTATTAACCCATTTTTAGTGTTATTTGGAATCCATTGAGATATCATAAAATGGTTTCTTTTTTGATAATCTATATCTCCATTTTTATATCTTATTTTCTGAAGAAAAGCTACTGCATCTTTTAGATTGCTATATTTTGTAACTGCTAAAACAGTCTCAACAAATGTAACACAATCTGCCTCTTTAAAAGAGTATAGTGGTCTATTTTTTCCCTCTCCAAGTGGATCATTTTTGTATGGCATTTTTACAAAATAGTTTGATATATGAATCAACCTATTTGATATAGATCTATTTTTTTTATGAATGGTTTTTATTGTATTCTCAATTTGAGATTCACCCATTTCATGAAAAAAATTTTGAGAAAAAACTGTTGTTGATATAAAAAATATAAAAGTTACAATATTTTTAATCAAAAAAACCTCTCAAAATAGAAGTATAAAATTTTTATAATTTCAACTTTTTTAAAGCTTTTTCACAATTTTCCTCTGGAAAATTCATCAAAAAGTAGCTTTTTTTACCATTTTTTAAAGATGTATAGCAATTTTTTAGATTTTTTGATTTGAGATACATATTTAAAGAGTCATAAGTTTTATTATTTAACTCCTCTGAATCAGACTCATAGGCAAGAAGAGAGAATATTTTATCACCTTTTCTATAAACAAAAACTTTATCACCACCCCAACCATTAGCATCATCTTTATCTGTTTTATCAATATCATCTGTATTAAAAAGGGTATAAAAAAATGACTCACCTAAAACAGTTTCTCCTAAAAATTCACTATCTTTAAACAGTTTTTTAGACTCTTTTAATGTTACCTCAATTGGTTTCTCACCACTTAAATATTTTTCAGGATGAAGAATCTGTTCTGTTGAGACTGGAACCCTTTTGTATGTATCATTTAACCCTTTCCAACCAGATTTTTGTTTAATATATTTAACAAAAGATAATCCTTTGATATATGGAAAAATAAGTGAATGTTGAATCATTTTTGGAGATGAAGCTAAAGTAGGCATTGAGCTATTTTGCATTTTCATCTGCATCTCCATAAGTTTTTCAAGATTTGGAATTTTATCAAACTCCATCTCTTTTTTTCCCATTTTCATAACAAGCATATAGTCCATCATTATTGCTGTTGCCTCTCCCTCAAGAAGAGATGAAACTGCAACTTTTGCATCTGAATTTTTATTATCCATTCTAAGATATTTAAAAATATCATAGTTTTTATCTTGAACTGCATGAAAAAGTTCATGTGCTAATATTGTCTCTTGAACTGAATCAGGAAGCCAATCAGAAAGATACATTGTTTTTTTCTCTGGATCATAATATCCCCCAACCTGCTCCTCTA
Organism: bacterium; assembly: GCA_016936735.1. Lineage (GTDB taxonomy): Bacteria > UBP6 > JAFGXH01 > JAFGXH01 > JAFGXH01 > JAFGXH01. Next base: position 7,412 of record JAFGXH010000363.1, read on the forward strand.
AAAGGTTCAACATTTTTTCTTTATAATTTTCATCCCAATTATAAATTCCAAAAATTTTTAAAATACTCTCCTCAACTAAAAACTCATTCCCTTTATACTGTTGGTCTAATTGAGCTTTAACATAATCAATCACCTCTTTTTTAGATGTAAATGCCTTTTTTACATCTAAATCTGGTTTTCTACCAGTATGTTCAGATATCTGAAGCATAATTGAGTCTGCTTTTTTAAACTGTTTCTGCATCTCCTCTTCTGAGACTTTTGCAAATAGTGATATTGATATAAATAGTATTACCAAAACAATCAATTTTCTCATAATAGCTCCACAAAATATAGATTAGACAAATAGAATAGTTAATTATTCTAATTTTTCTCAATAAAAAAGAAAAAAACATAAATAAAAAAAATAGAAAAATTACTCTCCAATAATTTTAACTAAAACCCTTTTTTTTCTATTTCCATCAAATTCACCATAAAAAACTGTCTCCCAAGGTCCAAAATCAAGTTTTCCATTAGTAATTGCTATAACAACCTCTCGTCCCATTATAGTTCTTTTAAGATGTGCATCTCCATTATCTTCATAACCATTATGTTGATATTGACTATATGGTTTTTCTGGTGCCAATTTCTCTAACCAAACTTCAAAATCATTATGAAGTCCAGACTCATTATCATTAATAAAAACACTTGATGTGATATGCATTGCATTACAAAGAAGCAATCCCTCTTTTATTCCACTCTCTTTTACTAAAGAGTCTAGTGTATCTGTTATGTGAATAAACTCTCTTCTTTTTTTTGTTTCAAACCAAAGCTCTTTTCTAAAACTTTTCATAATAACCTCTTAAATATTAAATAATGAGTTGTATTTTTTATTTATTAAAAAAATTACAACTATACTTTTAATAAAAATAGAGTGATTTTTCAAGTTATTGATGAAAAAAAATAGATTTAGCCTTTGAAAAGTTTGATAAAAGCCATAAGCAACTGTTTATCAAGTTTGTTTTTTAGATTCTCAACCATAAAATCAAGAGCCTCAAATGGTGTTCTTGCTTTTGAATAGCTTCTGTGTGTGGTTAGTGCTGAAAAAATATCTCCAATTGTTACAAGTCTACCAAAAAATGGGATTTTATCTCCACTTAATCCATTTGGATAGCCACTTCCATCTATTTTTTCATGATGATAAAGTGCTGCATCAATAACCTCTTGTGGAATATCATAAATCTCTTTTAGAAGAACTACTCCCTCCTCTGGATGTTTTTTCATAATAACCCACTCATCATCAGAAAGAGGTCCTTTTTTATTAATAATATCACTTGACACACTTTTTTTACCTAAATCATGAAACATTCCAGCTTGACCAAATAGATTTAACTGTTTAGGATTATTTATTCCAACATGTTTTGCAAAAAGAATTGTGTATATTGCAACATCAACAGAGTGGCGATATGTATAAAAATCATGTGATGAAAGAGTTAATACTTTAGACATAATATTTTTATTACTTGTTAAAAAGTCAACCATATTTGTTATGAGTCCATTTACTCTCTCTTTATCCTTCATAACATCAGCATTATTAAAAAACTCCTCAACAAGTGAAACAGATGCATTATGAAGTATTGCAGTTCTTTTCTCTATTGGTATTGTCTCTTTTTTTAATGTCTCTGTTAGTTTTTTTTCAACAGAAAAATTATAGTTTCGTAATTGACTCTCTGGAATAAATATATAATCTTGTCCTAATAGTTTAATTCTATTTAAAAGATTCTCATTGAATTTATCACCTATTCCTAAATATTTTTTAAATGATGGTATTTCAAATATATAAATATCAAACTCTAATTCAGAGTCAATTATCTGCTCTAAAAAAAATAATCCTTTTGCTAATAGTTTTTCATCCATAATATAACCAAAATAAACCCCTCAATTCATTGTCGGAAGAAATATATTATAATTTAGTGATATCTCTACAATTTTTCTGTTTATGAATATAATATATTGATAAAACAGATGAAACTAAAACCATTTTTTAGTGTCTTTTATTCTGTTTTTTTGTTTTATAGGTTAATTATGATGATATTTTATATAATTTTAAATATCTCTCTTGCTAATAATAGGATTTTTGATAGTTTTTTTATTGAAGAATATCTATCAATAGAGTTAATAGACTCAATTTGTGAGATAGATATTGCAAATCTTTGTGAAAATAGAGAAAAAATAGTTTATAATGAGAGTTATCAAAGTTTTGAGTTTCAAAATAGCCAATTTTGTGAAAAAAACCATAAAATTATGTATCGAGATTGTATAAAAACTATTTTTACTAAAATTATGGAGAGTAAATTTAATATATCAGAGAGATTTTTTTATAAAATAAGGGAGAGTTTTATTGTAAAACCAAATCTAAATTTAGATTTTCATGATTTTTTTAATAAATCTCCCGAAATTTTAGACTATATTTGGATTCAAAATAGTTATAAAAACTATGATACTCTATTTTTTATATTTCAAAATAATAAAGATATAGTTTTTGAGTATTTAAAAAGCGGTTGCTCTATATCTGATAGTTGTAACGATTTTATTAAATCTTATAACTCATTTTTTTTTGAGGATAGAAAAAAATCTGAATCTCTGAACAAAAACAGAGGTTGTCTAAAGGAGTATATTAACAAAATCGATTATAAATACTGTATGGCTCAATATTTATACTATTTTTTAGATAAAA
>JAFGXH010000364.1 GCA_016936735.1 bacterium
TTAGATGTCTCTCTTGAATCTGTAAATAGCCTGCTTTTAGAGAAATCTCTTAATCAAATCTCAAAAGAGTTCTATCAAGAGGTTTTTGATTTTCCAGTAAAATCATATTATGAGAAAATAGGATTCTCTTTTGATAAAGAGCCTTTTGAATCTCTTGCTGCAAAATTTATTAGAAAATATTATAAAGAGATGAACAGGGCAACTCTACAAAAAAATGTAGAGGAGCTGTTTAAAATTTTATCTAAAAAGGGTTTTAATCAAGTGATTCTATCTGCAATGGAGCATACATCTCTTTTAAAAATGGTTTCTGATTATAACATCTCTCACTATTTTAGTGAAATCGAAGGGGTTAAAGATTTCTTTGCATCTGGTAAAGTTGAAACTGGTAAAAAAATGATTGAAAAACTATCCATAAATCTTGATGAAACAATTTTTATCGGAGATACAACTCATGATGTTACTGTTGCAAATGCTATCGGAGTTGAATCTATTCTTTTTTATTCTGGACATCAAAGTTTAAATCGACTTGAAAAAATGGAAAAAAAGATTTTTACAAACTATTTTGATGCTCTTTGGTATATTCTTGGAGCAGAAAAATATATCTGCCCAAAATGTAGCTATATTTATAATCCTAAAACTGGCCATAAAAACTCAAATATAGAGCCTTGGACACTTTTTGAAGAGATTCCTGAAGATTGGAAATGTCCATTTTGTGGTGTTGAAAAAAATAGATTTGAGTTATATTAACTGTTTTATATCCATCTCCTCAAAATCAATAATATTTCTTATTGATTTATCAAAGTAGATTCCCATCAAAACTATATGTTTTTTCTGTGATAGATATTTTTCATAATATTTTTTATCAATAATCTGTTCTATTGCTTTTCTCTCTTTTGTGTTTGCTTTAAACTCAATAATATAGATATAGTTATCTGTTTTTATTACAGCATCAACTCTACCAATATTTGTTTCAACTTCACAATCTATATTTATTCCTACTATTTGTAAAGCTGTATATATTATTGTTTGATAATATCTCTCCTCTTTTTCCAAAAACATATTATGAGGAATTGAAGCAAAAAGTGACTTTAGTGATTGAATCAGTTGTGTTATATCTTTTTTTTCAAGAGAGATTGTTATAGTTTTCAACAAATAAGAGGTGATTCCTGCCTGTGTTTTTGTTAAATATTGAATTAAATTATTCATGAAAGAGTCTTTAACCTCTTTATTTGGAAAACCCAAACTATATTCATTAAATTTTTTATCATAATTTTTTAAAGTTAAATATCCTGTTTGAAACAAAACATCAATTAATCCCAAATTTTCAATATCAAACTTGCCGAGTAAATTTTTATTTGTTGAAATATTATCTAAGGTTTGGAAATCAAATAAAGAAACCTCCTGTTTTAACTCAGTTTTTATCAAATCGAGTAAAAAAGTTGGTGTTCCTGTTTCAAACCAATAGTTTTCAAATGATTTTTTTTGAAAAGCATTTAACAATGAAAAAGGATTATAAACATAATTAACTAAATCCCAACTGTAACCGTTGTACCACTTTTTTATCTCTTCAAGTAGTTCATCTTTTGTGACTTTCTCTTTTTTTGCAAACAATTCAAGCCAATCATCATAATTATTAACTATCTCCTCTTTTGTGTAACCGCAAATAGTTGAGTATCTATCATCAATTGTTAAATCGGTTAAATGATTTAAATCACTAAATATCGAAACTTTTGAAAACTTTGTAACTCCTGTTATTAAACAAAATTTTATTTTATTACTCATCTCTTTTAAAACAATATAAAAACTTTTTAAATCATCTCTATTCTCTTTTGCCTGTTCAATATTATTTAAATAATCAATAATTGGTTTATCATATTCATCAATTAAAATCACAACCTCTTTTTTATATTTTTCATTTAATTTGTTTATTAGTTCAATAAAAACATCTTTTAAATATTGTTTTTCTAAAACAATATCATATTCTTTTGCAATCTCTTTTAATTTATCAATCAACCCATTTGAAATCGTTTTTTCTTTATAATTAACACCTAAAAAACTTATATAAATAATTGGATACTCTTCAAATCTCCATTTATCATAAATAAAATAACCTTTAAATAACTCTTTATTACCTTTAAATATTTCATAAAGTGTTGTTATCAGTAAAGATTTACCAAATCTTCTTGGACGTGATAAAAAATAAAAAGATTTTTCTTCTTTTAATAATTCAAGAATAATATCTGTTTTATCAACATATATCTTGTTGTTTTCAACTATATCTTTAAAATGCTGTAAACCTATTGATAATGTTTTCATTATGATATTCTCCAAATTAGAGTATTAAAACTTTAACATATTAACCCATTTTTATCAATTATTTAATATTGAGTCTCTTTATAATTGATTTTTTTATTAAAACCCATTAGATTAAATATATCTCAGTAAGTTGAAACCTACTGTTTATTAAAAAGATATGAATATTATAGTTGTAACTATTCAGTGGAAACTAGTTTTAGTTATTTTTTTTGAATTTTAAAAGAACCCCCACCCTAAATCCCTCCCCAATACTTGGAGAGGGACTTGAAGATGTAAGTAAAATCTTAGTTTTATTAAATTAAACTAAAGAAAAATATTATAAGTTTTTAATCATAATTAATTAAAAACACAAAAAGACTAAATTCCCCCTCTCCAAGTATTGGAGAGGGGGCTAGGGGGTGAGGGGGAAAAAAATAGTTTTTTTCTAAAATTAAAATTCCATTGAATAATTATTTATAGTTTAGTTGTAGTATAAAGTTTTGATTAATTTATTATTAATTGGTTGTAGATTATTGATAAATTAATAAATATATATTTGCTATGTATATAGAGTTTTATGAGTAATATTTTTCTATTTTTTATAGTTTTTTTTGCGAAATTAGATACATCAGATATTGATAACTATCTTAAACAGTGGCTTAATAAAGAGGATTATGTTTTTCTATTTAATCCAGAAACCAAAGAGGAGATTTATCAATATAATAAAAAAAATATATCAATCTCTGTTCCAATAGGTAGTATAACAAAAATCTGGACAACATTTGTTGCTCTTAAAAGATATCCACACTTAAAAAATCATACACATAATTGCCAACATATTGAGGGTGAAAATCGATGTTGGGATAAAAAGGGACATGGTATTCTTAATTTTAGAGAGGCTTTTGCAAACTCTTGTAATCAATTTTTTAACTCAATCGCAGAGCATATAGAGTTTACAGTTTGGTTTGATGAGTTAAGAGCAAAAGGAGTCTTTTTAAATATCTCTTATAATAATTTTTTTGAAAAAGATAAACAGTCTGTTTTTAGAGGAGATAATCCTAAATTGGTTGCAAATGGTTTTGATTTAGCTTGGATGATTTATATAGTTTATAATGAGGGAAAAGCTAAAGATTTAACATTTTCTGAAAAAGAGATAAATGTATTAAAAACTATAAAAAGCTGGATGAGAGATGTTGTTTTAGAGGGAACTGTAAAAGGAGCAAAATATAAACCAAACTCTTTTTCAGGAAAAACAGGAACAGCAACAGATGAAAATGGAAGATATTATGGAGTTTTTATTGGTTTTATAAATGATCCTCCACTTGCTATTGTTGTTAGTTTAAAAGATAGAATTGGTTCTAATGCCTCTTGGATTGCATCTGATCTTTTTTATTTCTTTACTAAGAGAGATAAGAAAATAAAAAAAAAGAATCAACTAAATAGTCTCAAGAGATAATGTTATCATCTCATTTAAAGAGTCAACACGCTCTTGAGGGGATAAAGAATCTTTTTTTATAATATGATCTGTAACAGATAGAATTGATAAAGATTCTACTGCTGCCCCTTTTGATACAGTATATAGTGCAGCAGTCTCCATCTCAATTGCTGTTATTCCATATTTTTCCCAAAGTTTAAATCTGCTACTCATATCTGTTTCATAATAAAATGTATCGGATGTTAAAACTGAGGATATAATAGTTTTAAATTTTAAAGCAGAGGCTGTGTTATATGCTTTTAATAATAGTTCAAATGATGGTGTTGCAGGATAATCTATCTCATTATTAAATCTAATTTTATTAAATGATGAGTCTGTTGCAGCAGATTGAACTATTATTAACTCTCTTAAATTTACTGAATCACTTATTGTTCCACAAGTTCCAATTCTAATAATTTTTTTTGCTCCAAGCATTATTAATTCATTTAAATATATTGATATTGATGGAACTCCCATTCCTGTTGCCTGAATTGATATTTTTTTTCCCTTATATTCACCTGTAAATCCAAACATGTTTCTAATACTATTTGTTTTTTTTACATTTGATAAAAAGTTTTTTGCAATATATTCACCTCTTAATGGATCTCCTGGAACTATTACAAGTGGTGATAAATCCCCTTTTTTTGTTTCAATATGAATCATAAAAACCTCAAAAGATATAATTTTATATATTTTTTTTGAATTTTCAATTAAATTTGAAAATATCGTAGATTTGATGTAAAATGGGATGTTTAATTTTGGAGTTTTAATGAGCACAAAGTTTATAGATCCAAGAACAGGTAAAGTTGTTGAATTTGGAAATCAGACTCAAAGAAAATTTGTAACACTAGAACATAATGTGTTAGATGTTGATGATTTAGTTGTTGAGGGAGTTTTAGAGGATTCTCAAGATGAACCACAGATATTAAGTAAAAAATTTGTAACAACTTCACAATTTATAGAGCATATTGTTTTACTTTTAAAAAGACGACAAATGGAGGAGGCCTGTGATATATATACACACTCCCAAGAGGATATTGGATATCTTCTTATAAATAGATTAAGTGGAGATGATTCTGAATTAAAAATATTAGCAAATATGTTTTATAAATCTCGTGATTTTATGAAAGCAGCACTTGTTTGTGAGAAAATAGGAGCCTATGATAAAGCAGCAGATTTATATGAAAAAAGTGATGACTATTTTATGGCAGCAGAATCATATTTAAAAGTTGGAAAATTTGAAAGAGCAGCTGAGATGTATGAAAAAAATGGTCATCATTTAGAGGCAGCTCAACTTTTTACAAAAATATCCCATTTTGAACGTGCAGCATTTAATTATGAAAAAGCTGTAAATGTTTTTCTTGCAGGAAAACTATATTTTGAGATAGGTAATTTCAAAAAATCTATGGAGTTATTACAAAAAATAGAGCCTCAACAGGAGCATTTTCTAGAAGCAACAAATATGATTGCCTCTATTTTAGTCCAAAATGGCTATACAGATTTGGCAATTAGAAAATATGAGTCGATTAAAAATAGTGTTGGAATTAATGAAGATACAGAGTGTATATATTTTGAACTAGTAAAACTATATCTTCAAAAAAATGATATTGAGAATGGAAAATCTGTTTTAATAGAGCTTCGAAACTATAATCTTTATTATCCTCAATCTGAACTTATCATGCAGGAGTTAAAACAGGGAATAAACAGATTTTTAGATTTAACTGAAGAGATTGAGATTGAGATAGATTTTGGTTCAGATAGTCTTGAAAAATTAGCAAATGAATCATCTTCAGATATAAAAGATGAGGGATATATATCTGTTATGGAGGGATTTGAACATTTTTCAACAATGCCAATATTTTCAGAATTATCTTTAGAGGAGTTGAAATCATTATATAATATATCTGAAACAGTTCATTTTCCTAAAGGTGAATATATTATAAAACAGAATCAACCAGGAGAGGGACTATTTATAATTCGTGCAGGAGAGATTGATATTCTTGATGAAAGTGATGGAGTTTCAACTTTAATAGTATCTTTAAAAGATGGAACTCCTGTTGGAGAGATGTCTCTTGTTGATGATTCAAAAACATCTGCCTCAGTAAAAGCAAAAACAGATGTATTAGCTTTTAAAATTCCCAAAACCTCATTTTCAAAACTTCTTGCAGGAAATGATAGAATCTCAAGAAAAATATATCTTGTTTTTATAAAAATCCTATCAGAAAGGCTTAGAAAAACAAATGAGAAACTTCATCAAAAAAAATAGTTTTAATAGATTTTAGAACTAGTATAAATTTTTGTAAAAATCTGGAAAATTATATGCTTTAATCTTTTTAAGATGTAAAATTATAAAAAATCTGTTAATTTTTTTATAAATATGTTTTACTATAATAATAGGTTTGTGGAGGAGATATGAAGGCTGTAATACTATTAAATCACACAATAACTCAATCTCAAAAAGATGAATTAAAAGATCGATTCTCTGTTTATGAAATTATTGATATTCCTCAA
>JAFGXH010000365.1 GCA_016936735.1 bacterium
GAACGTTATGTTTATAAAATGTTCAAAGATATTGAGATGGGCTACAAAGTTGAAACATCAACAGAATCTTTTCATGTAAGAGGAGTTAATATTGATTTTTCTAAACTGGTATTTACTGGCGGAGACGAGATTATTGCTCCTCCAACAACAAGTGCTCCATCTGGAATTCGCTGGGCTCCAGCTCATAGAAATAACTATACAGTTATGAATAGAACAGCTGCTGATATTGATATGGTAGTTATTCATCAAGCAGAGGGAAGTTATGAAGGTTGTATTGCTTGGTTTCAAAGTGCAAATAATGATCGTCACACATCCGCACACTACTGTATATCAAGAGATGGAGAGATTACTCAATTAGTAAAAATTAAAGATAAGGCACATCATGCAGGAAATCTAAATAGTCGTTCAATAGGTATTGAACATGAAGGGCGTTCAACTGCAAACCTTTTTACGGAAACAGAGTATCAGGCATCTGCAATGTTAGTAAAATGGCTTGCAGAAACCTATACAATTCCACTTGATAAAAGTCATATTGTTCGTCATCATGGAAACTGCCCTGGCCCATATTGGAGATGGGATTATTACTGGACACTTCTTCTTGGTAACTCAAGTGAAGGAACTGTTTCATTTACACAACCTCAAGGTGGTGAAACTATTGGTAATCCTGTTGTATTTAAGGCTAATGCAACAGGAGATGTTGCAAAAATTAAATATTTTGCTGATGATACCTATTTTCTTGGAGAATCAACTAGCAGAGACAATAATTTTGAAGTTACTTACTCTTTTAATGGAGTTGATAGATTGAGAGATGTTGTTGCTAAAGGTTATGATGCAGCAGGAAATCTAATACCAGGTGCGGAACATAGAATCTCTTTTACACCAACAAATGCAGGACAGGGAACTGTTAGATTTATATCCCCAACAAATAATAGTGAATCATATAATCCTACAACATTTAAAGCATTTGTAAGTGGTGATGTTAAAATGGTAAAATATTTTGCAGAAAACACCTATCTTTTAGGAGAATCAGCAGATTCAACAACAGAGTTTTCAGCTGAGTATCTTTTTAATCAAACTGGTTGGAGAGTTATTCAGGTAAAAGGATATAATGCTGATGGAGTTTTTATTCCTGGTGCATTTGAGGAGATTAGAATTAATGTTCTTGATGTTGAATGCGAACATGAGTGTGAACTTAATTCTGGAGGTTGTTTAGTAATAGATCAAATGGATGTTGCAGGAGTTTGCCAAGAGATTAATGGTTGTAGAAAATTAGTCCCAGATGCAATCTGTCCTGCAGAAGATAGATGTGAAGGTGGGGTTTGTATAAAAAATATCTCTGGGAACTGTCATCATGATTGCAGAGAGGAGAGCTATTTATGTTTCCACAATAGTAGAATGTTATGTGAAGATTATGATGGTGATGGTTGTTTTGAATGGCATGCAGAGGAACATTGTGGTGGAGATCAAGAGTGTACAGTTTCTGGATGTCAAGATATAGTTTGTTGGGATTTATGTAATACTGGGGATACACGTTGCTCAGGAGAATATCTTCAAGAGTGTGGACAATTTGATCCTGATCACTGTATGGAGTGGGGAAATACAACAGCCTGTGAAGAGGGTAAAACCTGTAGGAATGGTTTATGTGTTAATAGTGGAACTACATGTACAAATCAATGTACAGCAAACACAATCAGATGTAGTGGAAACAAAATTGAAATTTGTAAAATAAATGAAGAGAATGGTTGTTACGCATTTGCATATGAAAAAACCTGTGCAACAGGTCAAGTTTGTGCAAATGGTCGCTGTTTAGGTGACTCAACTATTCCTGATGATGGTGATATTTCTGATACAACACCTATTGATAATGGTGGTGGAAGTTCTGAAGTTGATAATGGTGGTTTGGATACTGGAGTTGGGCTTTCATGCTCAAAATCAAATGCAATTAATCTATCTGGCTCTTCAAATGGTTCTTTAACACTACCATTTAATTATACAGATACAAAGGATACTAAAAATGCAACACTTAAATGCTTTGATAATTATCCACCAAATGAATTAAATGAAGGTGGTCCTGAGTATCTTTATGTATTTACAATAGCAGAGGATGCATTTTTTAGTGCATCAATTAAAAGCCCTGAACCTGAGGGAACAGATATTGATTTACACTTAATTACATCTCTTGATAGATCTAATCCAGGACTAATAGAGAGAGGTCACTACCGTGTTGAAGCATCTCTTCGTCCAGGAACCTACTATCTCTCAATGGATACATTTGTAACAAATGGTGTTGAACAGAAGGGTAAATATGAGTTAACACTCTCTATTGAACCCAAAAATGTCTCTTGTACCCAAGAAAATGCAATTTCTCTTTCTGGAACATCAAACACAACTGTTTCTGTACCATTTACATATGGTAGTACTAAAAACACAAGAAATTCAACAATGAAATGCTTTGATAAATATCCACCAAATAGTACTAATGAGGGTGGTCCAGAGTATATGTATGTTTTCTCGATTAGAGAAAAAGCATATTTTACAGCATTTATAAATACTCCAGAGCCATCTGGAACAGATATTGATGTTCATTTGATTCAATCACTTGATCCAAGAGATCCAAAACTTGTTGCAAGAGGGGACTATACTATATCAGCAACAATAGAGCCTGGAACATACTACATAGTTCTTGATACTTATGTTTCAGATTCTGGAGAGATGAAGGGAGCATATAGTTTGACTGTAAAACTTGACAAACCTGGTTCAAATGAGCGATTTACATTTCCATATAATGTTGCTCCCACAGCAGATATGACAACAAATCCTAGAAATTTTGGTTCTAATAGAGATGGTGGAGCCAGAAAGCATGCTGGAGTGGATCTTTATGGACCTGTTGGTCGTAATATCTATGCAGTTGGTGATGGTAAAATATTAGCATACTACTATTTTTATGATGGAACATATGCTGTTGAAGTAGATCATGGTGATTTTGTTATTCGTTATGGTGAAGTTGGAAGACTTGCAAGTGGTGTTTCAGTTGGATCTCGTGTAAAAAGAGGTGATTTAATTGCTCATGTTGGTCACTTACAATCACTAAATATGAGTATGCTTCATTTTGAAAGATACTCAGGAACAATGACAGGTGCATTAACGAATCGTGCAAATAAACCATACCAAAGAAGAAAAGATCTTGTCAATCCAACTTCAGATCTATTAAAATGGAAATATCCAAGATAAATAACTAAAAAGATCTAACACTCCTATTTATACTGACTTTGTATAATTGATTAATAATTGATAAATCAAAATCTTCAAGCTATAAAAAATCCTTTTAGTATGTGAATAATTTTTTTATTTTTTACTAAATGGTTACAATTTTTTTTGTTTTTTTTCGTCTATATTATATATGCTGTTTTTTATTTTTAAATAAAAAATGATTTTTTTGAGATATATTTTTGATAAGTATAATTTTTATCTATAGTAAAAGTTTTTATAAATAAAAATTGACATTTTTTATAGTGATAGATAATATACTTTTAGATTAGTGAGTTGATTAATGGAAGCAATTTTATCGGTTATAAATGAACAGTTTTTTGACACAACACTTCTTAATATTATTAAGAATCTAATTGATATTGCTGTTATTTCACTTCTTATATATAAATTTTTTACCCTTTTAAGAGGAACAGAGGCAATTCCAATAATAATTGGATTGATTTTAATATCTTTTATCTATCAAATTTTTGTTTTTCTGGAGCTTGATACAGCAAAATGGTTATTTTCAAGTCTTTCCCAATATATAGTTTTAATATTAGTAATCATATTTAGAGATGATATAAGAAAAACTTTAGCCAAAATTGGAGATCATAATCTTTTAGAAAAAAAGAGAACTGCAACAGATTTACAGGTTATTGAAGAGCTTGTAAAGGCCTCTCAAATTTTATCAAAGAAAAAAATTGGTGCATTAATTCTTATACAGATGGAGGCTGAACTATCTGATTTAGTAACAGGAGAGATACCAATTCACTCCAATGTAAAAAAAGAGATGATTGAGGCAATATTTCATCATAATTCACCAATTCATGATGGAGCAGTAATATTAAAAAACAATAAACTTGAATATGCAGGTGCATTTCTACCACTATCACTTAATAGAAATATTCCTGCACACTTTGGAACACGCCATAGAGCTGGAATTGGAATATCTGAAAAAGCAGATGTTGTTGTTTTAATTGTCTCTGAAGAGACAGGAAATATCTCTATTGTTTATAAGGGTGTAATAAAAGGATTTTCTGATGCTAACGAATTGAGAGAATCACTTCATACACTTTTGATGGGAGAAACAAAACAAAATAGAGGTGAATCAATAGAGAAATCAGAAGCATAAAACCATTTGTCATTTTTTTTCAAATATTAATCTATAAACAGTCTCACCATTTACATTATAGATAAAATATATATTTTGAATATCAATAGAGTCATATAACAGTCTCATATCTATGGTATTTGGGACAAGAATAGAGATAAAACTCTCTTCTAAATTTGGTAAAACGACTCTATTATCCCCTTTTGTTAAAGTAAAAAATGGATTTTTATTTTGAATAACATCAAATATAAAATCTGATGAGTTACAATTTTCCTCCTCCTTTTCTAGTTTATAACATTTTGGAAGAGTATAAAAAACAATAGCTCCATCATATCTCAATGTATAATTTTCACCATTCATTATATACTCTATTTTAAATCCTTTTGGTTCTCCAAATGATTCATTTGTAAATAATTTATCTAAATTAAAACCATTTAAAAATATTGAACCAGAATAGATTGTTTTACCTGTTTTTCCCTCTTTTTCATTAAGAAGAGATATCTCTTCATAAATTAATCTATTTATATCGGAAAAACGGTTATCAGTTAAATCTCTACCAATATTTTCCAAATCCAAAAGAGATGTTATTTTGGGTAAATATAGTGTTGATATTAATGGTTCTCCATTTAAAATATCGATTTTATCATACATAACTAATGATAAATTTGAGATATTTTTTGTTGGATAAAGCTCCCCTATTTGATCACCCATACAATCATCAATATGATTTAATAGAGCCTCCTCTGTAGTTCTAAAACTTAAAGGTGAAAAAATACATCTATCTGTTAGGGTATTAACACAATATTCATTGTAAAACTCACATATTTTTTTATTGGTAATGGTGGATGTATCACAAACAGTTTTAAAATATGAGTTTACACTATCTCCTCCCATCTCAATTTGACTACAAGCAATTTTTTTTATTAAAGATTCATCTTTTAAAAAATTTTTATCATAAGAGTTAATTTTGCCAGGAAGACTAAATCCAACACTACTACCTTTTGTTGCAACAAGAAAATAGTTAAAATATAGAGAGTTTAAATCATTTAAACTATTATCCAATTTGTCAAAAACAGTTGTTAATGAATATTTTCCTGATGAATCAGACTTTAAAGAGAATTTTCTATCAAATCTATATATACCATCATCTATTTTTGTTGTAATTGCAGGATAAACATCAATATCTACATTTCCCTCATTTTTATTTGAGCTGTTTTTTGTAACTCCTGAAACATTGATTACTGGTCGAAGAAATAGGTTTAAAGAGAAATCACCACTAATATTAACAGACTTTCCATCTGCTAATAGATGTTTATCATCAATATTTGCTGATAAAACAAATACTCTCTTCTTTCCAGTTGATGCTAAAACAGAGAATGATAGTTTTATTTTTGATATTTTATCTATTAACTCTGTTTGAGTTGAATCAACTTCACTACAAGTAATAGTTCTATATTCATTATTTCCATTATCTATTATAAAAAAACAGTTCTCTTTTAAACCTTTGCTTGGAACAAGGGTTATTTTTCTACTGATAGTATCTGGTGCTAATAGATTAAGTTCTAAATTTCCCCTTTTATAAAACTCATATATAAATTTTCCTGTAACAAAAGAGTATCCAATCTCTAAATCATTTGATAACTCTATATTTTGGGTAATAGTACTATTTTTAGAGAATATAGAGTTATTAGAGATCTCTATATTTAAAATTCCCTCATACTCCTCTTGAGAACATGAAAATAGAGTAAAAAAAAGTAATGATACCACTATATATTTCATCATTTTCCCTCCATTAAAATGAATTATTGTTTAATTATTTCCCAATAATAACATTAAATTTTATATTTGCTCTATTTCTTTCAAGATAACCATCTTGAAATGGGTGAAATTTTTGCTCTTTTTTCTCTTTTTTTAAATTTTGTTGTTGAAGATTTTTATTTCCAAGGAAACCATCTTTTCCAGAAAAAATAGAGTTTAATTTTATTAATTTTTCAGATTTAAGTCTATTTATTAATGGTAGAAACTCTATCTTCTTATATTCAGGTTGCTGTAAATTAAAATCATCTCCCCATTTTTTCATATAGTCATCATCCATATCCAATCCAGGAAGAGCTGGCATTGTTCCACTAATTCTTGTAAATGTTTTTGTTTTTAATAAAACCTCTAATCCAACAGCATCATTAAGATTTTTAACACTTACTAATCCATCTATAACCCCAATCTCTGTGTTAACCCCATCCTCGTCAATAGCAACAATAAACTCTGTTCCCCTAACACCAACTGTTGATGTTGGTGTTTTAAGTTCAAATGTCGATTGTTTATTAAAAACAGAGTGAACCCAAGATCTCATTTTTCCACTAACTAATCTTAAACTAACAGAGCGTTGTTGATTTTTTTGATCAACACTATATTTTTCAACAGAAAAATTACTTTTTGATGAGATATGAACGATTGAATCATCAATAAAAAGGATTTTTACTTTTCCCTGATTTGATGTTCTTATCTCATCACCTTGGAATAGTTTATCATTTAAAACAACCGTTTTATAATTTTGATCAATTGGAGATTTTTTGAAAACAGTCCCCTCTATTGCAACAACCTCTCCAACATAGGACTCTCCAAATAGTAAAAATGGTAAAAAAATAAGAATATAGATATATCTCATAAATCCCCCTTATAATCTCTAAAAAGATTCATTAGTATTATGACATGTAAATTAATTTTTTTCAAACTAAAATAGAAATATTTTCCATCTTAAATATTATTCTCTTTTTTTTAGTTAAAACGCCACTATTAAAATAAAAATTTTATTGTACTTTCAATTACCAAACCATACTACTCATTAAAAAAGAGTAATAACTATTAAATTAAAGCAAATTTGGATTATCTTTATAAAATTCAAAATAGATTTTCTATTTATAAAAGGTATGAATTCAAGTTTTTTATTATTACTCGAAAAATCTACCCTCAAAATATATGAATAAAACAGAATTAATTAGTATCTCTTATAAAAATAATAATTTAATGACAAATATTTTTAGAGCACTTGCTTTTTTTGTTAAAAATAGTATAATGAAAAAGTTTATTTTGTGAGGAGAATATGAAAAAATATCTCATTAATTATATTTTTTTAGTTGCAATACTTTTTGCTCTTGGATGTGACCCTACACCCCAAGAAAAAATTGCTCTTATTGATTTAAATCCATCATCAATAACATTTCTTGAAACTCCATATCCAGAATATAGAGAGGAGACTTTAGTTGTTGGAAATAAAGGTGATGCAAATTTAGTAATATCATCTCTTGAAATTACCCAATATGCTGATAGATTTTCAGTTATTGATAAACCAGAAACCCTCACAATAAAACCAAAAGATAGTGTTAATTTAACTATTCGATATACCCCAACAGAGGAGGGTGGAGACCCAACAGGAGTTCTTACTATAAAATCAAATGATGAATATAGTACAGAACATGTTGTATTTTTAAAAACAACAGTTCCTAATGCTGTTATATCTGTAACTCCAGAGGCTGTTGAGTTTTCAGGAGAGATATCTGTTGGAACACCTATTGAAAGGGAGATTGTAGTTAAAAATATTGGTACATCTGCTCTTAAATTTGAAAATGGTGAAAATCCAGCTGTTTATCTTGGAGCTGGAACACATCCTGCATTTGAACTTATTGATTTGGATCAAGTGAGAACTCTTGAACCTCTTCGTTTTGGTGAAAATGGTCAAGAGATTTATGACTCATTCACTTTTAAATTAAAATATACTCCAACAGGAGACTCAGATGAGACAGGAACTATTATTATTTACAATAACTCTGTAAACTCATCTCCAACAAAAATTATTACAGTCGAGGGAAAATCTCAAACATGTCGTCTTTTACTTCAACCTGCTGATGCTTATGTAGATTTTGGTGAAAGACCAATGAACTCAGAAAACACATATACAATAACACTTTCAAATGCTGGAACTGGTCCATGTATCATCTCAAAAGTTGAATTAGATGAAACATCAAGTGCATCTGAATTTGAAATAGAGCTTCCTGAAGAGCCTCAAATTCCAATCACACTTGAAACAGGTGCTCGTTATAATTTCAAATCCTATTTTAGACCAACATCTGAAACAGGCTCTGGTGGAGCAGCTGGAATTGTAAATATTGAAAGTGATGATCCTTTATGGACAGATGGAGTTAAAAAAATAACTCTATTTGGTAGCACAAAAGAGGATAACTCTCCTGTTTGTATAATTGAAAATACAAATGGTGGTGAGGCATATTTTGAGGTTGAACCAGGACAAATAGAGAATGTTGAGTGTGAAAGATCTGGTGTTTGTTCAAATATTCAGATGGTGAGTAAATCTTATGACCCTCAAGGTGAAAATATCACTTTAACTTGGAGAATGGTTGAGGCACCTGCATCATATACAAACTCAGATTGGATTTCATATCCAACAAGAGATCCATGGAATGAACTCAACACAGATAAACACTATGTTGACTTTTATGTTCCTTATGCAACACCTCCAGGAAGTCGTTATCTTGTTGAGCTTACTGTTAGAAACACATCTGGTCTTGAATCAAGCTGTTATGGAGAGATTCATGGATTAACAGGAAACTCTCTTCATATTGAGCTATTTTGGGAGAATCCAAGTGATGTTGACCTTCACTTAACAAATCCAACATTTCAATCACTAAGCATTAATAATATAGACCCCGTAAATCATAGTCTTGACCCAGATTTAGAGAATTTTCGCTCTGTATCCAATACAGATTGGTGGAGTAGTGGTGATACAGGAAAAGATTGCTATTTTGGAAACTGTAAAGGAGATGGAATCTCTTGGGGATTACCTGGAACTCTTGATGACCCACGTTTAGATCGTGATGATATTCCAGGAACAGGACCAGAAAATATTAATATTGAAAAACCTCAAGAGGGGTGGTATAGAGTTGGAATTCACTACTATAGTCAATCAAGTCAAACAAGAGGAACTCGCTCTTATGTTCGTGTTTACTGTAATGGAGTTATTGCATATCAGGGAAATGCTCAATTAAATGCAACAGATTATTGGTGGTTAGTTGCTGATGTTTATTGGAAACCTGTTGGTGATACTGGTGTTTGTTATGTTTTCAATGATGGTAGAGTATATGATGCAGAACAGGGACATGGAACAGCAGGTTATCAGGGTGATTTAATTGAAGATATTGAACCAAATCAAGAGTAGATCATTAAAATCAAAATAACCCCTCCTCAACATTATCAATAGTGATTAAACTAAGATTTTCATATCTTTCTCCACCATCATAATATCTTGGTTCAATATTTTTTAATTTTTGAATAAGTTTTTTATTAAAAATCTCCATCTCATCATACCCATTTTCATAAAAAAAGCTTTGGAGATTTTCAAGTTTATCATCAATTAATATTGTAAGTTTTAAAACAGCTCTTTTTAGCCAAACTTTAGCTTCAGAGATATTATTAATATAGCAGTTCGCTAAAACTAAATGTAAATATGGACTCCAATAGTACCCTTTTCCTGTTTTTTCTGTTTGAATAAGAGTTGGATATATTTTTTTTATCCAATCAATTTTTTGCTTATCTGTTTTAAAAAAATAGTAATATTTAAAAAAATATTCAGAGGCATGAATAAGATAACTGATATCATTTTCATAGATATCTGTATATTTTAGATAAAGATTTTTAACACTATTGTTAAGTTTTTTATATTTTTTGAAATCCCCATTTAGTTTATCAATCTCTGCAATCTTTAGTAATGTATCTGCAAAATATACATAATGCAAAGAGTGATGTTTTTTTGTAGCTATTGCCTGAGTAAATAAATCTTTAGCTTTATTAAGAAACTCCAAATTTAACAGTTTTTCACCTGCTTTATAATATATATGTCCATAATCTGTTATCTTATGAACACTATTTGATGTTATAGTTATTGCAAGTTTTAAAAAAAGCTCTAATAAAACTATATTCTCATTATTATTTAGAATTTTATCACTATAATATAGTGTTTTAACATATAAAGAGGCTATTTCAAAAGCAAATTCAGAATCTTTTACCGATTTTTCAATTAAGATTTTTATAAAACTCTCTCTATCCTTAAATATTTTTACCCTAAATTTTTGTGATAAATTCTCAAAACTATATAATCTAAAAAATCTCCATTTTTCAAAAAATAAAAAATCAGAGTTCGAGGTTTTAATACCATCATTAAGAGTCTTTAAAGCTTTTTGAAGATAATACTCTTTATTTATTATATTATCATAAAGAGTGTTATATAAATAGTATAAAGCTCTATATCCTACTTCTGAATTTGGAGATAATTTAATATATTTATAAAAATATTTTTTACTTTTATTTGCATAATATAAACCCTTTTTATAATCTTTTTGTTCAAAAGCATATTCAGTTTTATATCTATAATATACTCCTCTCTCTATATAGTCAACATTGCCATCTATTTTTTCAATCACTTTTAAAATATGGATATAATCACTATTATTAATTGTTGCTTTTTTAGACTCAATATCAAGTTTCCAAATTGAGATAATATTAGAAAATGCCTCTTTTAACTCACTTATCTCATTAGAATTCCCATTTTTTAATATTTGAGGATATATCTCTAATAAAAAATCACTGTTTTCAGAGTCAATATACTCCTGAAATCTATTTTCATCACACATTTTATCCTTTTTTGATTAAATTATAACTAAGAAAAATATTAGTTTTTTTCAAGCACTATTGTATAGTTATGTTCACCATTTTTCATATCTATAGAGGTCGTTTTATATTGATTATTAAGATCTTTTGCCTCAATTTTACACTCTTGATATGATCTCTCTGTGGTTGGAATTATAATAGAACCATCACTATTTGCAGAGTAGTTACTATTATTATTACAATATGCAGTAATAGTTATTCCTGTTATTGCCTGATTTGATGAATCAACTATATTAACATTAATAGGTCTCATATGATATTTATGAACAGGTCCATAACATGCAGACATTAATATTGATGTTGCTCCTGTAAATAACCAAACTAAAAATTTTCTCATAACACCTCCCAAAAACGATTTCATTACAAAAATAGTTCACTAGATTTATATTCTTAACTAGAAACAGATCTATTTTATAAGCAAAATCTCATTTTTTCAATATATTTTTATCTAAAATATAATATTAAACTATTTTTTTTATTAGATTTTTAAAATTCAATCTATAGATATGAATTTAAGACTTCTTATCCTCTTTTTGCCAAGGATACTCAATTCTTACATGTGCATTATTTTTTATGCTATCTATTAATGTAAGAGCAATTTTTCTAAGCTCTGCAAGAGTTAATGATGAGGTTGTAAGCTGATTATAAAGAATTTTGCTGAAAATAATTTTTGTAACTAAAGCCTCTATTTTTTGAAGATTTGGATCTTTTAATGTTCTTGATGCAGCCTCAATAGCATCAACTATCATTAATATTGCTGTCTCTTTTGTATCTGGTTTTCTTCCTGGATATCTAAATCCCTCTGTTGTTATCTCCCCATTTTTCTCTTTTGATTTTTCATAAAAAAACTCAAGAAGTGTTGATCCATGATGTTTATCAATAAATTGAGAGATATAATCTGGTAAACGATACTCTTGAGCCATTCTCATTCCATCACTTACATGAAGTCTTATCATTCTTGCAGACTCTTCAGGCTCTAATAAATCATGTGGATTCTCTCCATTTTGGTTCTCAATAAAATATTGAGGATAAACTGTTTTACCAATGTCATGATAATAGGCTCCAACTCGACAAAGTAACCCATTTGCACCAATTGCCGCTGCACAAGTCTCTGCTAAATTTGCCATTGCAAGAGAGTGTTGGTATGTTCCAGGTGCTTTATCTCTCAACATTTTTAGTAATGGGTGATCTAAATTTAGATAACTCATTATATTATATCTCGGAAAAAGAGTACTATACACTTTTAAAAGCTGAATTGTAATATAAAAAATAGGGAGAGCTATTGTTGTCCATAAAATTGGAATTAAATCCCCAACAAGAGGACGATGTGTTAAAAAATTAAAAAGTGTTACAACTATTGATAGAACAATAGTTCCAATTATAAATGGATTAACAAATGTTGCCTCACCAACATCTTTTCTATAAAAAAGCATTGAAAAAAAGCCTGCTGTTAAAAGTGCAAAAAGAATATATGGATTAAAAAGATAAATAACAGATATTATAACACTTTGTAATGCACTTAATGCAATAGCTGTATTTTTTTCAAAAAATATTAAATAGAGTCCTGACAAGCCAATAAAAGGGAGATAGTAGATTGATATGGTGGAAAACGAGGCAGTAAACTTAGCAAAAATAGCAACTAAAAGAGTCAAAAGAAAATATATCATTTTCTTTCTAAACGGGACAAAATTTTTTCTCCCAATATATGTTAGAAAAAATAGGAAAAAAAGATAAAAAAGAAATCCATATATTAATATCTCATAAATTGGAAACCCTTTTTTTAATACTAACTGAATTGAATCTATTTTACTTTTTGATAGAATCTCACCCTTTATTATCCAAAAATATCTTCCAGTTAAAGACTCTCCCTCAACAATAGATTTAAAACCTGTAAAAGGTGGCATCACAATATTTATTGGAGCCTTACTACCCTCTATAAATTCCATATTGGTGATTGGTAGATTGTGTGAAAGTTGAAGAAAACCTAATAGAGCTCCAAATATTAATGCATAAAAATGATTTAAAATTGAGTGTTTAAATTTTTCTCTATTCAAAATTCCCCACAAAAAAACACTATTCTAAAATAAGTTTGTTATTAAGTCAATTATTTTTAATTTAGCAAAAATTAATGAATAATAATAAAATAATAAAAATGGATTGAAATATTAAAAATAGTGATTATATAATGTCTATTAAAGGGGGTTAATATGAAAAAATGTTTAAATTGTAATAAAGAGTTTAGTGATAATGATGAGTATTGCCCTGATTGTGGAATAAAAATAGAGGAGAAAAAAATAGGTATACCTCTTTTTATGGGATTTAAAACTCCAGTTGAAACAGGAGAGTGTGAAAATGGAGTTTGCTCTTTTGATAAGAATAAAAAATAGATAATTCTGTTTTTATAAATATGATGTTGATATTTTCATTAAAATTATGATAATAATCAAAATCATACTTGATTTGATGATATTTTTTTTTGTAATATGCAAATTCAATTTTTTTGACTCTTTTTTATAAGAGTTATAAAAAATTTGCTTATTTTTCTTATTATGTGTATAATGAACCAGTTTATATGGGGGAATTTTTATGCCAATTACTGTAATTGAAGATACTCACAAAGGTGAAAGACAATATGATATCTACTCAAGATTGTTAAAAGATAGAATTATTTTTCTTGGATATCCAATTGATGATTTTGTTGCAAATATGATAGTTGCACAACTTCTTTTCCTTGATTCTGAAGATCCAGAAAAAGAGATTGCACTTTATATTAATAGTCCTGGTGGAGTTATTACTGCTGGAATGGCAATATATGATACAATGCAACTTATATCTGCACCTGTTTCAACAATTTGTGTTGGACAAGCTGCAAGTATGGGGGCTGTTCTTCTAGCTGCAGGAGAGCCAGGTAGAAGATTTGTTTTACCTCACTCAAGAGTTATGATTCACCAACCTTTAGGTGGTTTTAGAGGTCAAGCAACAGATATAGAGATTCATGCAAAAGAGATTTTATTAATGAAAGATATGTTAAATGGCATTCTTTCAAAACATACAAAACAGTCAATTGAGCAGATTAAAAAAGATACAGAGAGAGATAACTTTATGGATGCTCAGACTGCTGTTGCATATGGTTTAGTTGATAGTGTAATTCAGAAAAATAGATAGAGAGGAATTAGATGGGTTATAATGACTATTTTTGCTCTTTCTGTGGTAAACATCAGGGAGAAGTAAAAAAACTTATTGCAGGACCAAAAGATGTATTCATTTGTGATGAGTGTGTTAAAGATTGCAATGAGATATTAATGGATGAGGTTGTTGATTTAAATGATTCTGGAAGTGATCAGGTATTATTAAAACCACAAGAGATAAAATCTCGTCTTGATGAATATGTTATTGGTCAAGATGATGCTAAAAAAGTTTTATCTGTTGCTGTTTACAATCACTATAAAAGAATTCTATCTAAAACAAAAAGTGTTGAACTCCAGAAAAGTAATGTACTACTTTTAGGACCAACAGGAAGTGGAAAAACACTTCTTGCTCAAACACTTGCTAAAATTTTAGATGTTCCTTTTACAGTTGTTGATGCAACAGCATTTACAGAGGCGGGATATGTTGGAGAGGATGTTGAAAATATTTTAACTTCACTCTATACTGCAGCAGATCATGATCTTGAAAAAGCGGAACGTGGTATTGTTTATGTTGATGAGATTGATAAAATATCAAGAAAATCTGATTCTCCATCAATAACAAGAGATGTTAGTGGAGAGGGAGTTCAACAGGCTTTATTAAAAATAATTGAGGGAACAATATCAAATATTCCTCCAAAAGGTGGAAGAAAACATCCTCATCAAGAGTTTGTTGCAATGAATACCAAAAATATTCTTTTTATTTGTGGTGGAGCCTTTATTGGTCTTGAGGAGATAATTCAAAGAAGAGTTGGTAAAAAGATGCTTGGATTTAATCAATCAAAATCTGAAGTAAAAAAATCCAAATCAGATTATCTTAAAGAGATTCAACCTGAAGATATCATAAAATATGGAATGATTCCAGAGTTTATTGGTCGTATTCCTGTTATATCATCTCTTCAAGAGCTTACAGAGGATGCAATGGTTCAGATTTTAAGTGAACCTAAAAATGCCCTCACAAAACAGTATAAAGAGCTTTTTAGAATGGATGGTGTTGAATTAACATTTACAGATGAGTCTTTAAAAACTGTTGCGAGAATAGCTCTTCTTCAAAAAACAGGTGCTCGTGGTTTAAGAAGTATTCTTGAGAAAGTTATGCTTGATTATATGTATGAGATTCCATCAAATGATACAATAAATAAAATTGTAATTGATGCTCAGACTATTCAAAATAAATTTCCAGATGTTCCAAACACACCATTTGAAGATAATAATGAAGATGATGTGAATAAGAAAGCCTCCTAAACCATTAAAATCTAAATCAAATTGATATTTAATATTGACTTTCCAAAAAACTATAATAACAATTTAAATATCTACTCACAAAATAAAAATCTATTACTCTTATGTGAATAGTTTATTTTAATCTACTAAGGTTATACATAATAAAAATCAGATTTTTTTATGAATAACAAAAAATATAATATGTGTATTTAGGTTTTAAAAATGGTATAATCTATTTTTTTTATCTTAAAAAAAACATTTTATAGGAGATATTTTGAAAAGTTGGCTAAAATATGGAGATAAAGTAGGAGTCATATCACCTGCATCAGGTTTTAATAAAGATGATTTTATGAAAGGTCTCTCTCTTTTAGAATCTTTGGGATTAAAACCTGTTTATGATGAGAATATATTTAATGGAAAGATCGGAAAGTTAAATGGTTCTGATGATTTTAGAATGAAAGATCTATTAAAACATATAGATGATTCAGATATATCTGTTATATTTTGTGCAAGAGGTGGTTATGGTTCAATAAAAACTCTTGAGAATATAGATGACTCTATTTGGAGAGATTTTAACAAGCTTATTGTTGGATTTAGTGATATAACAGTATTTCACTCTTTATTAAATAAAAATAGTATCAAAACACTTCATGCTCCAATGGTGGCCTCTTTTAGTAAAAATTTAGAGACATTCAACATTTTATTTGATGCTCTTTTTGGAAAAACTAAAATTTTTGAGTATAATTTAAAATCATTTGACTCAAAAAATGATAATTTAGATATATCAGGTGTTTTAGTTGGAGGAAATTTAGCTGTTTTATCATCAATTATTGGAACAAAGTTTATGTTAGATATAGATGACTCTAAAATTCTATTTTTAGAGGATATATCTGAGCCACAATATAAAATTGATAGAATGTTAATGCAGTTAAAACATAGTGGAGTTAATCCTAAAGCGATTATTTTGGGTCAATTTACAGACTCTGCAACAATTGAGGAGATTTTAGAGACTGTATCATCAATATATCCAACAAAACCACTCTATTATAATTTAAGTGTTGGTCATATTAATTATAATTTGCCACTATTTTTAGGTGTAGATGTAAAAATTAATTCATCAAAACTTATTATATCTCTTGAGGATAATGTTTTTTAGATTTTGTATTCCTTATTTAATTATGTTTTTTCTTAAAATCATATTATTCTTGAACTCATACCAAAGTGAAGTTATTGTTTTCCTGTCATGTAAAAACGCACAGAGAGTATTCACTATGCAAAAGCTCTCATGTAAAAACGCACAGAGAGTTTTCACTATGTAAAAGCTGTCATGTAAAAACGCATAGAGAGTTTTTACTATGCAAAAGCTGTCATGTAAAAACGCACAGAGAGTTTTCACTATGCAAAAGCTCTCATGTAAAAACGCACAGAGAGTTTTCACTATGCAAAACCTATCATGTAAAAACGCATAGAGAGTTTTCACTATGCAAAAGCTGCCATGTAAAAACGCATAGAGAGTTTTCACTATACAAAAGCTGTCATGTAAAAACGCACAGAGAGTTTTCACTATACAAAAGCTCTCATGTAAAAACGCACAGATAGTTTTCACTATACAAAAGCTCTCATGTAAAAACGCACAGAGCATTTTCACTATGCAAAAGCTTTCATGTAAAAACGCACAGAGAGTTTTCACTATACAAAAGCTCTCATGTAAAAACGCACAGAGAGTTTTCACTATGCAAAAGCTGTCATGTAAAAACGCATAGAGAGTTTTGATAATCTATCTTATCTTTTCAGTGGGTTAGATTTCGACAAGCTCAATCACCTTTCCACTGTTCATGCAATAATTTTATATCTTCAAGAAAAATATAAAAGTAATACAGAAATGAACAGTGTACTACAAGAAAATAACTACTTAAATAACCTAACAAATAAGAAAACCCCAGTTTTATATAGATTTTTTTTTAAAAATATGATAGAGATTTTTATTTTTAGGAAGAAAATGGGTAATAAAAAGATACATATAATAACATTTGGCTGCCAAATGAATGTTCATGATACAGAAAGAATGAAAATGATAATGAAACATGAGGGATATGATTGGAGTGAATCTCCAGATGAGGCAGATTTAATTCTTCTCAATACATGTTCTGTAAGAGAGGGACCAGAGAATAAAGTTCACTCCCAACTTGGAAGACTTAAACCACTAAAAGAGAGTAATAAAGAGCTTCTTTTTGGAGTTACAGGTTGTGTTGCACAGCAAAAAGGGGAGGAGTTAATAAAACAGATATCATACCTTGATTTAGTTGTTGGAACAGATGCAATATCATCACTACCTGATGTTGTAAAAAAAGTGAAAGAGAGTGGTAAAGCTGTTGTTCAAACAGAGTTTCAAGAGAGAGAGGAGTATCAGTTTGTTGAGATTGATACTGATTATAACTTTTCAAAATTTTCAGATTTTGTAACAATTATGAAGGGATGTAATAAACGATGCTCATATTGTATTGTTCCTTATGTGAGAGGTAGAGAGATTTCACGTCCAGTTGATGCAATTCTTAAAGAGATTGAGATGATGGCCGAAAGAGGTGTAAAAGAGATAACTCTTCTTGGACAAACAGTTAACTCATATAAATATAATGGAGTTGATTTTGCCTCACTTCTTCACAAAATAAATGAGATTAATGGTATTGAAAGAGTAAGATTTACATCTCCACATCCAAAATATTTCACTGAGTCTGTTATGGATGCAATTTCAGAACTTGATAAAGTGATGGAGCATATTCATTATCCATTACAATCTGGTTCAAATGATGTTTTAAAACATATGAGAAGACAATATAACTCAGAGCTCTATTTATCTCAAATAGAGTATATGAAAAATAAAATGCCTCAATTAGAGATTACAACAGATATTATTGTTGGATATCCAACAGAGACAGCAACCGATTTTGAAGAGACTTTAAAAGTGATGAAAATTGTTGAGTTTGATAACTCATTCTCTTTTTTATACTCTCCAAGACCAATGACACCAATTTATGATATGGAAGATCCAATTCCTGAAGATGAAAAAAAAGAGAGACTATACAAACTTAAAGAGCTTCAAGAGGAGATTTCAAAATCAAGAACATCAAAATTAATTGGCTCAATCCAAGAGGTTTTAATCGAAGAGGAGAATGATGGAAGAGATAAAAATCAGTTCTCTGGAAGAAGTAGAGGAAATCGAAAAGTGTTTATTGATGATATTACTGGATATAAATTGGGTGATATTGTTAATGTCAAAATTATATCAGGAAGTGTACATGCTCTTAAAGGTGAAATAGTTTCCCCAAAATAGAGCAAAAA
>JAFGXH010000366.1 GCA_016936735.1 bacterium
ATGATATATTATGATTTTAAATATTTAAAATCAATTATTATCTATTTTAATAATAGTAATTTTACATAATCAACTAGCCATAAATTAATCAAAACTTACAGTCTACAAAAAGAAATATATAATTCATCTCTTTTCAATAAACAGGTGATTTTAAATAGAAATAGATATTAAAATATATAAAATAGAGATACTATTTGAATTTTTCTGGATATAGTGAATATAGAAGTTCTCCATTTAAAACAGCAGCAGCAGCAGCACCTTTAAGAGTATTATGACCTAAAACAGTCATTTTACAATCAAAAATTGAGTCTTTTCTAACTCTTCCTACAGATGTTACCATACCATTTTCAAAACCAGCATCTAATCTTGGTTGTGGTCTATCCTCCTCTTTCATAACTCTTATTGGATATTTTGGAGCAGATGGAAGATTAAATTTTGATAAAGGTGATTCATAACTCTCTAACTCTCTAATAATCTCCTCTATTGTTGGTGGAGTCTCTTTAAATGATATTGAGACAGACTCTAAATGACCATCAATAACAGCAACTCTATTTGCTTGAGATGATATTGTGATATCTGCAAACTCTACTACTCCATCTTTTAACTCTCCCATTATTTTTAGTGGTTCCGTCTCCATTTTCTCCTCCTCACCACCAATATATGGAACAGCATTTCCTAATATATCATAACTTGGAATTCCTGGGTATCCTGCTCCAGAGATTGCCTGCATAGTTACAACATTTATATTTTTTATTTTCCATCTCTTATTTAGAACTCCAGCTACCATTGTAAAAAATGTTGCAGAACAGTTTGGATTGGTCATAATTGCTCCACTCCAAGGCTGCTTTTCAATTAATTTTATATGTTCATAGTTTATCTCTGGAATTAAAAGAGGTATATTTTCATACATTCTATGATTTTTTGAGTTAGATATTACAAAAACTCCCATTTCTGCATAAAACTTTTCAACCTCTTCAGCTACAGAGGAGTCTAATCCAGAGAACATTATTTGTGCACCATTTATATTTTTTGAATCAACATTTGATACAAGCATAGTTGAAATATTTTTAGGAATTGATGTTGTTTGTTTCCATTTAACTGCTTTTTCATATATTTTCCCACTAGATTTTTGAGATGCAGCAATAAAAACTACCTCAAACCAAGGATGATTCTCTAATAACTGAATAAATCGTTGACCAACAGCTCCTGTTGCTCCTAAAACTCCAACTCCTATTTTTTTCATAAACCCATCCTAAAAAATATTTTTAATTTAAAAAAAGGGATGATTATCATCCCTTTTTTTATTTTTATAGATTAATGATTTTTACTCATTATCTAATTCATCCATCGCTTTATCCATAGCACTATTTTTTGATTCAATTCTATCATCTCTTTTATCAGTTTCTTCATCACCAGTTCCCTCTGATTTTGTATCAGAAACCTCTTCTCCATCCATTTTGTCTGTCATTTTATCAAGATTATTCATTTTTCTATCGATTCTTTTGTCATTTTGCTCTGTTTTATCTTGGTACTCTTTTTTTGATACCTGATCATTTCCACCACAAGCCATAACTAAAAAAATCAAACTAAAAATAATTGCTAATTTCTTCATTTTAACACTCCATACAAATAAAAGCAATTATAACGAAAAAATAAATAATATTCAAATATTTATGATTTTTTAGTTATTATATTAATATTTTAGTAAAATTCAGATAAAATTTGTCTTTTTATAAAAAAATATATATAATCAATACTGTTTAAATCAGGGGTTTTTATGAATTCAATTTTAAAAGGAACAAGAACAAAAATTATTGCAACAATGGGACCAGCTAGCAACAGCAAAGAGACTATTAATAAATTAATAGAGTCTGGAGTTGATACTTTTAGATTAAATCTCTCTCATGGTTCACACCAAGAGCATCTTGAGATTTTAAAAAAAATTCGTCAAGAGGCAGATAATAATGATTATCCCATTACAGTGTTACTTGACTTACAGGGTCCTAAAATAAGAGTTGATAATTTTGAAACCCCAATATTATTGAAAAAAGATAGTTTTTTTACTTTAAAAAAGGGGCATTTTATTGGAAATGAGAGAGAGGCATCTTTATCATATCCAGAGATAATTGATGAGTTAAATATTGGAGATTCTATTCAAGTTAATGATGGATTAATATCTCTTCAAGTTGTTGAGAAAGATAGTGAATCTGTTAAAACAGTAGTAATACAGGGTGGAGAGATATCTAGTCATAAAGGGGTTAATATACCAGGTTCACCACTAAAAAATATTCCAGCATTAACAGAGAAAGATATAAAAGATCTAAACTTTGGTTTAGATAATGGTGTTGATGTTGTTGCAATCTCTTTTGTTAGAGATAGTGAGGATATTGTTGAGCTTAGAGCATTAATAAATAGACATCCAACAACCAAAAAACCACTAATTATTGCTAAAATTGAGAAACCTCAAGCACTTGATAACATACAAAAAATTATTGAATACTCTGATGGAATCATGGTTGCAAGGGGAGATTTGGGTGTTGAGATGAATATCACACTTCTTCCAAGCATTCAAAGATATTTGATATCAGAAGCTAATAAAATGGGAAAAATTGTTATAACTGCAACACAGATGTTAGACTCAATGACACAAAATTTTCTTCCAACAAGAGCAGAAGTAACAGATGTATCCAATGCTGTTTTAGATGGTACAGATGCTGTTATGCTTAGTGGAGAGACATCTGTTGGAGTTAATCCAATTCATGTTGTTAATACAATGAATCAAATTCTAAATGTTACAGAGGAGGAGATATTTTTAAAACCATCAGAGTATCGATTCTCCTATCCAGAGTTTAAAAATCATAGTGGTTATGAGGTTGCTAGAGCTGTTTCAAAATTAACAGAGAATCTTCCAATAAAGGCTATTATTTGTTTAACAAATTGTGGTTATACTCCACTTCTATTAAGCAAAACTCGTCCAAAAGCACCAATTATTGCCTACTCAAACAATAAAAATACCCAAACAAAATTGGGACTTTTATGGGGGGTTATTGGTAAAATAGCACCTGAATTTAATGATTTTAAACAGTTTATTACTTTTGCAGAGGATAAACTTATTGAATCAAATGATTTATCTTCTGGTGATTTAGTTGTTTTTATTTTGGGGGTAAAACTAAATAGAGATAATAGTGATTTACTTTCAATATTTTTAAGAGAAGTGGGAAAATAGAGATTTAAATATATCTACTCTATAATAATATTTTCAACCACTGTTTTATTTTATTATTCACTTTTTTAGGAGGTTTTTATGCATATTTTAGGAATTATTTTGATTGTTGTTGGTGCAATCCTTGCATTTCTTGCTTTTAGAGCAAAAGATAAAATACTTGCACTTCGTGCTGTTGAGGTAAAACCTGTTAAAGATCATTTAGAGATTTATGGTGAGGTTGCAAAAGATTTAGATGGAATGGATAACAAACCTCTTGCATATGTTGCTGTTTATGGAAAAACAGTTTCTGATTCTCCATTAAAAGCCCCTCTTTCAAATACTCCATGTGTTTACTACTCTCTTTTAGAGGAGTATGAGGTTGAGAAAAAAGAGCAATATGAGGAGAGAGATTCAGAGGGAAATGTTCAGAAAAAAACAAGAACAGTTAGAGAGTGGAGAACAGGTTCATCAGATATTAAATTCACTCAATTTAAAGTAAAGGATAGTTCAGGAGAGATTCTTGTAAATCCAGCTGGATTAAAATATGATTTAGCACATAATAAAAAAGTTGAAACACATCCAGTTCAGCAAGAGGATAGAGGGCTTCTAGGTAATTTTCTTTCAGCTCTTACAAATCAGGAGAAGGTTATTGCACATCGTAAAACCGAATCTATTGTTCCTGTTGATTTTCAGGTGTTTTTAACAGCAGGTATTATTCCAAGTGCAGATGGACTCTATCTTGGTGAAACAAACAAAAAAGAGGAACCATTTAATCTTGCAGATAGATCTCAAGATACATTAATAAAAGATCTTCAATCACAACAAAAAATGATGAATATTGCTGGAATCTCATTAGGTGTTATTGGATTAGTATTAACAATCATAGGTTTTGTTAAATAGTTTAATAAAAAAAACTAATGCTCTTCACTATCAACTCTCTTTTATAACATCAATATTAAATTTTATTTTGGATGAGTTATAATAAATGATTGCTCTCCTTGAACTTTTTTATAAAAGTTCACTCTATTGTGCTGTTTTAATTGTTGGATTTATTTTTTTTATCTGTTGTTTTAGGTAAAACTATTTTAACATTTTGAGGATTTCTTCTAAAAAGTACAATAGTTTTTCCAAGAGTAGATACTAAATCTGCTTTAAGTTTATCTGCAATATCTATTGCTAAATCTTTTATAGTTAAACCATCTTCTATTTCAAAAACTTTTATTTTAACTAACTCATGAGCCTTAAGATATGATGAAATGCCATCAAGTAAAGCATCTGTTACCCCATTTTTTCCAATTTGAAATTTTGCCTTCTCTTGATGAGCAATTGCTTTTAAGAATGCTGTCTGTTTTGATGTTAACACTTATCCTCCAAATAGATAAGAAATAAAATATATATAACTAAAAAAAAAGCCCCTTTCGGGGCCTGTGTTGGATGCAGAGGGAGGATTTGAACCTCCGACCTTCGGGTTATGAGCCCGACGAGCTACCAAACTGCTCTACCCTGCGAGTGTGAATATAGTATAAATGAATTAGGATGTCAAGTATTTTTTTTATTTTTTTTTTATTTTTTTAG
>JAFGXH010000367.1 GCA_016936735.1 bacterium
ATAATAGTTTCACAATCTTTTTAAAAATAATTAATCTTATATAAATTGACAATTGAGTAAAAATAGAGAATAATAGATTGTTTTTATAAGGAGAGGTTATGAAAAAACATGTGATTATGTTTTTAATATCAGTTATATTATTAATAAACCCAGTTTTTTCTCAGCAGAATGATGTTGTTTTTGATGATATGAATGATGAATTAGAGGTTATTCAAATGGCTGATGCCTTCTCAAAAAGAGATTTAGAAAAGGCTAGTTCCCATTTAAGAAAGGCTCTTATTTATCAACCTGAAAAAAATAGTTACTACCTTTATCTCTCAATTATGCTAACTATTGGAAAGAAATATGATGATGCAATCTCTTTTTTAAACAAAGTTGACAATAATGATCCATATAAATATCTCTATTTAATCCACTCAACTATTGCAAAAAATGGTTATAACAAAGATGTAAGGGAGCTATTACTTAAAATAAAATCTATTTTTGAATCAAAAACAGTCCAGTTTGATGAATCACATCTATTATATTATAGTGTTTTATCATATTTTTTAAAAGAGAAAGAGCTTAGTAAACAGTTTTTTGATGAGGCTATCAAAAAAAACAGAGATATTCTATCTGCAAGATATTATATTGAACCAGCTAGAGATATTGCATATCATGTTTACATGAAATTAGCATCTGATAAAGATATATATTACTACAACTCTCTTGCAACAATAAAACTTAGATTTATGGATATAAACTCAGCAATATCTGAGTTAAATCAATCACTAAAATTAGATAAACAGAATCCAACAGCAGATAAATTACTATCTGATGCCTATATATTAAAAGGGGATTTTGAATCTGCATTAAAACATCTGAAATTGGCAGATAAATATTTCTTTAATAATGAGGATATATATGCAAATTACTATACAATATATAAAAAAAGAGATGCAAAAGAGCGTTTAGAGCTTTGTAGATCTCTTTTAAATCAAAATGCCTCATCGTTTTTTGTTACATTCTGTATTGCAGAGAGCTATCTTGAACTGAAAGAGATTCCAAAAGCAAAATATTATGCAGATTTCCTCCTTCAAAAAGATTCAGATGGAATGGAGACAAATCTATTAATGGGTGATCTGATTTATAAAGAGCAGGAGCTTATTGGAGAGAAACTTGAAAAGGGTGAATTAACAGAGGAACAGGTTGATAGAATGGAGGAGTCTCTAAAAGATCCAATGGAGTTCTATTTCAAAGCTCTTA
This sequence comes from bacterium, assembly GCA_016936735.1. Classification (GTDB taxonomy): domain Bacteria; phylum UBP6; class JAFGXH01; order JAFGXH01; family JAFGXH01; genus JAFGXH01. Next base: position 1,246 of record JAFGXH010000367.1, read on the forward strand.
TTAAAAAACCATTTGATTATGAGGTTATATCAAGAATTTATAGAGGTCTTTTAGATGTTGAGTTAAAAAATAGTGATGGGAGTGATAAAGAGTCTTTTGAGGACCCAGAGCTTCTAAATTTGGAATCAACAGAGGCTGCATGGTATAGAGAGGCTTTAAGAGATTATGAGAAATCTCTTGCTCAAAAGGCAAAAGAGGAGAGTTTAGTTGAGTACTATTCCAAATTTTCGAAATATCTTGTTGATAATGATGAGACAGCAAAGAGAGATTTAAAATATTTTAAATCTTTCTCAACAATGGAAAAATATTTAACCTATCTGGAAACAAAAAAGGATGAGGATTTTCAGGCTTTTATGACTATTTTCCATAAAAAATATATGGATTTAGCAGCAAAAGATCACTCTTTTAATGAGATTAAAAGATCTATTCCAATGGAAGAGGGAAAAGAGATTGAATACACTAAATTTTTTCCTTTTGTTCCTGCAGACTACTTTGAGTGATTTATATTTTTTCTAATTAACTGTTTTTAAGGAGATTTTATAATGGGAGACTTAAGAGTTAAAAAACTGGCACAACTACTTGTAAACTACTCACTTAAACTGAAAAAAGGTGAGCTACTATCAATTAACACATCAGATATTGCACATCCATTGGTAAAAGAGGTTTATAGAGAGGCTATTGAGGTTGGAGCTCATCCAGATTTAAATATTGAACTTGAGGGATTAAAAGAGATTTTACTAAAAAATGGCTCAGATGAGCAGTTAAAACATCTCTCACCTAAAGAGGATATGGTTTATAGAAACTATGATGCTGTATTAACTATCTGGGGTGGATATAACACTAAACCACTAAGCAATGTTGATTCAAAAAAGATAGCTCTTAATAGACTTGCAAGAAAAGATGCAGTTAATGTTTTCTTTCAAAGAGTTGCAGAGGGTAAAGCAAAATGGTGTGGAACACAATTTCCAACACACTCAGATGCTCAAGAGGCTGGAATGTCTCTTGAAGAGTATGAAGATTTTGTTTATGGTGCAGGTTTGTTAAACTCTGAAAATCCATCACAAGAGTGGGAAAAAATTAGTGCTTTCCAACAAAAAATCGCCGACTTTATGCAAACTAAAAAAACACTCCGTTTTGTTGCAAAAGATACAGACTTAACACTCTCAGTTGATGGAAGAAAATGGATCAACTGTGATGGTCATGAGAATTTTCCTGATGGAGAGGTTTTCACAACACCAATAAGAGAGTCTGCAAATGGAACAGTTAGATTCTCCTTCCCTGCAATATATTCAGGTAAAGAGGTTGAGGATGTTAGACTCACATTTAAAGATGGAAAAGTTATTGAGGCAACAGCAGGTAAAGGTGAAGAGTTTCTTAATGCTATTCTTGACACAGATGAGGGTGCAAGATATCTTGGAGAGATTGCAGTAGGAACAAACTATGGTGTTCAAAACTTCACTAAAAACATCCTTTTTGATGAAAAAATTGGTGGAACATTCCATCTTGCAGTTGGAGCTGGATTCCCTGAAACAGGTGGAGACAATGACTCTGCAATTCACTGGGACATGATTTGCGATTTAAGAGATGGTGGCAAAATATATGCTGATGATGAACTAATTTATGAAAATGGTAAAACTCTGTTTTAAATAATTACAACATATAAAAAAATATCAGATTTGAATTCAGAATTTTAAGAAAAATCATTGCAAAAATAATTAATATAATATAATGTAATATAATAATATTGGTATTAATTTTAAAAAAAAATTATAATACCAACAAAAATCAATCTAATAAAGGAGATGTAATGAAAATATTACTATTCACAATAATATCATTGGTATTAAATTTATTTACTTTGGATCTAAAAGGTGAAATAACAGAAGAAAAATTAAAACAGGATGTAAAGTATAAAATTGAATTTACATCAAATCCATTAAATGTTGATGTATTTGATGTAAATGATGTATATCTTGGTATTACACCATTTACTATAAATTTAACAAAAGGGTATTTGAAAGTTAAATTTGAAAAAAATGGATATGAAACAGTTGAAAAAAATCTATATGTAAAACAAAATGAAAAAATTTCTGTTGAATTAAATGAAAAGTTTTATGATTTAATGATAGATTCAGATGTTTTGGATGCAAAAGTTTATATAGATGATAAAATTACAGGGAAAATACCATTTTCAACAAAATTGAAACAAGGAGTTTATAAAGTTAAAGTTACTAAAAATGGGTATGAAGATAAAGAAGAGACTATCACAATAAAAATTGATACAAAAATAGTAATGCAAATACAGGAAAAAAAAATTGGAAAAATGGTAAATATTAAAGGTAAAAAATTTAAAATGGATGTAACAGAAGTTACAAATGGAGAGTATCAAAAATGTGTAAAGGCAGGAAAATGCCAAAAACAACATTACGATGATGGAAAATGTGTAGGATACCTTATTGATCATACAACAATACAACCTTTTTACAATAACTCTTCAAATACTCATCCAGATAATACTCCTGTAACATGTGTTTATTTTCAAGAAGCAAAAAACTACTGTAAATGGTTAGGAAAAAGATTACCAACTGAAGATGAGTGGGAATATGCAGCAAAAGGAAATCAAAATTATATATATGCAGGAAGTGATGATCCATCTGAAGTTGCATGGATAAAGGATTCAAACTCAAAATATACTACAAAAATTTATGAAGTTGGAACAAAAAAAGCAAATGGATATGGTTTATATGATATGAGTGGAAATGTTAGGGAATGGACAAATAGTTGGAATGATAAAAATCAAAATTGTTATGTATTACGAGGTGGTAATTTTGAAAGTAATATTAATGATATAAGGGTGGATAGTCGAATGGTTATTTGTCCTCGTGATATTCTGGATCTCTCTCTTACTGGTTTTAGATGTGTTCAGGATGTAAAGTAATAACAACCTTTGATAATTAAGTAACCATAACTTTACTCAATGACTATTTCAATCTACAAATTTGTAATTTAAGATATACAATGCCAACAAAAAAAATCTGTTGGCAACTGATTTAAAGAAAAATATTGAGAAGATAGAAAAAATTTAAGATTATTAAATTAATTAAAATATTTCTTCTTGATAAGAGTGTCATTTTTACTATAATAAAACTGTTAGTAAGAGTTGATAAAGGATTGTTATGATTAAAACTCAATTTATTTTTCCAGAGTATCCAACTTTTAAAGATGGAATAAGAAGAGCTCCAAAAAGAGAGCTTACTTTGAATGAGAATGAGAAAAAGTTAGCAATAAAAAATGCACTTCGCTATATTCCACAGGAGTATCATGAGATTATGGCAAAAGAGTTTCTAACAGAGCTTGAGGAGAAAGGGAGAGTTTATGGTTACAGATTCAGACCTCAAGGTGAGATAAAAGCAAAACCAATTGAACAGTATCAAGGTAAAACTCTTGAGGGAAAAGCTTTCCAACTTATGATTGATAATAACTTAGATTTTGATATTGCACTATATCCTTATGAGTTGATAACCTATGGGGAGACTGGTGCAGTTTGTCAAAACTGGATGCAATATAATTTGCTAAAGCAGTATCTTCAGGAGTTAGATGAGAATCAGACTTTAGTTGTTATGAGTGGTCATCCTCTTGGGGTTTTCCCCTCATCACCACAATCTCCACGAGTAATCATAACAAATGGTTTAATGATTGGAATGTTTGACACATCAGAACATTTTAATAGAGCAGCAGCATTAGGTGTTGCAAACTATGGTCAAATGACTGCTGGTGGTTGGATGTATATTGGTCCTCAAGGGATTGTTCATGGAACATATAACACTCTATTAATTGCTGGAAGAGTTAAACTAGGAGTCTCATCTGATGGTGATTTGAAAGGGAAACTATTTGTCTCTTCAGGTCTCGGAGGTATGAGTGGAGCTCAAGGAAAGGCTGTTGAGATAGCTGGAGGAGTTGGAATAATTGCAGAGGTTGACTACTCAAGAATAGAGACTCGACATAAACAGGGTTGGGTTAAAAAAATTGCAAAAACTCCAGCAGATGCTTTTGAGTATGCACATAATGCTGCAGAAAAGGGTGAGCCATTATCAATTGCTTTTTATGGAAATATTGTTGAGCTACTAGAGTATGCACATGAAAATAGTATAAAAATAGATCTACTATCAGACCAAACAAGTTGCCATGCAGTTTATGAGGGTGGATACTGCCCTATGGGTCTATCTTTTGAGGAGAGAACAGCACTACTATCTGAAAATAAAACTCAGTTTGTAGAGCTTGTTAATAGTTCGCTTAAAAGACATTTCAGGGCGATTAAAAATCTAACAGAGTCAGGAACATATTTTTTCGATTATGGTAACAGTTTTATGAAAGCGGTGTTTGATGCAGGTGAGTTATCAATATCAAAAAATGGTGTGAACACTTTTGATGGCTTTATTTTTCCAAGTTATGTTGAGGATATTCTTGGCCCAGAGCTATTCGACTATGGTTATGGTCCATTTCGTTGGGTTTGTCTTTCAGGAGATGAGAATGATTTAGTAAAAACAGATGCTGCTGCTGCCTCCTGTATTGATAAAACAAGAAGATATCAGGATAGAGATAACTATCAATGGGTTATAGATGCGATGAAAAACAGACTTGTAGTTGGTTCTTATGCAAGAATTCTATATCAGGATGCAGAGGGACGAGTTAAAATCGCTTTGAAATTCAATGAGATGGTAAAAAATGGTGAGGTTGGGCCAATTATGTTAGGAAGAGACCATCATGACACAGGTGGAACAGATAGTCCATTTAGAGAGACATCAAATATAAAAGATGGTTCAAACATAATGGCAGATATGGCAACTCAGATTTTTGCAGGAAATAGTGGAAGAGGAATGAGTTTAGTTGCACTACACAATGGTGGTGGAGTTGGAATAGGAAAAGTTATCAATGGTGGCTTTGGATTACTACTTGATGGTTCAGAAAGAGTTGATAACATTATAAAAAACTCACTACTTTGGGATGTTATGGGTGGAGTTGCTCGCCGCTCTTGGGCAAGAAACAGTAACTCTATTGATGTGTGTGAGGAGTTTAATAAAAAATATACAAACTCACATATAACAATTCCGAATATTGTATCAGATGATATACTTGAGCCACTTTTTTAACACACTCCAATAAATAAAATAGTAAAAAAGATATTTATTCTTGAAAAAAAAATTATAATTGCTTACAATGGAGTAATAACATATCAGAGGTATATAATGGATTACAGATTTAGAGATTTATTAGAGGAGATTAACTTCACTTTTGCAGTATTAGAGAAGCATGAATCATTTAGAAATGAGTGGCTTGATGAGCAGATAGTTATAATAAAAACTCTTATTGATGAGTTAAATAGAGTTAATAGTGATAACTCATCAAATGAGACAACTAAAAGTATTATAAAAGAGACAAAAGTAGAGGTAAACAAAAGTGCAAGAAAGCTATTTAAAGAGATTGAGTTTCGTGTGAAACAGGATAGAGATAGTATGTATAAGCTATATTTTCCAAAAAATCTAACAGAGACAACAAGAGATAAAAAGGGATTTCTCAGAGCATTTGAGAATATTAGTTTAAAGTTAGAGAGTGAGACATTAGAGTCTTTATTGCAATTTAAAATGGAGCTTTCTGAAATAATAGAGAGATTAAAATCTATTGATAAAGATATAACAAATCAAACTGCCAATAAACAGTTTTCTAAAATAGATAGTGAGTTGTTATATAAAAAGCTTAAACAGGAGTATCAGAGATTAAAAATAATTATACAGGGTACAGCAATTGGAACAAAAGTAAAATATAGTATATTTATTTTAAAAAGAAAATAGAGCAAAGTATATTCTATAGTTCTATTCTGCCTACTCTTTTTTGTTGAGGGTAGATTGTTTAATACTTACAATCTGAGTTTTAATCATACATGAACAGTTGGTTTCAACCCACTGAGTGTGATAAACTATTTTGTATATTTTTTTTTAAAGAACTCTCTCCCTAAATCCCTCTTAGCCCCTCACCCCAACCCCTCTCCCGAAGGGCGAGGGGCTTAAAAAGACTTGGCGATGGACTTGAAGAAAGAAAATGATATAATTTTTTTCTTTGCAATGAATACAATTATTATAACATTCCTACATGAACAGTGGGTTTTAACCCACTGAGTGTGATGATATATTTTTTTTTATTTGCGGAGGAGGGATATTAGAGAATAAAAAAGATTTTCTTTTACCCCCACCCTAAATCCCTCCCCACTACGTGGAGAGGGACTTGAAGAAGTAAATAAAGTCTTAAATTTATTTACTAAAAAGAAAAAA
>JAFGXH010000042.1 GCA_016936735.1 bacterium
AAGTTTTAATAATTGAAGATTGGTTTAATGCTAAACATCTTCAATCAAAGGATAATTCAGAAAAAATTGATGAAAATCTAGTACTACTTAATGAAATCACAACTAGGGACTCTTTATTTAAAATACTAAGCAGTGATATAATTTTAATAAATGAGAACTATTTTGAAGAGTATCAAAAATATATTCCCAAAACTCATATTCACCTTTCAAAAAAAAGAGATGTTTTATATTCATTTGAATATCAACAGGGTTATTTTTATAAAAATGGAAAAACTATTCCAAATAATGAGGATATTGCAGATGAATTTATGAATAAATTTAATGAAAAAAGTTGGGAGGAGGAGTTATCTTGGAGAATGGTAAGAGTTTATGAAAAAAGGATGCTTAAAGAGAATAGCTCTTATGAAGAGAAAAGCTATGAACTTCTTAAACCAATCTGCGAAAAAAGAAAAGATGTAGAGAGAATATACTATATGACATTTCCATCTATTTTAGAGTCAATTCAGGTTGGAAATGGTGAACAAAGTGAGTATAAAACAACATTAACAAAAGGATTTCCGAAAAATTTACTAAAACAGAGACATGAAATACTCTTATATCAACATAGAATGCATCCTGAGATTGCTAAATTCTCAAGAGAGAGTTTTTACACAAATTCAGAAACAAAAGAGGTAGCTCTTCAGGATAGTAATAAAATTGATCGAGATTGGAGTTATAAAAGATACTCAAAAAGAGCAGTTTGGATCAATGTAGAAAACAATAATATCAAGAAAGATAACAAAAATGAATCAGAAGCAAAGAAACTGATAGATGAGTTAAGACATTTTATTGAATTTGCAAAAAATAATCCAAAAGATAATAAAGAGTCTTGGATAGTTGGAGTAATAACATTTTATAGACCACAAGAGGCTTTATTACGTGAAAAATTAAGAGAGTATTGTAATAAACCAAGATCTATTTCAAGATTTGAAAAAGATGGTATTGAGATACTTCTCTATACTGTTGATAAATTTCAGGGGATGGAGGCAGATGTTATTTTTTTAAGTATGGTTAGAAATAAAAAAATTGGATTTTTGGACAATATAAATCGCTTGAATGTTGCATTAACTAGAGCTAAATATCAAAGAGTTATTTTTGGGTATAAAGAGTTTTTTTTAAGTGATAAGAATAGAAGTACTCATCTTAAAGAGCTTGCAAAAAATGAGTTTGAGGAGAGATTATGAATATAGTATTAAAAGTAACTTTACCTATATCTTCTGTTGATATTATAGCAGAGATATTATTGAGTTCAGAAAAACATCCATATCATGAATTATTAAAAAATATGGATACTGAAGAGGATATAAGAGAGTATTTGAAAAAAGGTTTTGATGAATACTCAATAAATAGCATTATTGGAGTTTTAGAGGCTTTAAAAATAGTTAAAAATGGAGTGGTTGTTGAGAAAGAGCTTGTTGAAAGAGAGTATGGAAAATATAATTTACAATATGTTTCTCATAAACTATTTACTGATTACTTACTTTTTTTGAAAAGAGTTAAACCCAAACAATCAAATCAAGAAAATGAGGAAACAAATTTAATAGATAGATTTAAAGGAGGTTGGAAAACATTAATTGAAAGTGAATTTAAAAGTTTTGAAATTATAAAAATAGAGCCAGTAACTTCAAAACAGAGTTCAAGAGACTCTGTGGATTTAATTTTAGAGATTGATGCTAATTTTGAAAATAATACAGTTAATTCACTATGGTATTTTGATGGTAAATTAGAGAATAAACAGATTGATAAAAAGAGAAATAGTATTAAAATCGATTTATCAAATGTTATAAAAATTTTTGATGGAAATTGGAATAAGGATTATAATAGATTAATTTATGAGTTTAAAGATGGAGTTGATCCTGAAATATTTTATTCAGATTTTGAATTAAAAAATAAAGAGATCTCTTATGGTTATTTTGATAAAATAAATTTAAAAAAAGTTCCTTTAATGCCTTTTGATGAGGTTAATGCAGTTAAGTGGTTAAGTGCTCTATTTAAGAAAGTAAACCTTAAAGATAGGTATTATTCCAAAAGTGATTTAATGGATGATTGGAGTAATTTAAAAGAGGAAACAAAGGCTTTTGATAAATATGATTGTCATTTTAATTATGATAAATTAATCGAATCTGTTGAAAAATATTCAAAAGATTATTGGCATTTAAAAGCATTAAGTGATTTAGACCCATTTAATATAAATGGTACTATAGAGAAAGATGTCTATTACTTAGAAAAGGAAAAAAATCAAGATGTATTATCATGGTTAGAAGAAAAGATTAGTCTAAAAAAGGGGGATTCAATTATAATTATTGATAGATATGCAAATAAAAACTCTGATATTTTAATGGCACTTGAGAAACATTTTAATATCTCTATTATTGATGATTCAACTCAACATGATAGATATTGGTTTATAAATGAAAATGAGAAAGAGTGTTGGCAAGTTGGAGGCTCTTTAAACAGTTTTTTAAATTGTAAAAAAGGTTTTATAACTGTAAAAAATAAAACCACATTTTCAAAACATGACAATTACTCCTCTCGCAAAATATTTAGAGAGCATATCAAAAAGGAGAATTAATATGGGTAAAATTGTTAAAATTAAGAAAGATAAAACAATATCCTATGAGGATGATAGGATAAAATATTTTGAAAATTTAACTGAAAAAATAGAGAAACATGATTTTAATGTTGATTATATCGAAGACTCTAAAACAAAAATTGTTTTATCTTCAACACAAAAAATAGATGGTAAACTTCTTTTTGAACTTGAAAAAAAAGCTAATGAGGGTATAAATGTATATATTTTGATAAAATCAGAAAACCTAATTAAATCGGAAATTGGAAGATTTTCAAAAATGCTTGTAAGAGTTTTTTCTGATTTATCAAATGATTATATCATTATTGATAATAGGGGGTTTCTATTTTTTAACCCATTGGATAAACTAGAGGATAATCCTTTTTTAGATTTAAATGAGAATGAAACAAAAGATCTATTTTATTCATATTGCTATCTATTTTGGGAAAAATCTGGAATTGAGATTATTCAAGGAAAACCAGAAGATATAAAAGAGAAAATATCTGTTCCATTAAGCAATTTTAATGACTCTATCAATTTTGTAAATAATCAAGATTTTAATGGAGATTTATATCTACCATTTAATAACAGCTCAAAAAATTTGATTAAAAATTTTAACAATAGTATCTATTTGTCAAAAAATTTAAGACAAAAAATCTCTGAACAATCTTCATCTATAACTATTGGTTCATTAGTAATAAATTTAAAAAAAATCTCTAACTTATTATCTAGCAAATGGATTTTAAAAGAGAACTCTTTAAAAAATATTTACTCAACAATTTTACCATTTGATGAGGATTGGAGCGAAAGTGGTTTTATAAAAATAAAAGAGAATGAAGATATGATTTTAAAAGATATCTCTTCAGAAAAAATAGAGGATATGAATAATGTAGAGCCAAAAGATTTTACTCCTAAAAAATATATCAAAAATATAAGATATATTTGGAATGTTTTACCTCCATATAGAGCAAATAATTCAAAAAAATCTAAACTGTATGATGATTGGAGTAAATTTAATAAACAAAAAGAGGAGATAATCAAAAATTCAGAGGACAAATGTAAAAAAATGTTTGATGGAGAAGGTACAATTAAAAAATGGATAAACGTTTTTACTGGGAAAAAAAGAAAAGCAAAAGAGTTACTTAATGATATAGAGGAGTTTAAATCAGATTTCTCCACTGATTACAATTTTAAAAAGAGATATGAAGATTTAAAAAAGATAGTTTTAGAGATACATCAAAAAGATAATGAGTATCAAAATGAGATTGAGCTCCAAAAAAGAAATGATAAAATAGAGGAGTTAGAAAATAAAATTTCTGAAAATGAAACAGAAATTAAGGATAGTGAAGAGACTCTTGAAAATATTAAATCAGAATTAGTTGGTTTAGAGAAATTAATTAATAGTAAAACTGAGGAGTTAAATACATTAAAAAAAGAAATAGCTCCACTAGAATCTGATAAACAATCATCAAAAAAAAAGATTCCAACTATAAAACAAAATATTTCAACACTTGAAAACTCTAAAATAGGAGTAAAACAAAAATATCAAAAAAAGAGTGATTTTCAAAGTAATGAAGCTGAATATTCTTCTGATTTAGAACAAGAGTTAAATAAAATAGATGAAAAGATTAAATCTCTTTTAGAAGAAGAAAATCAACTTACAGAGAATATCAAAGGATTAGATGAAGATATATCAGCTTTAAAAAGAGCAGAAACAGAAAAAAATAATGAACTAAGCTCTCTTAAAAAGGATAAAAAAAACAAAAACTCTGAAGAAATAAAATTAGATGATAAAGTCTCTAAATTAGAATTAGAAAATGAAAAAAGTAAAAAAGAGATTGAAGATTTGAAAAAAAAGCAAACAAATATTTCTGATTCAACAGAATTAGACTATAAAAATAGTTTAAAAGAGAAAAATAAAGAGGTTAATTTTCCCTCTATTCCAAATTTTCAACTTCCAAAAGACAACATTGAACTATTTGAAGCTAATGGAGAATTTTATATTGAAATTGAAGATTATGGAAATTTAGAAGAGGCAAATAGATTGCTTTATAGTATATACAAAAAAGGTTCTGTTGTTGCAAAAAAGGAGGTGTAATGAAAGAGGAGAAAATTATTATTGTGATTGGAGAGGATGGTTCTATCTCTTTAGAAACAAAAGGAATAACGGGACCCATCTGTGAAGAAAAATTAGAGGAGATAATGAGTGGTTTAGAGCAAAATGTTATCTCTAAAAAGAAAACAGATGAGTATTATCAAGAGGATAAAACAATTAGCAGAACAACGATTAAAAGAGGTTAAAATGAGTGCAATTGTAAAAACCAACACTCCATTTATAGACAAAAATTTTTTAAAAACAGCATTATCTAAATTAAATGTAAATTATTCAGAAACAGGCAATGATATAATTACAGAAAGAAAGGATTATTATGGATTTCAATCATTTATTTTTCAACAAAATAGATTCCAATTTAAACATGATTCAAGTGCAGAAAATTATGCAATTGGAACATATCCTAAATCTTGGCAATCCAATTGGAAAGATTGGAATAATGTTTCTGAATTTTTAAATGCAGTTGAAAAAAAATATAAAGAGGCTGAATTTGAATTTAATGAGAGAATAAGAAAGGCTGAAGAGGAGAAATATTTACAAGAGTTAGAGAGATTAAAAAAAGAGAAAGAGGAGATTGAGAGACGAAAAAAAGAGGTTATTGAACAAAATAAGAACAAAATTAAAGAGAATGCAAAAAAACATGGCTATTCTGTTCAAGAGAAAGTAGAAAATAATGAGATAAAACTTGTTTTGATTAGGAGAACCTATTGAAAGATAAAATCAATATTAATTCAATAGAGATTTCAGAGATTTATGGTCCTGGAAAACGATTAGTAGTTTGGTTTCAAGGATGTTCAATAAGATGTAAAGGTTGTTGGAATTATGAAATGTGGTCTTTTGAGAGTAAAAATCCTCTATCTGTTAATGAATTACTAAATAAAATTCAGGAGAAAAAAGATGAAATAGAGGGGATTACAATTCTTGGTGGAGAACCATTTGATCAATCAACTCTTTTATTAGATTTTTTAGAGAGATTTAAATATGAGTTTCCCAAATTATCTATAATTTTATATACAGGCTATAAAAAATCACAATTTAAAGAGATTGATTTAAAAATTATAAAATTATCTGATATCCTAATTGCAAATCCTTATGAAGAGGATAAAAGAGATATAACTTTGAATTTAAGAGGCTCTTCTAATCAATCATTAGAATTTATTAGTGATTTTTATAATATTGAAGATTTTTTAGATGGCGAAACTAAAGTGGAAATAAAAATTCTTCCTTCAGGAGAGATGGTAATTTTAGGATATCCAGAAAAATCATTAATTAATGAGATAAAAATTATGAATAATTAAAATATTTTATTTTCAACATTTTACAAAAAAATTATTGACAAAATACAAATTACAATATACAATATGATTATAGATTATTATTGTATAGGATAATATGTATCCATTTATCTCTGTTAACTATCATTTAACAAAAAATTGTAATATGTTTTGTAAAGGATGTTTTGCAAGATATAAAGAGTTAAGTGATAATAAAGATTACATCTCAACACTAAAAGAGATTGTAAGATTCTCAAATATCAACAATATACAAAAAAGAAAAATCAATTTTGTTGGAGGTGAACCAACATTACTAAAAAATCTTCCTGAATTGGTTAAATTTATGTCTGAAAAGTGAGATTAATTTTTCAGAGCAGAAACTTATTAATCGTTTTGGTTTATATAGTTGGTGATTTTGTATTTTGTAGCTATTTTTAACACATTTTACAAAATAAAATTATTATCTATTTTAGAAGGGGGTTGAATGTGTGATGTTTTTGTTTCTAGTAAGTTTAAAAAAGAGAGTGATATTGAAATTCTAGAGGAGGAGATTTTTGAAATTGCTCAAGAGATTGAGAGGCAGTTTAAAACAGGAGATGTTGGAGATAATAAAAAAATTGGAGGTGGAAGTTTTATTTTTAGAAGGCATTATAAAAAAGATTATCGACTTTTTTTTGACTATAAAGGAGGTATTATTCGTTTCTATTTTACAAAAATAAAAGAGAACAAAGAGCGTTTTTATCAAGATGCTGTTGAGTTAGAAAAAAAAGATATTGAATTTAAAAAACTTGAGTATGCTTGGGTAAAGGATAGTAAAAATGTTTTAAAAAAAAGAGTGATTCAAAATATAGAGGTTACTCCAGATGATGATTTTGAAACTTTATATTTTAACTATTTTAAAGAAAAATATACTAAAAAATATCCTGAATTAAGTAAAAAACTAAACTCATTTCGATTTAAACCAGAGTTACAATATAAATTGATTGAGTTGATACAAAAAGATAACTCTATAATGAATATAGAGCTAATATTAACTTTAGGAAATGGTAAGATTGAGAAAATTTTAAATGGGAATGGAACTATTGTTATGGGAGTTTAGTATGGGAACAAATGATATTGTGTTAATGATTGAGGAGCAGGATAAAAAAATTGAAACTATATTAACAATCATTAAAAAGGAGATTGAGAATATAAAAAATGATTCACAAAAAAAGGATGAGATTGAGCGAGATAATTTTAAAGATAAATTGGTTATTCAGGATATATCTCGAAAGATGGTTAAAGAGATTTTTAATGAGGATATTCAAACTCTTCTAAAAAAACAGAGCGATAAAATTGCTCAATTAGAGGCAAATATAGAGAGTTTAAATAGTAGCAAAAAAGATTTAAAGCTGGAGAAAGATTTTGAAAAACCATTAAAAGATTTTGAAAAAACTTTAAATAGATTTGATGAAAAAATATCTAATTTAGAGCTAGAGTTTGGTAAAATTGAACAAAAACAGATTGTAACAACTATTGTTTCAGAACAAATAGATGTTGTTGAAAATCTAAAACCTATTGAGAATCGTTTGGAACATTTAGAGAAATTATTTAGTGAAAACAGTGATTCTTTAAAAAATATAACCAACACTATTAAAGATTTAGAGATTCAGTTGAATCAAAAAATTGAAAAAATAGAGAAAGATATTGATAGTGTAACAAGTTATGTATTAAAATCTTGGGTAACAGAGGAGGATTTTCTTAAAATAACAGTCGATTTAGAGAGTAAAATTGAGAAAGTTAACTCTAAAATTTTATCAAAACTTGTTGAATTTGAGGGTAATTTACCTAAAAATAGGGAAAATATGGTAACATTAAGCCATTTTGAAAGTGAACTACAACATCTAAAAGAGGGATTTCAAAAAGATAGTAAAACACAAAAAGATTTAGAGCAATCTATTGCATATCTTAATAATGGAGTGAATGAAAAAATCTCAAAAATAGAGAAAAAAATTGAGAACTTTAAACAGGAGACTCCTCAAAAAGAGGAGAGTAAAAATTATGTTACTATCGATTTTTTAGAGAGTTTTAAAAAACAGATATTATCAGAGATTGACTCTAAAATAGAGTCAAAAAGAGAGCTTCAAAACAATTCTGCTATTGATGGTAGAAATATTGTTATCAATATTGGAAAAATCTAATAACTTAAATTTTAATAACTTTAAATATAATTTAAAGTTATATTTTTAAAACAACAAAAAAGCAAGTATTAAAAAATTTTGCAAAATGCAATTATTTGTTAATTTTTATAAACAGGAGATATATGGAAAGGGAGAAAAAAACTACTGTTTTTGTGGATTTACAAAATCAAATCAATTTCGAAACACTTTATCTTGAGCTTCAAAAAGAGGATAAAGATATTAATTCAACTTCAATATTAACTATTGAGTTTGAGATTTTTGGAGAGTTAAAAAACTTTATGGATTCTATGGATATGGTTTTAAAAAATGATGATAATCAATTCTCAAAAAGACTAAAAGAGTCTTTTATAAAACTCAATTTTCATTCAGTTCCAAATCTGGCAACATCAATTGAGATAACAAAATATTTTCTCACTCAAAATTACAATAGTATCAAACAGCTTTACATCTACTCAAATCAAAAATTGCTTTTTTCACAACTTCTTTGGGAAAATCATATAATAAACATAAAACCACTTCCTAAATTTGATACACCTCAAAAAATATATTCAGATGATGAGTTAAAAAATATTTTAAAAAGTAACTACAAAGAGTTATCTTCAAAGCTTTCTGATGATTTAGAGGGATGGGTAAAAATATCTGATCTTGGATCTAAATTATCATCAGAAATAAAGCCAAAAGATTATTTTTGTAAAACATTTACAAAACTTCTTGAAAAATTTAGTGATACTTTTGAGATAGAGAAAGAGTCTTTTAGAGTAAAATTAGAGTTATAACAAAAATAATCTAAAGATTCTTTTTTCAAAATATTTGTGTTTATAAAAAAAAATAAAACAATTACTTTAATTTGAAGTTATACAAAATAATAATTATTTTTTTGTATTTTGTTGTAAACTTTTTACTTGACAAAAATATATTAAATTTGTATATTTGAAATAGGTGATGTTTATTAATAATAAAAGGAGTCAATCATGGCAAACAACACAAAAGGGAATTCTAATTCCAACAACAATCACAAAGCAGATCAAAAAAATCACAACAACACAACACTAGACAAAAACAATGATGCTTTTAAAAAAGCTCAAGACAATCATGCAAATCAGAAGAATCCGAATAATGATACATCTAAGAAAAATAATAATAACACAAAAAAGAAATAGATATTAAAAATGAATAAATGAGGTTAAATTATGAATATTTCAATTATTGGAAGTGGTTATATTGGTAAATCTTTAGGAAAATACTATTTTTCTAATGGCTTTAATGTTACATTTTTTGATATTTCAAAAGAGATTTTACAAGAATTAGAGAGAGATGGATATCCTATCTGCAGTAACTTTGATGAAGCAATTATAAAAAGTGATGTAATTTTTTTAACTCTTCCAACCCCAACAATTAATCAAAAAATATCTTTAGATGCTTTTGATGATACACTTACTAAATTATTAAATTTAAACTTAGATGGAAAATTAATTATTATTAAATCAACAATTACTCCAGGAACAACAGATGATTTTATAAAAAAAATATCTGAAAAAAATAGTTGTATAAATAAAAAATTTGGAGTAATTTATAATCCTGAGTTTATAACAGAGATTGCCTCTTCTTGGAATAAGAGTGGAGAAGAGATTGATTTTTGTAAAGAGAGTAGAGTTGTTATTGGAGAGTCTGAAAATAAAGAGTGGGGAGATTTTTTTATCAAGAATTTAGTTTTACAAAAAAAGACTCCAGTAATACGAACAAACTACAGTGAAGCAGAGATGATTAAATATGTATCAAATGTTATGTTGGCAAC
Organism: bacterium; assembly: GCA_016936735.1. Lineage (GTDB taxonomy): Bacteria > UBP6 > JAFGXH01 > JAFGXH01 > JAFGXH01 > JAFGXH01. Next base: position 9,971 of record JAFGXH010000042.1, read on the forward strand.
AAAAATATCTTTTTGGAATGAGATTTATCTCTTAACAGAAAAACTTAATTTGTCTTTTGAAGATATTGCAAAAGGGGTATCTTTAGATTCAAGAATTGGTGAATATGGAACTGTTACTGGAAAGGCATTTGGAGGAAAATGTTTACCAAAAGATATTGAGGCATTTATTACATTTGCCAATAGTTATCAAAAAATGAGTATAGTTGAGAATGCAAAGAAAGTTAATGATTTTATGAAAAATAGTTTTGGAGTTAGAGAGTAAATGGAGGAAAAATATATTAAGAGATAAAAAATGAATAATATTAAAATTTATATTATAATAGCAACTTCTAAAAAACGAACAGAATTATTAATAAATCGCTCTCTTCAATCTATATATTCACAAAAAAAAATTAATACTAAAAATATTGAGATTATTATTGTTGATGATAATATTAGAATGCAAGAGAATAGTATTTCAGAAGAATATATTAAAATTAAAGAAAAAATAGAATTACTACGTACAAAATTTGAGTTTTTCAAAGATGAATATAAAACACACTTATTGAGCAATACTAGAACTCAATTCAATTCTGGAACTGGAGCTTGGAATACAGCTATTGATTTTATAAAAAACGAAAGAGATAATAATGCTAGTTATACAGCCATTTTAGATGATGATGATGAATATAAAGAGAATTATATTTATGAAATTATAAAAAGGTGTAAAAGCAATACTGTTGCAATTTTTACAACAATAATTTGGAGAGATAATAATTTTGAAAGGATTAATAATATAGAAAAAGAAAAACTTACTCCTAAAGATTTTTTTATTGGAAATCCAGGAGTTCAAGGTAGTAATATGTTTTTTTCATCAGATATTTTAGAAATGATTGGTGGATTTGATGAAAATATGCCAAGTACAACAGATAGAGATTTAATGATTCGATTTTTAGATTATTTAAATCAAAATAATATTTCAAAAGATTTAATTCTTGTTTTGGATGAACCATTAGTAATACACAATGCAATGGGAAGTGATAGAGTTACAGACAATCTTATTTTAAAAAAGAGAGGATTAGATATATTTTATAATAAGTATAAAACAAGATTTACTGAATTAGATTTTAGAAGCTCAATTGAGAGAGCAAAAAAGCTTTTTAAATATGAATATCACAATAAAAAAATAGTTATAGGAATGCCATTAAAAAATGGTGCAAAAACAATTAAAAGAGCTGTAGCATCCATATTAAATCAAAAAAATCTAAGAAGAGAGTTGTTATTGATTATTGCTAATGATAATTCTACTGATAATTGGAATGATGAGTTAAAAGAGTTTGAGAATGATAATAGAATAATTATAATAAATGTTAATTTTGGAAAATCTTACAAAGTTAGAAATTATATAAATTCATTTATTAGAGAACATATTCCTGATGTGGAATATATTGGTAGATTAGATTCAGATGATTATGTTATTGATGATCAAA
>JAFGXH010000368.1 GCA_016936735.1 bacterium
CCTATCATATTTTATTTTTATATACAATTAAATCAAGTAAGAATTCTTGATTTTAAAAAAAAAAGTTTACTAAAATTTTTAAAACTTTTCAAATAATAAATTTTTCTAAAAAATCTGTTATTACCTTGCAATATTAATTTAATTTATTTATAATCTCAAAGTATCTATAAGTGGGAGAATTTTATGGCAAAAAAGAAAGATGAATCTCAAAATCAACAATTAACAACAGATAGTACAACAGAAAGTAGTTCAAATGTTAACTATATAAAACCACCAATGGAGATTTTATATAAAGATGAGCTTGAGGCACTAAAACAGAATGATAACTTCCCTAAGCCAGAGTTTTTTGCATTATCTCCTAAAATGGTGAGAACATTCATTTTAGGAAGTAAAGGCCAGAGATATAAATATAGTGTTAATGGTGAGCAAAAAGAGATAGAGATAGAGCAAAAATATTTTGGAAATGACTCACTAATTGAGAGAGCAATCATAACATTAACAGGAAATAGAGGATTATTGCTTATTGGTGAGCCAGGAACAGCAAAAACAATGTTAAGTGAGCTTTTAACTGCTGCGATTTGTAATGATAGTACAAATACTATTCAGGGAACTGCTGGTATAACAGAGAATAGTGTTAAATACTCTTGGAACTACTCACTTCTTCTTTCAAAAGGTCCAACAGAGGAGGCATTAATTCCATCACCACTTTATACAGGAATGAAAGAGGGAAAATTGGCCCGTTTTGAGGAGATAACTCGTGTTCCTTCAGAGATTCAGGATACACTTATTAGTATTATGAGTGATAAAGTTCTTAGAATTCCTGAAATGGATATCTCTCTTTTTGCAAAAACAGGATTTAATGTTATTGCAACAGCAAACTCAAGAGACCGTGGAGTTAATGAGATGAGTAGTGCTCTTAAACGTCGTTTTAATTTTGAAACAGTTCAACCAATTGATAATTTAAAATTAGAGACACAAATCATTAAAAAAGAGACAGAGAAACTTTTAAAATATAATAACATTACACCTGTGGTTCCTCAAAATATTGTTGAGATGCTTGCTATAACATTTAGTGAGCTTAGAAATGGTGTAGGGCAGCAGGGTGAACGTTTAGATAAAATGAATACAACACTCTCAACAGCAGAGGCAATTGCTGTTTGTTATGCTGCCTCTCTTGATGCCTTTTATTATGATGATGGTTCATTAAAACCTCTTCATATTGCAAGAAATATATCTGGTAGTATTATTAAAGATAACTATGAGGATATATCAACATTAAGAAACTATTTTAATAGTATTGTTAAAAAAAGAGGTCAAAAAGATGCTCTTTGGAATGAGTTTTTTGCTGCTAAAAAAGAGATTTTCTAATTATATTCAATATTTTCCTTTTTTTATCTCTATATAATAACATTATTGTTGAGATATTCTATAATTATTACTTAATTATTGATGATTGATATAATCAGTTTGGATTACAATTTGTAAATTCTGGTTTTGGAAGACTCCATTTTACTGTAAAAAGATATGCAGAGACACATGAACTTACACTATCAACATTCCAATCTGATAAATCTTGATTAAATTCAGTTGCTTCAAAAAATATATCATCCATACTTGTAACATTAGATACATTCCAGTTATTTAATGGTTGATTAAATGAGTTTGCTTTTGCAAACATAGCATTCATTGTTGTAACATTAGAAACATTCCAATTACTTAAATCTCCATTAAAAGATGATGCCTCTCCAAATAATCCAGTCATGTTTGTTATATTTGAAACATCCCAATTGGATAAATCACTATTAAAAAATGTTGCTCCTGCAAACATATACTCTATTTTCTCTACTTTTGATATATCCCAAGAGTTTAGATTTGAATTAAAAGATGTTGCATTTAAAAACATTCTTCTCATATCATTAACATTAGAGACATCCCAATTGCTTATATCACTATTGAAAGAGGTTGCTCCATTAAACATATCAATCATATTAGTAACATTTGAAACATTCCAATTGGATAAATCACTGTTGAAAGATGTTGCTCCTAAAAACATAACAGCCATATTAGTAACATTAGAGACATCCCAATTACTTATATCACTATTAAAAGATGTTGCCTCACTAAACATTCCTCCCATATGTGTAACATTTGAGACATTCCAACCACTTAAATCACAATTAAAAGATGTTGCCCCATTAAACATACTAGACATATCAGTAACATTGGAGACATCCCAACTACTCAAATCACTATTAAATAGTTCAGCTTCATAGAACATCCCAGACATATTAATAACATTGGAGACATCCCAATTACTTATATCACTATTAAAAGATTTTACCCTTCCAAACATTCCACCCATATTAGTAACATTTGAAACATTCCAACCACTTAAATCACTATTAAATAGAGTTGCTCCTCCAAACATTCCACCCATATTTGTAATAGTAGAAACATTCCAATTAGATACATCTCCAGTTAAAGATTCTGCTCCATAAAACATTCCATTTAAATCTGTTGTTTCAGAGAAATCTGGAGAATCTACTGTTTTCAAAGTAAGGTTTTTACAAAAATAGAATGCTCTATCCATTGTTTTCCATTTAATTGCTCCCCAGCTATCAATAGATAATATTTTTTCTTTATCTCCACTATCAAAAAAAAGTATTGCAGGGAATTCACCTCTAATCGCAACTTGATATACTCCAGCAATATCATAATTACAGGTATAATTGCTTGTGATATTACTCTCAGTTGGATTAAAATCTGTTCCATTATAGTGACAATCAATATCATAATTATATGTATAGTCTGGATTTATTGGAATAGTTATTTGAGTAGAGGATGAACTTCCTTTATTGTCTGTTTTCCAAGTTGTTACAAATGATATATTATCAATTGTAATTTTAGCACTTGTTGGAGTACAGACTCCATCCTCTTTAAAATATCCTTTTCCACAATCAGAACTACTACATCCCATAGATAAAAATAGAAAAATAAAAATAGGTAAAATAATAATCTTCATATATTCCTCAAAATAGATATAATTTTTTATACATTATATTTATATTTTTGTAAAGAAAAACAGTAGTATTTTAATACTATTAACTATTTTGGATAGTGTCAACGCATGAGAATTAAAGAAAAAGTTTAAAAAAGAAAAATAAAAGTGTAATAATAAAGATAAAAAGATGGAGGAGTAAATGTATAAATTTTTTATGTACTATTTTGAGAGCGTAGATTCAAAAATGAGTTTTAGGGATATATGAGAACTATGATGAGAAAAGTGGAGTATTAGTAGGAACTCGTTATTTTATAACATCAAAAGACCATATATCAACAAAAGATTTTTACAGACATTGTAGAGATCATTGGGGAATTGAAAATAAGTTACATTGGGAATTAGATGTTGTTTTTAATGAAGATAGCTCAAAAATAAAGAAAGGAAATTCATCAAAAATAATGTTAATTTTAAGACAATTAGCATTTAATCTGTTAAAATTGGATACCACATCAAAAAGAAGTGTAAAAGCAAGAAAGAAAAGATTTATATTTGATGATGAATATAGAGATAAATTATTAAGAGGAGATTTAACAGGTTGGATTTAGAATTGCATTCTTCTTATTATTCGTTGACCCTAATATAATAACATATATTTTTAAAGAGATTTTTAATCTACTATATCATTTTCAAGAAAAATAGGTTTTTTTATTGATTTTTTTTTTAATATTGATAAAATTAATTTAAATATTGTTGAGGTGTATTATAGAGACTTTAATTAAATTATTGAGTTTTACTTTTGTGTTTTTATTAGGTTGTAATAATTTGGGTTATGACCACAAAAAGGGAAATGAGTTAGAAAAAGATATAGATAAAGCTAATGAGCTTTATAAAAAAAGCTGTGATTTAGAGAATGGTTTGGGTTGTAGTAATTTAGGTTTAAGCTATGAAAGGGGAAAAGGATTTGAGAAAGATATAGATAAAGCTAATGAGCTTTATAAAAAAAGCTGTGATTTAGAGAATGGTTGGGGTTGTAGCAATTTAGGTTATAACTATGAAAGAGGAAAAGGATTAGAAAAAAATATATATAAGGCTAATGAGCTTTATAAAAAAAGTTGTGATTTAGAGAATGGTTTAGGTTGTGGTAATTTAGGTTATAATTATGAACGGGGAAAAGGATTAGAAAAAAATATAGATAAAGCTAATGAGCTTTATAAAAAAAGTTGTGATTTAGAGCATGCTCTAGGTTGTAGTAATTTAGGTTATAACTATGAAAAGGGACGTGGATTGGAAAAAGATATATATAAAGCCAATGAGCTTTATAAAAAAAGCTGTGATTCAGGGAGTAGTTATGGATGTAATAATTTAGGTTATAGCTATAAAAAGGGAAGTGGATTAGAAAAAGATATAGATAAAGCTAATAGGCTTTTTAAAAAAAGTTGTGATCTAGAGAATGGTTTTGGTTGTAGTAATTTAGGTTTAAGCTATGAAAAAGGAAGTGGATTGGAAAAAAATATAGATAAAGCTAATGAGCTTTATAAAAAAAGCTGTGATTTAGAGAATGCTTTAGGTTGTAATAATTTAGGCTACAGCTATCAAAAGGGAAATGGGTTAAAAAAAGATATAGATAAAGCTGGTGAGCTTTATAAAAAAAGTTGTGATTTGGGAAGTGCTCTTGGATGTAATAATTTAGGCTATATCTATGAAAAAAGAGATGAATTAGAAAAAGATATAGATACTAATTAATTTCATAAAAATATATAAATCTCTTTTTATTTGTTAAAACCACGCTATTCATTTATTTTTTTTAATGAACAATTGGTAATATGATTGGATGATTTTATAAATCTTACCCCAATTTTTATAAAATTTTTTTAGAAAAGTTTGATGATTATTTAGTATAGAGGAGAATTAGAATCCACCACCCATTAACATTGGTAACATTGATGTACCTTTTTCAATAAGTTTTGATTCAACAGAAAAACTTACTAAAACATATTCGCCTTCTGCTTTGATTTTTAAAGATTTGAAAGCTTTAGAGAGCATCTCAACTCCATCTTTTCCAATCATCTCTTCAAGAGCTTTAAGTTGATTTTCAATCTCTCCACCCATTGCAGTTACTTGACCATTTAACATCTCAGCAAGAGCTTTAATGGAGTCTTTATCTGATTTTGCATTAAGATAAAAATTAAGTGTTTCACCCTCAACTCCAACACCAAAAGATGCTGCTTTAAAGTTATTAATAACATTTGCAAACATTGGTTGTTCTTCTGCAAGTTTTTTTAATTCAGCCTCAATTTCACTGCTTGGAACAAATGCAACTTTAAAAACTGTTTTTCCAAGTTTAGAGAGAGTCTCTTTAAAAATAGCATTATTGCTACTTGAAGCAAGATTTTTCTCACTACCTTTTTTAACTTTAATTGTTGTTTTGATTGCATCAATTGTACCAATAATTGAGTCACCATCAATAACAGCAAAACCACTCTCAGAATCCATATGGAAAACTTTTACACCATCAACAGTTTCATCTTTTTTTGCATCTTTAGAAACAGGAGTCATATCAAGATTTTTAACAACAACAGCACCTGTTGGATCTTCATTCATGCCTTTTAGAGTAGCATAAAAGTTTGCAGCAGTTGCTTTTTCAAAAGAGATTCCAATCTCTTTTTCAACTTTTGGAAGCTCTGCATCAAGAATAGCTTTAATGCTTTTAATATTTTTAATAGCATCAAGATCTACAGAACCAACAACTGTTGAGTTAGCTGGATAGAATCCAAGCTCTGAATCTGTTGCACCAGCAACATTTTTTGTTTCAGTTTTTGTTGTAGTTGTTCCTGATTGTTCTTTTTTTGTCTCTTCACCAGCTTTTTTCTTACAACCAACTGTAAATGCAAGTGAAATTATTAAAAGTGCAAATAAAATTTTTTTCATAAAAAACTCCTAAAAAGAATAACAGCGTTACTTATATCATAAAAATTCTATTAAAACAAGAGAATTTAATCTATTTTTACCTACTTAACTCTCTATTTTTAGTGATAATTTATTATATTTTC
>JAFGXH010000369.1 GCA_016936735.1 bacterium
AAAATAGAGATTATTAATGATATTATATTATGGTTATGTTGGAGAATTTTATGCAAAACTATTTTAATGAGCTAGGACTTTTCAAAAATCTATCAAGTAATGAGTTAAATATTTTTGTCTCTTTTTTTGAAGAGAGATGTTTTTTAAAAACCAATACATTATTTCTTGAAAATAGTCCAAGAGTTGGATTTATGATTATCCGTTCAGGAACAGTTGAACTTTATAAAGAGGTTAATAACAAATCTAAAAAACTTATAACATTAAATCCAGGAAATCTACTTGGAGAGGGAATCTTTTTAGAAGAGGATGTTCCTCATTCAGCCTCTGCTTTTGCATTAGAGGATGTTGTTGTAATGTTTTTATCTATTGAAAATATTATTACTCTTCAGGATGAACATCCATCACTATATGCAAAAATACTAAAACATATTGCAAAAATTATATCTCAACGATTAAGAAATGCTAATGCTCACATAATGAGAGATAATGCTGTTTATCTTTCTGGAGATTTTAGAGTTGAACATGATTTACTTGGTGAAAGAGATGTGCCAAATGATGCCCTTTTTGGAATACAAACACTACGAGCAATTGAAAATTTTCCAATAACTCATATCCCAATTGCACACTATCCCCAACTTATAAATGCTCATGCATATATAAAAAAGGCAGCAGCAATGGCAAATCATGATTTAAAATGGCTACCTAAAGAGAAACTTAAAGCAATCTCTCAGGCATGTGATGAGATTTTAATGGGACAACATATATCACATTTTGTTGTAGATATGATTCAGGGTGGAGCAGGAACCTCAACAAATATGAATGCAAATGAGGTTATTGCTAATAGAGCTCTTGAGATTTTAGGAAAGAAAAAAGGTGAATATGAGTATTTACATCCAAATACTGATGTGAATATGGCACAATCAACTAATGATGTATATCCAAGTTCAATACGTCTTGGAATAATATTATCATATAAAAAAGTAAAAAAAGCTATGAGTCGACTATCTCTTGCCCTTCTAAGAAAAGCAGAGGAGTTTCAAGATGTTATAAAAATTGGTAGAACTCAACTTCAAGATGCTGTTCCAATGACATTAGGACAGGAGTTTAGAGCTTGGGGACATATGGTTGAGGAGGGTATTGCTGATCTTGATCATGTTATTAAAAATAAAATCTCTTTTTTGAATCTTGGTGGAACAGCAATAGGAACTGGCTTAAATGCAGACCCTGGTTATAGAAATTTAGTAATAATATATTTGAGAGAGTTAACAGGTATAACAGAGTTAAGAAGTGCAGAGGATTTAATTCAAGCAACTCAAGATACATCACATTTTGTTGCTTACTCATCTGTTTTAAAAAATATAGCATTAAAACTTTCCAAAATTGCTAATGATTTAAGACTATTATCATCAGGCCCAAGAGCTGGATTTAATGAGGTAAATCTTCCTCCAATGCAACCAGGTTCAACAATAATGCCAGGAAAAGTTAATCCTGTTATTCCTGAAGTTGTTAATCAAGTTGCATTTCAGGTTATTGGAAATGATATTACTGTAAATATGGCATCAGAGGCGGGACAACTTGAACTAAATGCAATGGAACCTGTTATTGCTTTTAACCTATTTCAATCTCAAGATATATTGATTAATGCAATGGATACATTTACACTTCGAGCTATTGAAAAAATAACAGTAAATAGAGAGTATTGCAGAAAACAGGTTGAGAATAGTATAACATTAGTAACAGCACTTAATCCATATATTGGATATGAAAACTCAACTGAAGTAGCAAAAATAGCTTTAAAAGAGAATAGATCTGTTTATGATATAATTCTTGAGAAAAATATTCTTGATAAAGAGAAACTTGATAGATTAATGCAGCCTGAACATCTTATTAAATCAAATAAAAAGTTTTTTTAATGAACTATTGGAGTTCCTGACCATTTTAGTTTTGTTTCAAGAATATTAAAATATCCCCGTTTACCACTTTTTATTAAATAGACAGGATTTGGACTTTGAGATATCTCAATATGAGAAACTTCACTATTTATTGGAATTGATAATTGTCCATCAAAAGTTAAATATACATCCTCATTTTCACTTCTATTTTTTATTTTGAGAGTGATATTTGATGGAAGAACAATTGGTCTCATTGTTAATGTGTGTGGACATATTGGTGTTACAATTATTACACCTAATGTTGGATAAACAATTGGACCACCAGCCGATAATGAGTAGGCAGTAGAGCCTGTTGGAGTAGATATAACCAGACCATCTGAGCGGTATGATGTAACTTTCTCATCATCCGCAAATAGGTCTAAATCAATTATTCTTGCAACTCGACCATTATTTATAGATATATCATTTAAAACATCTCTCTCTATTAACTCTTTAGTTGAGTCTATATTTACAACATTTACTCTCAAACGACATCTTTTTTCAATCTCATATTTATTATCTAAAAAACTATCAACAACATCATATAATTCAGAGATTAAAGTCTCTGTTAAAAATCCTAAACTTCCAAGATTAATCCCTAAAATTGGAACAGTTTCATCGTTTATTAAAGATGCAACATGTAGAAATGTTCCATCTCCACCCAAAACAATAATCATCTCAACTTCGGTTGCTATTTTTTTTTCATTAATATATTTAACCTTATCTAATGTTAAAGATATAACAGATTTTTCATCAAGATAAATTTCAATATCTTTTGAATAGAGATATTGATAAAGTTTATCAAGAATTGTAAGAGCAAGAATTGTATTTTTTTTAAATATTATCCCTATTTTTCTCATATTTTACCTTGTATATAGTTTCAAAAACTATATTTAGAATGATAAAAAAATATTTTTTAGTTTTTTATAAAAAAGCTCTATATCACTCTCTGTAACATCAAGTGGTGGTCTTAATCTAATTGTATCAACTCCAGCACCAATAAGAAGTAATGACTCATTTTTAAGAGCTCTTTCAATAAAATCAGCTTTTGAGATATTTATAAGGGTAAATCCTTGATAAAGCCCTAAGCCTCTGATATTTGATATAAAATTTGGAAACCGATTTTTTAATAAATTAAGTTTCTCAACTAAGATATTAGATTTTTGTTCAACTTGAGATAAAAGATTCTCATCCTCTACAACACTCCACTCTTTAACAAATCTAAACATATCAACAAGATTTCCACCCCAAGTGGAGTCTAGAACACCAATATCTTTCATAGAGTGAAGCATAAAAACAACACCATTTGAGAATTTTTTTCCTGTTGCAATCGCTTGTGGTGGATATGGAAGATTAAATAGATCTACAGCAAAAATCTCACCAGTTTGACCACCAGCAGTTTGAACCTCATCAAATCCTAAATAGACATCATATTTATGAGATAATAGGCTTAATTCCCTAAAAAAATATGGAGTTGCACAACGATGTCCACCAGCACCCTGAATTGGTTCTATAATAATACCAACAACCTCATCATGATATTTTTTTAATATTTTATCAATAATTTGAAGACTATTATCTGCAATAGCTAAATTCTCCTCCTCAGATAAATCTGAATTTAGGGCTGGAAATGGAACTTTGATATTTCCAGGAATAATTCCTTCAAAATCTTTTGTACAAATTGGATCATGATTAAGATTTGTTATATTTAAAGCAAAACCTGTTCTGCCATGAAAAGATTGGTCAAAATATATAAATCTACGTTTAGTTGGAGTAATTCCACTATCTTTTATTTTATTATTAAAAAGGTTAATAAGATACTTCATCATATTCTCAACAGCCTCAGCTCCAGAGTTTAAAACATATAGCTCTAATCTCTCATTTTTCATGCATTTTGGTGCAATTTCATAAAGCTTTCGATAGTATGAGACACATTGAGGTGTTAAAAAATCTGGATTAGCAATTCTATTATTTGCAAGAGGAATTAACTCATCTAAATACTCTTTTTGATAAAGATATGGGTGATTGTGACCAATAAGACGTGAACCATAATATCCACCCCAATCAAAAATATCATCACCATCAACAGTTTTAACAAACATTCCTTTAGAGTTTGATAAATCTATTACAAAAGGTTTAGGCTCCATCACTATATATTTTGCAAACTCATCTAAATATTTTTTACTTTCAGTTTTTGGAAAATCATTCATAAATCTCCTTTATTCTTTTTTGTTTTTATAAAAAAATATGTAAAATTAACTACCTCCAAAAGCTATACTCAAATTTTTTAGGAGTTTTTTTTAAAAATTTGAAAGCTGGAAAAATATCAAAAACTCTTTTTATATATTCACTATTATCTGTTTTTACAAAACCCTTATGATTTTTATTATATCCTTTCGACAATGGAATTTTATCCAAATAATCAAAAAAGTAGATTGGGTCAATATTATAGCCAATACAGATTTTATCCTCTTTAAAAAAAATATATGTTTTATTATCATTTGAGCTAAAAATAGCTCTATTATGTATTGATGTTGAGTTAAACCCCAAACTCTCTTTTTTTACAGATAGCTGATTTCTGATTGATAAAATCTCATCAAACTCTCTATATTGTAGAATAATAAACCATCTATTTTCACTTTTTGTACTATTAAAAAACTCTTTTTCAATAGAGTTTTCGAAAAGAAATCCCCAATAGGAGTATATTTTATCTAAATTAATAGGAATTTTAAGTGTTTCTAAATCAATTGAGAGTAGTTCAATAGCTTTTTTTAAAAATATTGGATTATTTTCATGAAAAATTATTTTAGATTTTATATCTGGTTCAGGAAAACTAAAAAGTTTAAAATCTCTTTTATCTAGCTCATCTGAAATTGATATAATAGATAATAACTCATTATTATCCTCAACTACTCTATAAAAGTTTCCAAAATAGTATAAATCAAAATCATCAATACTATCTAGAAATTTTCCATACATCTCTTTTGAGTACTCTTTATTTAATTCCTCTTTTGCTACTTTTATAAATTGATTATTTGATATTTTACTATCTAAATTAAAATTATCTGATTCAATATTTACCATATTATCACTAAAGTTTTCAAAAGATTTTGGCTTTATTAATGTAGTCTCAAGATAAATATATTGGTTTTCATTTTTTTTTGAGGTTAGTTTTTTATCTAAATAATCTATTTGAGGTGAAAAATAATCTAAACCATTAAATAGGAGAAAAGAGCTATTTGGAATATAAAAAGAGTCTCTCTGTTTTTTAGGTTTTATAGTGAAAGTAGACTCTTTTATAATCTTATTATCCTTTTTAATAGATATTTTATAGCTATATTTAGATGAATTACTAAAATAATGATATAGTATTGAACTACAGTGATGCTTTACATCTGAAAAACATAATTGAGCATCACTATTATCTTCTATTGTTTGATTTTCATTATTATTTGATAGAATTATAGCATCACCCGTTTTATAACCAGTTTTTGGAGTATAATTAAACCTATAGTTTGTACTACAGGCAGATAATAGGATAAAAATCCCACCAAAAAAAAATTTTTTTTTAGAAAACAACATGAAACAATACCATAGCTATTAATAATCTATTAAAATAGATTCACCTATTCTAACAGTAATTCTATATATTTTCAAATAGAAATAGTTACTATTTTTATAATTATATTATCGACGTTGGATATGCTGTTTTTTACTCTGTTTTAACATTGGTTTTTGAGCTAAAAGCTCATTTGGATGTTTTTCAAGACGAAATTGATACCACTCATCTCCATAAACTTTAAGTTTTATCTCTTTGTCATTTTGAAGAGCAATAAGAGATTTTTGAAGATATTGATTATCTGGTAAAACTTTTAATCCCTGAGATAAAATTGATTTTGCTCCCTCATTATCTTTCATATTTGATAGACACCAAGCATATATATTATATAACATTGCAGTTTTTTTATTCGCTTTTATTGCTTCAGTAAAAGTGGTTTTCATCTCATCATACTGTTTTTGTCTATAGTAGTAGCTTGCAAGCATTCCTCTTGCAACCCAATGACGTAAAAAAGAGTTTTTTAAATATGGAAAAGCCTCTTTTATTTTATCATTTGTATAGTAGATAACCCCTATTTGAGCATCAATTTGACCTTTAATGAAAAATTGCCATCTTCCTAGTGGATAGGCATTTTTAAGAATATTTATAGCCCCTTCAAGAGTTCTTAAAATAGGATTTTTAACTGTTGCTTGTCTTTGTAATTCCGCTTGAGCTGAATATATAATTGCCTCAAACTGTTTAAAAGTTTTTCTTGCAAGAAGAATATATGTTGCCATAAAAGCAACAATTGATGGAAATGTTGATGCCCATATTGAAAAATTAAAAGGGATTTTGAAAATAAGGAAAAGGGCTGTAAATGATAAAAAACTTAATAAAAGATTAATCATAAATAGTACTCCACGAAACCAAACTACTTTTAGCATAAAATCTATTTTAGTTCAAGATAACTATTATAATTAACTACAAATATAATAATTATAATTGATTTTTTATATTTTAAGTATTAGAATCACCCTTTATTATTTGGAGATATTATGAATAGTAGTATACTTGCAACTCTATGTTATATTGAGGATAATGGCAAAATATTAATGCTTCATAGAGTAAAAAAACAGGGAGATATACATAAAAATAAATGGAATGGAGTTGGGGGAAAACTAGAGGATGGAGAGTCTCCAAAAATATGTGCTCTTAGAGAGATCAAAGAGGAGACAGGATTAATTATTAACAAATTAGATTTTTGTGGACATATAACTTTTCCAAAATTTGATGGAAAAAATGATTGGCATTGCTTTCTTTATCATGGTTCTGATATCTCTGGAGATATTATTGATTCACCTGAAGGAGTTTTAGAGTGGATAGATAAAGATAAAGTTTTAGATCTTCCTTTATGGGAAGGGGATAAAGTTTTTATCCCTTGGGTTTTAGAAAAAAAACATTTCATGGCTAGATTTATATATGATAATGGGGTTTTTAAAAGTTATGAGGTTGATTTTATTTAATTACACTATTTTTAAATACAATTGAATATATTTCATAAAAATTCTTGAACTTTTACAAAAAATCAATTAACCTATATACGAACTAGATTGATGTGTTATATGAATGAGATTATACAAAAACTACATAAAGCAAAGGAGTATAGACCTGTTGTAGTTGCAATAATAATAAATAAGAATGGGGAGTTTCTTCTTGTTCAATCAGCAAAAGGAAATAACCCTTGGTTATTTCCTCAAGGTGGAATTGAGAGTAATGAAGATCCAGCAGAGGCTCTATTTCGAGAGGTTGAAGAGGAGACTGGAATTAAATCATCTGAACTAACTATTCTTCAAGATAATGTTTACTATCAAGAGCTTGATGCTCCTCCTGATAGAAAAAACAAACGTGGTTTTGAGAATGGAAAAGCATATTTTTATATCTATTGTACATATAGAGGGGATGGCTCATTAACTCTTCAAGAGGAGGAAATTATATCCTACAAATGGGTTAATAAAGATGATTTAATTATTCTATTAACTCAGGGGAGAAGTACTAAAATGAAAATGACACTAAAAGCATTATCATATGTAAAAGATTTAGATTGGATTTAACACTTTGTTTAAAAGATAAAAATCTGCTTATTTAATGTTGTTACAAATTTATAAAAAGATTATAATTGGAAAATAGTAAACAGATTTCAATATTAGTTAATAATCTTTCATTTAGATATGATAATACCCCCTTTGTGTTAAAAAAACTATCAACAGAGTTCCAATCAGACTCTATTTATGAGATTGTTGGAGAGAATGGTTCTGGAAAGTCAACACTACTTAAACTTATTGCATCTATTTTAAAACCAACTTATGGTTCAATAGAGTTAACCATTAACTCCAAAAAAATAGTAAACTACAAAGATTCAATAATATATATCACACATAATCATCAATTATATCAAAATCTTACTATTAAAGAGAATTTAAAACTTTTTTCTAAAATTTATGGGATTAAAGATTTTAATAAAAATAGTAGTTTTCAGGAGTTTTTTTCTGAGAAATTTGGAGATAAAAAAATAGTAGAGCTATCTCGAGGAATGCAGCAATTCCTAAATCTTATGATTGGAGTTGAGACAGATCGAGATATATTCCTTTATGATGAACCATTCTCTGGACTTGATAAAAAACGGGTTAGAGAGATAGAGAAAATTATTTTGGAACAATCTCTAAAGGGAAAATTAATAATATATGTTTCACATACAGAGAGTAATTTTAAAAATATAAAAAAAATTATTATATAA
>JAFGXH010000370.1 GCA_016936735.1 bacterium
AGAAAGAAAGAACATATTAAAAAAAGAATAAAGAATACAAGAAAAATCATAAATAACTATACTCCAACAAATTAATCAATAGGACAAATCTATCCCAATAATAGAACAGAATAGTATCATAAAAATTTTAAAAAATATATATTTTTTACCTCTTTTCAAATATAATAGGATAAACAATCTGTTTTGAAAATAGTTTTATTATACCTTTTGAAAAGTTAATAGCACAGATTATATCTCTATTATTCATGAAAAAATCAAATTAATAAAATTCAAAATTGTACAGATTGAAAATCTAAAACTGAACTAAACCATTTTTTTGAAGTAGATCTCTGATTGTTTTATTAAGTGTTTTTCCAAAAATAAGCTCTGTTGGGTCTGTTGTTGGGATATCTTTTATTATCTCTGACTCTCTTACATTTATTATTTTTGCTATAAAAGAGGCTATTTTTGATTGTTCTGATGGAGAAAAGAATGTGAATGCCAATCTTAATTCAGGTATAATCTCTAAAAACTCTCTCTCATCCATAGATATAAACGATTTATTCATCTCTTTTATAAATGAGTCCTCTGTTAAAAATAGCTCTCTTGCAGTTTGAAACAGACCCTTTAAAAACATTGCCATATCTGTACCTCTATGTGCTCCAGATACAATGCTTTGAAAGGAGTTTAATATATCAATATCTGTTATTGCATTCATTCCCAACAGCATTCCACTTAATCCACCAAAAACTTGAACGTTTTCATAAAGTTTTTGATACAAAAATTTTAATACATCCTCTACATCACTTTTTTTAGATAAGTCATCAGATATTACCTGATAAAAGATTTTTATATTTTTTAAAAATCCCTCCTCCTCTTCAGCTGCTAATGTGTCTATAAAATATAGTTTTTGAACAATTTTCTCAAAAACTCTCTCATATATTGTTTCAAAATCATATACAGCAGATAGTTCTGGATTAAGTTTTATATATTGATATAGGTATGAGATTCCCTCAACTAAACTCTCTAAAATAGTCTCCTGCTCTAAAATATCTTTTAGAGATGCAGCATAATCTTTTCCAGTTGGTTGTATATCAAGTTTTAAAAAGTTTATAAAAAGAGATACTGCATTATCAAATCTTATTTGAGCCTCCCACTCTTTTTGAAATCTGTTTTGACAACACTCATCTATTGTTGCTCCAAAAACATTTGCCTCAATTAAATCTGTGTAGGTTCTTGTTGTAACTTGATAATCCCATTTCTCTTTTAAATATCTATTGTTATCATCTAAACTACTACCACTTGAATCAAAAACAAGTTTTGCAAATGTTAAATGTAAAAATGATGTTTTATGGAAAAATAGAGATTTCTCTTTTTGAATATCTTTTTTAAATGGTTCTAACTCAATAGATTTAAGAAGTGGAGAGTTTTCAAGTCTAAATTTTGATAAAGATCTATGAAAATCTGTTGTTACAGGGCTCTCATTATCTGAATAACCATATTTACCATTTTTTTTGCCAGTCATAATACTGTTTAAAGCCTTAAATACTGCCTCTAAGTTGTCATCTCCTTTTCCATATGCTGCCTGAACACCATCAAAAATCTCTTTTATTCCTATTCCACTTTTACCACGAAGAGAGACAAGCTCATCCATGATTCTTAATGACTCAATTTTATTAACAATTGTTCCAGACTCAGCTCTCTCTTTTAGATAATCATGAAATTTATGTAATGTAAATATTGCATTTTCATAAAATGGATTACTCTCTTTTTCAACTGTTTGATATAATCTCTCGTTATAGTATGGGAATAGAATACCACTTTGATATCCACTTCTCTCATCTATTTGATCATAGGAGAATGGAACAACATAAACCTCCTCTACTCCACCAACATCAGTTTTAAATTTTAAATCTTTTTTACCATAAGGGAATGATAGTAATCCTGGAGTATGAAATCCACCCGTTACAACCAATATTTTTTTACCCTGTTTATAATACTCATTTATATTTTTTATCATGAATATTTCACGAGGGATTGTTCCATCAGCTTTTAGTGTGTCAACATGATTTCCCTTTCTTGAGTAAAGACAAAATGAGTAAACATCTGAGATAAAATCAAGTGGATTTGATTTTGCATGCCCAACCTCATAATAGACCTCCCAAAACTCCTGAAAATCTTTAACTCCAAGTTTTTCACATAGGGCTGTTATATAATCAGAGTATCTAATCTGATTATCATTTACAACTGCCTCGTAGTTTGCAGCATATTTTTTAAACCAACTAAAAGGGATATCAATAAATTGAGTCTCAACACCCTCTTTTTTACCCTGTTCAAGTGCAACATACTCTGGTGAAAACTCTGCAAATGGATAGTAAACAGCAGCTCTTTGGGTCTCTTTTGTTCCATCCTCAAGAGTTACATCCTCTTTATGAATCATATAGTATGCAAGTGGCATCTCTGAACCATCTTTGAAAAAACTATCTTTTTGTGGATTTAACTGAAATGGTCCCTCTATTAAAATAATATCTGGTTTATATGATTTAATTGCCCTTTTTAACTGAATCGAGCATACTGGACTATGATGACGAATTGGGAAAAACAGAATTTTATCATCAAGAGATGGTTTATAACTATCTGATAATGATTCAAAAAAAGAGATATCTTTGCTATTAAGTAACTTCTCCATAAATCCCCCTATTTTCTTCCTGTATGACCAAAACCACCATCAGATCTCTCTGTTTCATTACATTCAGCCTCAACAAATAATACACTCTCCACTTTTTGAAAAACCATCTGAGCCACTCTTTCATGAAGACCAAATGAGACACTATTTTTCCCTAAATTTATTAATATAACACCAACTTCACCTCTATAATCGGAGTCTATTGTTCCAGGTGTGTTTAAAACTGTTACTCCATGTTTTAATGCTAAACCACTTCTGGGTCTTATTTGAGCCTCATATCCAAATGGAATCTCCATTTTAAATCCAAGTTTTATTAGTTTTTTCTCATTTGACTCTATTGTAAATGGTTCAATTGTATGTAAATCATATCCAGAAGAGCCCTCTGTTGCCCTTTGTGGTATAATTGCTAATTCAGAGATTTTCTCAATTTTAATATTCATATAAATCCTTCAATTTGACATAGAATTTTAATATTTTTAGTTTTGTGGGTCAAGAAATAATTAAAAACCAAGCAATATTTTTTAATCAACTCTTTCAACAACTGGTGTTAGTTTTTTAAAGGATGTAATTATAACTTTGTCTCCATCTACTAATCTATTTTTTGATTGATATTTAAAAAGCTCACCATTAAATAGAAGAAGAGATACCTCATTTTGTAAAACAATTACCCCCTCTTTAAAAATAAAATCGTTCTGTTTTTTATTAAAAAGAGTGAATCTTTTTAAAAATATATAGAATAATATTTTATATATAATAAAAATAGATAGATATATTCCAATAATAAGAATAATAGAGACTCTATAACCCATATCCAAATAGTAGTTTGAGTCTAAAGGATTAATAAAGTTTATAGAGCTTAATATATATAGAGTAAAAGAGAAAAATGTAAGGAAAAGAGATAGTTTTGAGTAGTGTTTATAAACAAGAATAAGATGAGTTAAAAATATAGCAAATAGAGAGTTAAAGTTTATTGGAAAAATAAAAAAGTAGTAGCTATCAAATATAAGTATTACTGATGTTGTTATTGAAAAAAACCAATTTTGAGCAACAAAAACAGTATATATTAGTAGAATAAAAAATATATTTGATAATATAAATGCCATATTTGGAGAGATAATAACTCTCTCTATAAATGGTATATTATCCTCTCTATTTATCTCTTTTTTATCATCAAAATGGTAGAATATATCCTCAAAATTCTCAAATTTGATATATTTATTAGATATACTTCCAATCTCTGTGGGTGAGAAAAGCTCTCCATTTAAAAAGAAATTTGTATATCTTTTTGCTGAAATTCCATTATTTTTCTCTAAAAAAGAGAAAATTCTCTGAAATCTCTCTTTATATTTTTTATATGTCTGTTGTGATAGTGGTGTAAAGGCTCCTAATGTTATAGGATTTTTATAAAAAACCACATCAGAGAGTAGTGGGATAAAAAAACATCCAGATAGACAGGAGGAGTTCTCCTCAATAATACTATATATCTTTACTCCATTCTGTTTTTTTCTATTTAACTCATCTAAAAGGTTAAATATTGTATCTATTTTACTACCAATTGAGTCTAGAAAGATAAATATCTCTTTATCCTCTATTTTTTTGAGGGTTTTTATATCATGCTCTCTAATCATACCAGAGATTGATATTGACTCTGCAGATATTTGAAAAGAGAGTATAAGAAAAATAGTAATAATTAGTGGTTTTATCATGAATATTATAATATATTAAGTTTTTTCATAACAATTTTAATATCCTCCCAAGCCTCTCTTTTATACTCTGGGTATCTTAAAAGATATGAGGGATGATATGTTGCTAATGTTGGATATTGATGATTTTTATCAAGTATAAAATTAAAAAACTGACCCCTATATTTTGTTATTGAGCCATATTTTGGAAATAGACTTTTAAGGGCAACAGCTCCAAGAAGTACAATCACCTCTGGATTAATTATCTCAATCTGTTTATAAAGATAATTGATACAACTCATAACTTCAATATGTTCAGGATTTCTATTTTGTGGAGGTCTACACTTAACAATATTTGTGATATAAACCTCATCCCGTTTTATTTTAATCCCCTTCTCTATTATGTCAGTTAAAAGATTGCCAGCTTTGCCAACAAATGGTCTACCAAGAAGATCCTCATTCTCTCCTGGTCCCTCTCCAATAAACATAATTTTAACAGATTTAATGCTTCCCTCTCCAAAAACAGTGTTTTTTCTTGTTTTGAATAGAATACATTTTGTGCATTTTTTAACATCCTGTTCTAAATCATAAAGCTCCTCTAAAACAGAGGATTTTTTAGTAATATCTGTTTCATCACTATTTTCAAATGTTAACTCTGTCTCTATTTCAAAACTATTTCTATTTGAATTTAAAAACTCATCTGTTTTATAAAATTCATTATTACTATTTTCTTCTAATTTAGAAAGCTTCTCTAAATTATCATTGTTTTCAATCTTTTCTGAATTAATTAGATTATTTTTTTTTAATGAAAATAGAGGTAACTCAGATTTTTTATATAAAAAATCTGGATTACTATTAAAGAAAGATAGATTTTTTTCAACCTCTTTTATTGATAGATATAAAAAATCTTTTAATTTCAAAATATCCTCAAAATACAACAATTTATAGTAACATAATTTTTAAAACTATTCATTATTTTTTTATTTAAAAATATAATGTTTATTGATACTAGAAAAAAAATGTGATAAAGTTTAATCTATTTTTAAGAGGTTTTTATGAAAATATTATCAATAATTTTATTATTGACACTCTCTTTATTTGGATGTAGTGCTACTCAGGAGAAAACAACAACTAATTGTGAAGTTAGTGAGAAAAAAATATCCTATTCAGAAAAATATAAAGATAGTTCAATTGATAAAGATAAAGATGTTGAGGAGTTTTTATCTCCTTATAGAAAAGAGTTGGTTGATAAAACAGATAAAACACTTGCAGAGCTGAAAATTGATTTAAGACATGGCTCTCCAGAGGGAACTCTTGGAAGGTTTGCATCAACTATTATTTTAGAAAAAGCGAGAGAGTATTCAGAAAAACCTGTAGATTTTTCTGTATTAAATAGAGGTGGTCTTAGAAAAGAGATTTTCAAAGGTGATTTTAAAGTTCGTGATGCCTATGAGTTGATGCCTTTTGATAACTATATTGTAAGACTCTCAATCTCTGGAGATGATGTTGAAAAAATCTGTTCTGAAATTGCAAAAAATGGTGGAATGCCTGTTTCAAACCTTCAAATAAAATATGAAAAATCATCAGGAAAACAGGAGTGTAGAGTAAATAATGAGTCTATTGATAAAAATAGAGTATACTATATTGCTACAATTAACTATTTATATCAAGTTGGAGAGGGAATTCCAACAATAAAAAAGGCAAAACCTGAAGATATGATGTATCAACGTCTTTTTAGAGATGCAATAATTGAGTATGCAAGAGATAAAAAGGTACTTGATGGATTTTCTGAAAAAAATATAGTGATATCTGAATAGTAGATTCACTATTTGTATTAGTAAAAAATTATAAGAGGGATTTTATAATGACACAAAACAGTTCTATTGATAAGATACAGGATATATGGTTATTAGTTAGTAAACTTCACAAAGGTCAAAGTTATGGAGGGGCAGAGGAGGGATTAAAAATAGATTATATAAATCATATTGGTTCTGTTGTTTTTGAGATAATGAATGCAATAAAATTTGACTCAACTATTGATGAAGAGTTAGCAATAAGTTGTGCACTACTTCATGACACAATTGAGGATACATCTATTGATTATCAATTTATTAAAGATAGTTTTGGTGTATCTATAGCTGATGGAGTTTTAGCTTTAACAAAAAACAGTCAAATATCTGGAAAAACTGAACAGATGATTGATAGTTTAGAGAGAATAAAATCTCAACCAAAAGAGATTTGGTGTGTTAAATTAGCAGATAGAATCTGTAATCTTTATGCTCCACCTTTTTATTGGAATAGAGATAAAAAAATAGCCTATTTGAATGAGGCAAAAATAATATATAATCATTTAAAAGATGGGAATGACTATCTTTCAAATAGATTACTTCAAAAAATAGATAGTTATAAACACTATATTGAGTAGTTGATATAAATCATAGGTTTCAACCAACTGAAAGTGTGAAAATTTTTTTATTTTAAGAGAAAAATAATTAAATAGATAAAAAAAAAATAGTAAAACATAATTTGTAATCCAGAGTAACCTTAATTAAGTTATTTTTGTCACTCCTGAATATAAATTTTAGATAAAAAACTATTTTTTCTTTTCCCCTCATATCTTTTTCATCTTTTTA
>JAFGXH010000371.1 GCA_016936735.1 bacterium
GAGAAAAAATATTATATTATTCTGTTTTTTTTATATACTATCTACTCAGATTTTTTCTGAAGAGTTTTTATTAATGCCAAAAACAGATTCAATTGACCAAAATATAGATAATCAGGTTTTTAAAAACCCCCAAATAAAAAATATAAGTCAAACAGATAGCAGTAAAATACAAACAACAGTAAAAGATGATTTAGATGATTGGTTGACCCCCATTATTGCATTTATTCCCACTGAATCAATAACTTTGATTGGTGTTGAGTTTTATAAATTAAGATGGAAAATGTTTCAACTTGGTTCACCATCAATTTTAATATCTACAGATGGAATTTTCTCTATTTCTGTTTTTAATTGTGGAATAAAATATAGTTTTGGTGCTCAAAAATCTCATCAAGTTGGATTAAGTTTCGATATGTTTTTCATAAAAATAGATGAAAAAGATATTGTAAAGCGATATGACTTTCCAATTGAGTTATCATATAGATATAGTTTTGCCGATGGAGTTTTTTTTGAATCTGGAGCAGGAATTTTTATAAATTATAACATTGAAGATAGTATAAAAAATATTGAATTAAGCTCAAAGTTCAACAAAGTGATGCTATTTTTTAGATTCTCTTTTGCATATCAATTAATTAAAAATCATAAAAATATTATTTTTTAGTGAGAGGTGCTTGATAAAGAGCCTCTTTGTTAAATACATTCACAATATTGTGAATTTTTGGAGATAAAAATGGAAAACTATGTTATTCTTAATGGATTGGTTCCAGATTTTAATTCAATGAGCTTCTCAAAAAAAACTGTTGTTGTTAAAAACCAGATTATCGAGGATGTTTTAGAACCAAATAGCCTTACAACTTTCAATAATCAGTATAAAAAAATCGATGTTAATGGCAATATTCTCTCTTTTGGCTTTATTGATGTCCACTCTCACTCCGACTTAGCAACATTTTCAGATAAAAATAGTAATCCTAAAATAAAACAGGGAGTTACAACAGAGATTATTGGAAATTGTGGCCTTTCTGTCTACCCATATAACGGTTTTATAGATTGGAAAAATAGATTCTCCTCTGTTTGGGGCTTTCCTGAAATCGAGTGGAATTGGAGCTCTGTTTCAGATTATATTGAAAAAACAAAAAATAGGGGAAAAAACGAAGTTTTTCCCCTCATTGGTTATGGAGCATTGCGAAGCTATATCTCTGGAAATAGTAGTGAACCCTATGATTCATCTAAACTAAAGGAGATGAGCTATCTTATTGAGAAATCTTTTGAAGAGGGTGCTATTGGAGTCTCTTTTGGAATAGGTTATATACCAAATATATTTGCAACAGAACAGGAGTATGATTTAGTTGCTCAATTAGTTGCAAAACATAATAAAATATTGGCTGTTCATATGAGAGATGAGGGTGATGAGGTTCTTGAATCTTTTGATGAGATTATAAAATACTCAATTAAATATGGAACTAAAACAGAGATATCACATCTTAAATGCCATGGACCTGCAAATTGGAATAAACAGTCTCTCCTACTTCAAAAAATAGAGAGTTATAAAGATAAACTGGAGTTAAATTTTGATATATACCCATATTTTGCTGGTTCAACAGCCTTCTCATCAATTCTCCCACCTCAATATCTAAAAATGAGCAAAACAGAGCTAATTGGTACTTTAAAATCAAAAAATCAAAGAGCTAAAATATGGAGTTTAATCGAGAATGGAATTAATGGCTGGGAAAATTATGGAAAAACAACCAATTTTGATAGAGTTATTCCATCAGGCTATACTCAATCTATTGAGGAGATATCTAATTTAACATCAAAATCTATTATTGATACTGTTTGTGACCTTATTTTAGAGCATGGAGACTCTTTATCTATGATTATGAAGGGGGTTAAAGAGGAGAATTTAGAGATACTTTTAAAACATCCACAACACATGATTGGTTCTGATGCCCTTTTTAATAGTAATCCTCATCCGAGAACTTATGGAACATACTATAGATGGCTAAAAGAGTATGTAAATGATAAAAAGATAGTTAGTTGGATTGATGCTTTATATAAAACAACTGCTCTTCCTGCAAAAACATTCTCTCTTAAAAATAGAGGAGAGATAAAAAAGGGAAATATTGCCTCTCTTATATCAATAAATCCAGAAAAATTAACAGATAATGCAACTTATGAGAATCCTAAAGCTTTCTCTAGTGGAGTAGAGCTATTAGATTTTTATAATGGAAATATATCCCTATTCTACTAAAAAAAATCATAAGAAATCCCTATTTTTCTCTTTAAAATTTTTTAAAAAAAACTGTTGACATATAAAATTCTTTGTTATACCCTCCAAATCAGAGAGACAAAGCGAAAAAATAGCAACTAAACTATGAGGTTTTTATGAAAAACATTATTATTAAAGGTGCAAAAACACATAATCTAAAAAACATTGATGTAACAATTCCTAAAAATATGATTGTTGTTGTTACAGGTGTGAGTGGTTCAGGAAAATCATCTCTTGTTTTTGATACAATTTTTGAGGAGGGAAGAAAAAACTATCTTCAATCTATTGGAGTTCTTCCTGAATTTGATGATTATGAGAAGTTTGATTCAATAAGTGGTCTTGGTGCAACTGTTGCAGTTCAACAGAATCAAGTAAGGCAGAGTAATCCACGTTTTACTGTTGGAACAAAAACAAAAATTCTTAATATGTTGGCAACACTATTCTCAATTGAGGGAAAAATAGTCTGTTCAGAGTGCAATCAACTGATTGATAGCTCTTTAGTTTGTAAAAGTTGTGGCAAAGAGGTTGAACGATTGGCTACTCCATATTTTCTATCAAATAATAGCAGTGGATTTTGTATGAGATGTATGGGGAGAGGATGGTTATATGAGTTAGATTTTCAAAATTTAATACCAAATAATAGTGTAACTTTAGAAGAGATATGTCAGAAAATTGGTATAACAAGGGGATTACAGGGGGTTTTGCAAAGAAATTTTAGAAAGTATATGAAAACTCCATTTGTTGAGCTGTCTGATGAGATAAAAAGAGATGTTATATATGGTCATTTTGTGAATGGAAACTATCAGAAACAGAGCTTTTGCCTTACAAGATTTTTTGAAGGGAAAATAAAAAAGGGAGACTCTGTTGAGGAGTATTATAAACTAAAAAAATGTCCTGAATGTTTTGGTTTTAGAGTTGGAGAGAGTGCAAGAGAGGTTTTTATTGCAGGAAAACATATTGGAGAGCTTGGTTTAATGACTCTTAATGAGTTATCTCTGTTTATTAATGGGCTTTCGGATGATATTGAGTCTCAAATTGGATTAAATATCCTCTCCGAAATAAAAGATAGAGTAAAGAATCTTATAAAATCTCATTTAGGGCATCTATCTTTATATAGAGAGTTGCCAACATTGAGTGGAGGAGAGATTCAAAGGCTATTTCTTAATTCACATCTTAACTCAAATATGGATTCAATTATATATATTCTTGATGAACCAACAGCAGGGCTTCATGAGTCTGAAAAAAAGGAGTTTATTGAGTATATAAAAAGATTAAAAAAGATTGGAAACTCTGTTATTATTGTTGAGCATGATAGATCTGTTATTGAGATTGCTGATTATATTATTGATATTGGACCAAAAGCTGGAATTGAGGGTGGGGAGGTCATGTATCAAGGAGTTTTTGAGGGGGTTTTAAAATCTGATAAGTCTATTACAGGGCAATATTTGTCTAAAAAGTTGCCAAACATATATAGAGATAGGCAGATTATCAATGATAAATCTCAATTTCTCAAAATATATAATGCAAAAACAAATAATCTAAAAGATATATCTGTTTCAATCCCTTTAAAATCGTTTGTTGGGATTGCTGGTTTGTCTGGAAGTGGAAAAAGCTCTCTAATATCAGAGACATTGTCGCCACTATTAAGAGAGTATTTTGAAAAAAAACATAGAGACATCACTAAAATAGATGAAAACATCACTAAAACAGATGGTTTTGAGAATATTTCAGGATATATAGAGGTTTCTCAAGAGCCAATAGGAAGAAATATAAACTCAAATCCAGCAACATATATTGGTGCTTGGGATAAAATAAGAGAGTTGTTTGCAAAACAGAAGAGTGCAATTGATAAAAATCTTACTGTTTCCGATTTTTCATTTAATTCAAGTGGTGCCTGTTCAAATTGTGGAGGCTCTGGAGAGGATAAAATCTGGATGGGAGGAGATTTTTTTATATATAAAACCTGTAAAGAGTGTGAGGGGAAGCGATTTAATAGTGAAACACTCTCTGTGAAATATAAAAATAGAGATATATCAGATGTTTTAAACATGAGTATTTCCGAGGCAACAGATTTTTTTAAAGAGACACCATCAATAACCTCTACTCTTAATGTTTTAAATGCTATAGGAATGGGATATATAAAGCTAGGACAACCAACACCAACACTAAGTGGAGGTGAGTCTCAACGAATTAAACTTGCAAAAGAGATAGGAAAAAGAAAAAAGGGAAAAATTTTATACATTTTAGATGAACCAACAGTTGGTTTAAGTCAATATGACACTGAAAAACTTATAAAACTTCTTGATGAGCTTGTAAAAAAAGGAAACTCTGTTATTGTTGTTGAGCATGATGTTGATGTATTAGTGAATTGTGATTGGATTATTGAGCTTGGTCCAAAAGGGGGAACTGAAGGGGGTTATATTATTGCAGAAGGAACTCCTGAAACACTTAAAAATCAGAATAAATCGATTATTGGTGACTATTTATAGTAAAAAAAAGATTTTTTTTCTGTCAGTGCACTAAAGTACACTGTTCATGTATGTTTCTTTTATTTTTTGTAATAAAAAAGAGTAATATTTATATATGAACAGCGGGTTTTAACCCGCTGAAGTGTGATAGATTAATTGGGAGTAAATATATGAAAAATAAAGAGGATTTTATTGATTTTGAGCTTTTAGATAGAGCTTTACAGACAAAATATAGATATGTTAATGCTATTCTTATTCTTAAAGATGGTAACAATGTTTTTGAAAGATATAATGGATTTGAAGAGAGTTATAGATTTAATATTGCATCTGTTACAAAATCGTTTCTTTCTGCTTTGATTGGAGTTGCAATTGATAAAGGATTTATAAAATCTGTTGAAGAAAAAGTTGTTGATTACTTTCCAGAGTTTAAAATCGATTCAAATCAGTTAAAAAAAACCACAATAACAATAAAAGATATATTAAATATGGTAGCACCAACAGCATCTAAATCGGTGGGCAACAGATTTGAACCTCTTGATAGATTAAGAAGGGAGAAAAATTGGGGAGAGTATATTTTTAAAGTGTTAGGAGAGGGTGATGTTGGAAAATTTCAATATAGCTCTGCAAATGCTCATCTATTATCAATAATTTTAACAAAATCAACAGGTTTATCAGCAAGAGAGTTTGCAAATAGATATCTTTTTGAACCAATAGGGGCTGAAACTATTCCAGATAGCTCTTCATCAAACTCAATTGATGATGTTTTTGGAAAAAATATTATTGGATGGGCAAAAGATCCTCAAAACTATACAATTGGTGGTTGGGGATTAAGAATATCTTTAAGAGATATGGCAAAATTTGGATATTTATATCTAAATAAAGGGGTCTGGAGTGATAAAACTATTATATCAGAGGAGTGGATTAATAGCACAATTACTATAAACTCAAACAGTTATAGCTATTTATGGTGGGTGAAAGATTTAGAAGAGTCTATTTTCTCATTTTCTGCTGTTGGTTCTGGTGGAAATATTATCTGTTGTGTTCCAGATAGAGATTTAGTTGTTGCAATAACATCAGATGTTCAATCAAAAGTGAAAAATCCTTGGGAGATTATAGAGAGATATATTGTTTCTAATATCAATACAAGGTAAATAGTTGATTAATTTCAGATTTTCATAAATAGTGTGGAGAATTTTATTCAGCAGGTGTGTAGATTTCAATGCTATTTGTGATATCCAATTTATTGCTTTCTGATGATATAACACCACCAGCAACCCAAATTTTATTATCAGAATCAACAAAAACAGAGTGACCAAAACGACCACTATTTAAATCACCTAATTTAGTTACATCAATAGATGCTCCATCTGCTTTTGAATCAAAACTACTAAAGCTAACAAAATAAACCCCTTTTTTTGGTGTATAGATATTACTATTTTTATCTAAACCACCAACAATAAGAAATCCCTGCTCACTACCATTAGTATACTCTTCAATCTCATAAAGAGTTGAATTTGATAATATATTAGAACCATTCTCTACAAGAGAGTATTCACCAATTTTTGTTAATGTTGTATTATAAACATAAACTTTTGTATTAAACTGATATTCACCATTTTCAAATAGTAATCCACCTAAAAGATAGAATCTTTCATTATGATAAAACATTTTAGCTTTATAAAGATTAGGATAACTATCTGTGTCTATTGCTGTTGTAGAGCCATCAGAAACAATTGAAAAAGGATTATTTAAGTCACCACCTAAAACAACATATTCATCTCCAACAGCTTTTGATGCTGTTGCTCCTGAAAATTGACTATCAAGATTTTTAATTTTCTCACAACTATTAGAGTTACAAGATAGTATTGATGAGAGTGTTTCTGAAGATAAAACTCCTCCAGCAAGAATAAATTTATCATTAAATGGAACTACTGTTGTATCATAAAAAACACCATTACTATTTAAATCTGAAATATTAATTGTTGAAAATGCAGTTGCTAAATCTGATTTCATTAAATGAATATAGTTGATATCACTATATTCACTCATTAAAAATGATAGTGTTCCAGTTTCAGTTTTCTCAATTTGAGAAAGAGTTGCTCCACCTATTATAAAAAGCTTTCCATCAAAAAAGATTGATTGATGACCTATTTTAGGTTGAGTTAATTTTAATAGAGTGTTTGATAGTTGTATAAATTTTGCCTGTTTTTGATTTGGTTCTATTTTTACAACATTTGATGAACCATGAAGAGAGCAATTTTTATCAAAACTATTTAAGCATGGTGTTAAACACAACCCATCAGACTCTGTAAATCTGTTATTTTCAATATTTAAGCAGGTTTTACATTGAGCTAAATCCATCCCCTGCTCTGTACACTCTGTTTCTGATATTGGATTATTACAAACTCTGTTTTCAGCCTCTCCAAAACATACACAATCAGTTGAACCACAGTTTGTATCACTATTAACAGAGCCAATTCTATTAAGACGAGTATATATAAGATTTGTTCCACCTGTTAATATAAATGAGTTATCCAAACTATTTTTCGATATGGAAAAAAATGCATTTGCTGCAGGAAGTGTTAATGTTGATTTAGTTATGGCCCCTTTTTTTGTTACTAATATTGATATACTATTTGTTTTTGATTTATCAATATCGGCATTTGTAAAGCCAATCCAATCACTATTTCCATCACAACTTTTTGTTGTAAATCCCTGAAATTCAAAACCATAATTTCCTGTATCTAAACTAAAGCCAACAGTTCTATCATTGTGAGATGTTATATCTTTAGGGATAATACAATTAGATGTTTGAACAACTTGAGAACCATCACTTGATTTTACAAGAACTTTAAATGCACCTAGATCATTTATTGATACAGACTCAGTTGCAAATTTTAAATTCAGATCTAAAGCTATCTCCTGTGTGCTTTCTGAATCACAAGAGTTAAAAGAGAGAGCCAATAGAATTATTAATGTTTTAGATATATTTGTTATGTATTTCATTAAAAACCCCCTCAAATTAGAAACTAATTATAACATTATTTGTTGGTGTTGATGATTCATCCTCTGGAAGTAGTAGAATAACTGCAACAATTGTAATTACAGCAACACCACCAGCAGCACCCCAAACCCACCACTCTTGGTACCACTCATTTTTCGAGGTTTTTTTGTTTGAGTTTTCAATATCTTTTGATATTTTTTGATCTTTTGTATCAATATCCAATTTTTTAGGATTCTCTTTTGGATCTTTTTTTAAGGCAGCAATCTCAACCTCTTTTTTATCATCCTCTTTTTTATCACCACTATTTAAAGATATAAGAGGCTCTTTTTCCAACTCTTTTGATATTTTTAACTCTTTATCTTTTGATAAAACAACCTTCTCTTTATACTCAACAAATCCCTCTTTTTTAAGAGATAGTTGATACTCTCCTGCAGGCATATCATCTGCTTTAATTTGAAGAGGTGTAACTCCAACATATTTTCCATTAAGATAAAGCTCAGATGGTCCATTTTTAACATCAATAACTAACATGTTTGTAGTGGTTGCAACAACTTTAGGAGTCTCTTTAATATTGAACATTTTTCTTAGTGCTGTATCAATATTATTATTCATATTCTCTTTATTTACTAAATCTCCAATAAGTTGTCCTCTTTGTGATTTTGCTTTTTTTACATCAAGAAAATCCAAAGTTAAAACATATTTACTTCTCTCTAATTTAATACTCCCATATAGAAGATAATCAACCTTCATCATCTCCCCAATCGATTTCATACAGGATACAGATGCACTTGAACAACCAAGCATCAAATATGTATCTTGTAGATTCATTGTTGGTTCAGGAGCAATAAGATATTTATCTCCAACAAGTGTAATTGTTTGCGAGCGTAAATATTGATATAAATGTGCAGAGATTTTCTGAATTTCAGCTGATTGTGTTTCAAATTCAATAATCCCAACTGTCGGTTTTCCTCCAAAAAGGAGGCTTGTAAAAATAAATAGTGTTGTAATGATAAATTTTTTCATAACTAAA
This sequence comes from bacterium, assembly GCA_016936735.1. Classification (GTDB taxonomy): domain Bacteria; phylum UBP6; class JAFGXH01; order JAFGXH01; family JAFGXH01; genus JAFGXH01. The sequence goes on from JAFGXH010000371.1 coordinate 8,766, forward strand.
CCTTTCATCCTTCCAAACTAAAGATAGCAGATAACATTTTTTTTGTCAATAAATGGTTTATTTTTATTTAAATATTTTGACAAATAGAGTTTTTTTTGATAAATTTTACATGTATTAGCATGGAGATATTTTTATGAAAATATTAGTTGTTGATGATTCAGGTGTTTCTAGAAAAATGCTTATAAAAAGTATTCCAGAAAATATTAGAGAGAAATGTGAGATATTTCAAGCCGAGAATGGGCTAGAGGCTGTAGAAAAATATAAATCAGATTCACCTGATATTGTATTTTTAGACTTAACAATGCCTATAATGGATGGCTATGAGGCTTTGAAAGAGATTATTGAGTATGATCCAAGTGCAATTGTTTTTGTTATATCTGCAGATATTCAACAGAAAGCAAAAGAGCGTGTTTTAGAGTTAGGGGCATCAGGAATGGAGTCTAAACCAATAAAACCAGAGAAGATGACATCTATTTTTTACTATTTAATGGATGTTATAGATAAAAAACTAGATTAAAATCATTTTAATCTATAGCAATTTAGATATAAATCCGATAACTTTATGATAGAGTTTGCTCTTTATCTGATTATATTTGATTTATGTTACAACTAAAAAACAAAAAAATCGCATCTCTCTTATAAAACCTTTATAGAGTTATGTTGTTCTGTTTGATTATCTTTTTTTGGAGTTATGAGTTCATGGATTTTACTAAAGATGACCAAGAGATTTTAGGAGAACTTATTAATATTGCATTTGGTTCTGCTGTTGTTCAAATTGCAGATCTTTTTGATAGATTTGCAAAACTACATGTCCCATCTATAGAGCTTATATCTCCTCAAAAATTGGGAGTATATTTTGAAGGAAAGATAGATCAAGAGGGATATACATATTTAACAACACAACGATTTAATGGTAATTTTTGTGGTGAAACACTATTTTTTGTTAATGAAAACTCTGCAAGAAATATATTAAATCTGGTTTATGAAGCATCTGAACTTGACTCTATTGATGTTGACTCTTCTGAAATAAAAGAGAGTCTTTTAGAGATAGCAAATATATTAGGTGCATCTTGTGTTGGAAAATTATCGGAACTACTTGAATCAGCAGTAACTTTTGCTGCACCAAAAATTAATGAAAAAACATCTATATTGAGTATATTAAAAACATTAGCTGAATCATCTTATGATTCGGTTATTTTTGTTAAAACAATATTAGAGTTTGAGGATGAACAGATTTCAGGAGATCTTTTTATTTTAAGTCGTAGTGATTCAATAGAGTGGCTTCGAGATGCATTAAACAGCTTTATGGAGTCCTATTCATAATAATAAAATCTCTATTAATATTTCTGAAAACACTCTATTTGCAACTACCCTTTTAATTATATATTTATATCTTTTATGATTTTTGGAGTTTTATAATATGAGTGAAGATTTAAAAAAAATTTTAAAACAGTTAATATTTGATGTATTAGAAACAGAGGATATTGTTAGTAGAATATTAGAGAAAACAGAAGAGTACTCAATATGTATTAATAGTTCAAATAGTAAATGTACAGATTTAAAAGATGATAGTTTGAATTTTTTAAAAATTATTGCTGATAAAAATAGAGAAATAGAGTTTTTAATGAAAGAGAAAAAAAGATTAGAGTCTGAAAATAGAAATCTTAATAGAGATTTGAATATAGCATTAATTGAAAAAAACTCAGAAATAGAGTTTTTATTAGAGTCTGTAAATCGTTTAAAAGAGGAGATAGAGAAAAGCAAAAAAATCATTTAAATAGAAAATTGCTATATTAAATTTTATCAATTCTCTGAAAAATGTATGTTTTTATAGGTAAATATTTCACTATATTGCCAACTATCAGGAGATAAACCAGCCTTTAATGATAGATTTGTTAAAAATGCTATAGGTGTTGTTAACTGTTCCCAAACTTGAGGTAAAAAGGTTGCACTTCTTGCTCCATTTTTCAGAATTACTCCAGGTTTCTCATCCATTTTATAGATAATCTCCTCTTTTGTTGTATATTCAAATTGAGTTGGAGGAGTCAGAATTGATATCTCAATTTTAATCAACTCTAACTCTGTTTTTAGTAAAGGGGAGAATCGATTATCATAAAAAGCGGAGTTTATACTATTGTCTATTACATCTTGATAAATCATTTTTTGAGGAATAAGATAACCAATACAACCTCTTAAGTCTCCATTTTTTTTTAATGTTACAAAAGTTCCCATTTTATCATAAAATATATCTGGAATATTTTGAGGCTCAGCACTTCTATTTTTAAAAGATTGAGTGATAGTCTCTCTTGATAGTTGAAGCAGCCACTGTTTATCATTTTCATTTAGATTAATCATTCTCCTCTCCATAAAAAATCCAAGAACCATAACCAACAACACGACTTTTATCATTTGTAATATCTCCAGAGTTAAAAAGAGATATATTTTTACAAATCCATTTACTATTTTTTGCAATATTTAATACTATTTTTACACTATTAAACCCACACAATTCTTCTCTTTTTAAACTATTAAAATCAAGATTTGATATTTTTTTTGCAACATTAAAATCTGAAACTGTTGCTCTATTATAATCTAAAAAGTGGGATAAATCTGTTGATATCACAAATAGAGTTTCACTATCTTTTGATAACTCAATAAGAGAGTTTATAATATCATTATGATTCTCATCTCCAATTAAAATTGGAATAATTTTAAAATCTGTTAATCTTTTTTGTAAAAAGGGGATTTGAACATCTAATGTATGCTCTTTATAAAAGGCATTATCAATAATCTCTGTTTTAAATGTTGGTTTTATAAAATCGATTTTTCCAAGAGGAGTCTCAATACCATCATATTGATATGTTGTTACTCCATTAAAAGCAACATAATGGGAGTCACCAATTAAAACAACTTTTTTATAAATATTTTTAAGCTTAGAGTATGTAATAGCTGCCCCTTTTCCACTATAAATATATCCAGCATGTGGAACAATGATTGCTTTTATTTTTAAATTCCCAATACTATTATCATTTATACTCTCTAGATTTTCTAATAAAATTCTGTTATTTATAAAAAAATCTTTAGTTTCCATCTCTTTAAATAAACTATCAATAATATTTTCTAAATCCTCTTTTTTGGATGGATAGAAAACTCCAGGAATAATACTTTTAAAATATCTCATATTCTCTCCATAATTATTATCTATTTAAA
>JAFGXH010000372.1 GCA_016936735.1 bacterium
AGAAAAAAAATAGTTTTAATTGGAATCTACTTTGATAAATCAATAAGAAATATTATTGATATTGAGGAGATGGATTTAAAAGAGATATAAACTAAAAGCTTGCTGTTAAGCCACCATAAATAAATCTTCCTCTAAGTGGACCCCAAATATATACAACATCAGCTGCCTCTGGGCCATTCTCACCTTTAGGAAAGAAAAGAGATGTCTCCTCATCATTTTGATGGTAATCAAATATGTTTTTAACTCCAAATGATATTTTTAAACTATCTCCAACAGGAACAATAAGTTTTGCATTCATTGTATGATACCAAGGAGACTCCCCCATTTTTGGTGAGTTTAAATCTGCATTGTTTGGATCTAACCAACTATCAAGAGATGAGTCATCGCTATTATTATATCCCTCTCCATAAACAGCCTCTAAATCCATTGGGGCAATTATCTCTCCATTAAGATTAAGATTTACTCCTTTATATTTAAAGTTAAAACTATAGGTAAACTGTTGTGAAAAAGTTGCTGAAACTAATGCACCTGCATCATCTGTATATTTATAATAACCATGTCCTAACTCAATATCTGCATACTTAAAATTTAATGACAGACTGTTTTCAACACTAAAAATATCTAAATCCTCATCAACATTATGAATAGATATATCTCCATCCTCTGTTAAATCAACTGTGATTGCATGTTTTATTTTATTATATCCAACTGCTAAATTGTAGTTTAGAAAATCTGCCCATTTAAAATCGATATCACCATTTACATTATAGCTTTTCTCTGCACTATCTGTGTTGTTATGAATTTGATAACCCTCTGGTCTTACACCATGTGCATACTCATAAAATGTTGTAGGTGCACGAAAAGCGGAACCCCCTCCAACACGAAAAGCAATATTTGGATTTAAATCATATCTAATTGATATAGCAGGTGTGAAAACTGAACCAAACTCATTGTGATAGTCATATCTAACTCCTGGGTCCACTTTTAAATCACCAACTTTTATTTTTGTTTGAAGAAAAACCCCTGTAATATAGTAGTGATAATCGTTTGTTGCTAAATTTTCATCAAGTTGTTCACTTCTAAAGCTTGCCCCTTTTATTGTTGTGAAATATTTACTCCATCTACTTGTCAAATTTAACTCTGTGAAAACAATATCTTGGTCTGCAACATAAACTTCGCCCTCATAATCGGAGTCTTGAATATGTTTTGTGTAGTTTGCTAAAAATGTTGCTTTATGTTTCTCATTAATTTTATACTCAAATTTAGCTTTAGCCTCAAATCGGTCTGATAAAATAGATTCAGAAAAAGCTCTTCTTGAACTATCATCATCTATAACCTCAATAAAACTTCCAACTCCTCCACCCTGTCTTTTCTCTTGAGCAGCAGAAAGAGATGTAAAAAGTTTTAGCTTAGGTGTAAAGTCATAAATAATATTCATTGCAAGAGTATTTCTTAGATATCCTGTGTATTCACTAATATCATTATTATCTCTATCAACAGATGAGTGTTTTGTGCTTGTTCCAACTATAGATATCCCCATTTTATCTTTTTGATATGAGGATGATGCACTTAATAGTCGATAATCAAAAGAGCCCATCTCAAAATTGATTGTGCTATGTGGATCTCCATGTGGTTTTTTTGTAATAACATTAATAACACCACCAATTGGATCTGTTCCATATAAAACAGATTGACTACCTTTGATAATCTCAACTCTTTCAATACTTGAGGCATTAATATTGCTCCAACCATAAACTTGACCTAAACTGCTATGTATAGGAAAGCCATCTATAAGTAGTAGTGTATATCTTGATGGTGTTCCTGAAAGTGAAACTCCAATTGTATTACAGACACTGCATTGATTATCAACTCTGATTCCAACTGTAGATTCAATAACATCAAGTATATCTGTTGCACCCTTTTGTTCAATCTTCTCCTCATCTATAACATGAACTCTTACAGGGCTGGTTTTAATCTGTTCTGCAACTTTTGATGTCTCAACAATAACCTCCTCCATCTCAAAATCTGCCTCATTCTCTTCATGATGGGTAGAGTTTTTGGCACTCTCATTTGCAAAAACTGAAAAAGAGAGAGTTAAAAAAAAGGCAATAAAAATCCTGTTCATAAATTGACCTCCATAAATTAATAGTAAAATTTTATACTGTAAAATAAAAAATGTTAAACTTTTGTTACTTTAAAAGATTTTAAAAATAGTAAAAACTATTTGTAGTTTATTTTAAAGCGATATTTAAACTCCATAACGCACTTTACATTATACTCTCCAATTTTAGCAGGGGATAGTTTTGAGTTTTTCAGGGCTTTTATTGCCTCCTCATCAAGACCATATCCAAGTTTTTTCTTTATTTTAACTGAGATAATTGAACCATTATTATTTATAATAGCAGATAAAACAACAACTCCCTCAATTTCATCCTCTAATGCCTCTGATGTATATTTTGGAGGAACTCTTTTTAAAAATTTTGGTGCTATTGTAACCTCATCACTATCATACTCTTTTGTTTCATCAAATTTTGGTTCCTCTATTTTTTGAGGGATACTATTTTTATCAACCTCTATAGTATCATACTCTTTATCTAAACTGTTTCCTGCCTTTATTGCAACACCATTTCCAATAGAGTTTTTTGCAAAGCTATCAGCATTCATTCCCCAAACATCTTTTTGTTCAATAGGTTTCTCTTCTGGTCTCTTCTCAAACTCCTCTTTTTTTTGAACTTTTTCAACAATTGGTTTATCTTTTTTAGGTTCCTCTTTTTTCTTAATTTTTTTTATTTTTTTTGGAACTTTATATATCTTCTCCTCTGGTTTTTTCTCTATTTTAGGTTCCTCTTTTTTGGGACTCTCTTTTATCTCCTCTTTGGGTAACTCTTTTTTTATATGGTTTACTTTTACTGCAACCATAACCTTTTTTTGAGTTTTCTTATGAGATATTTCAAAAGTTTTAGCATAAATTGGAATTGAAAATATAAAAACTAAAGCAATAATTGCACCTATTTTAGATGATTTTCTCTCATTAAAGCTAAAATCAATATTTTGAGTTCTTTTTTTTAGGTTTTGTTTATAAAACTCTCTGCTTTTTTTATTAAATCTCATTATTTCATCTCAACATTAAGAGCATAATCATTTATCTCAATCTCTCTCAAACCATTAATTGTCTCTACTATCTCGGAGTATTTTATATTTTTATCTGCAGAGATAGCAACAACAATATTTTGACCCGATTTTTTCTCAAAAGATAGTTTATTCATAATCTCTTTAAAGTTTGATCTATCTCCATTTAGAAAATAGTTATTATCTTTATCGATTGTGATTGCAAAACCTTTGCTCTCATTTATACTATCACCTGTTGATGCTTTTGGTAAAGAGATAGGAATTCTACGCTCTTTTACAACTGTTGCTGTAAGCATAAAGATAATAAGAAGAACCAAAAGAATATCAATAAGTGGAACCATATTTATTTGAGGAGTTATCTCATTATTGTTATTGTTTATATTTGCCATTTTTATAATCCTTATAGAATTTTTCAATCTTAATCAAAAAGTAAAATAGAGTAACACTCTCTTTTTATTAAAAAACAGTTAATTATCAAATAAAATAACTCTTTGTAACTAAATTTTTTTTAATATTTTTTTAAACTCACCCCTATTTACTCTATTTCCCAACAGTTTTTTTAGATTTTTTAGATGCAAAAAACTCAATATTTGAGTTTTTTGTTTGTTCAAGAGAGAGATTTTTTATCTCACTCTCTATTTTTTGAGCTATAAATAGCTTAAAAATAGTGTTAATATTCTCAATAATTGAGTTCTGTTTTCCTTTAAATATATTGAAAGAGAAAACAGCAGGTAAAGAGACAATAAGTCCAAGGGCTGTTGCAATAAGAGAGGTAGATATACCAGCCATAATAACATGATTATCTCCACCTCCAGTAGATAAACCATTAAATGCTGTTATAACACCCAAAACAGTACCAAAAAGACCAATAAATGGGGCATTACTTCCAACAGTTGCAAGAAAATTATTCCATTTTGACAGATTTTTATTTATCTGAATTAGTTGAGCATCATAAACCTCCTGAATAGCTTCAGGAGAGAGTTCTCTATTTCGCTCTAAAAAATCTAAAAAATCACCATAAAACCCATCTTTTGAGTCACAGTTTGGAGAATCACAGTTTTTTGATACTCTTTTTAAAACTCTATTTGCATCTCCTAGTTTGAAATATAGTTGATATATTTTAAGTATTGATGCAAAAATGACAATAGCAAGCATTGAAAGAAGAATATAGACAATAAAATCCTCTCCTATGTTAATCATTGAGAAAATTTTTTCCATCATAACAGACCCCCTTTTATTGGTTTTTTATTGAATCGAAATGTTTTATCAATATCAATTTTTCTACAAAAATCATCTCCACAAACTCCAATAGAGCCACTAAGTTTGAGAAAGAGACTATTTTTTTCATTATAAAAAATAAACTCATCCTCAAGAATAATTTTTTCATCAGAGAGTTTTGTTAGATTGTTTCTTGTATATTTTTTATTATAATCACCACTATCTAAATCTATTTTTAGCAAACTATTATCTATTTGATTAATCTCTGTTTTACTCATTTTTATTTGAAGTGGAAAATCTCTATTAATCTTTATTTGATCATTTGTAACTTTTATTATAACCCTATATTTATAGTTGTTTTTTAATATTTTATCTATTTTAATCAATTTTATATCAAAATTTAATACCATATTTTTTGATGTATCTGAATATAATAAAGAGTCTAATAGAAGTAAAAAAATCATAAAAGCTATTAAGTTTTTACTATTTAGTAG
>JAFGXH010000043.1 GCA_016936735.1 bacterium
CTCCCATAATAAAATATGATAAAGAGATAATAAATATTACTAAAATATATAAAATAATTATTGCAGGATTTTTAGGATTTTTTACTGAATTTATAATTTTTTCAACCATCTATTTCCCTTCATCAAAAAAACAGAGTAAAACAGTTTCAATATAACAGATTGATTTTAAAAAAGAAATCTTTTGTGAATAAAAAAAAAGTTATTTAATTATTAAAAAATAAAACAGCCATTTGACTTCTATTTATTGACAAATAGTTAACAAAATGGTAACAATCATCTATATTGTTTGGAGGTTTTTTATGGTTACAAGAGTTAACGAGATTAGATTTATTGATGAGGTTGTTCTTGAAAAAAAGCGTGTTTTTATTCGTTGTGACTTTAATGTTCCAATAAAAAATGGTGTTATTACCGATGATACAAGAGTTGTTGCTGCATTAAAATCTATTAATTATGCAATAGATAATGGTGCGAAAGTTATTCTTGGTTCACATCTTGGTCGTCCAAAAGGTGGAAAATTTGAGGAAGAGTACTCAATGAAACCAGTTGGAGAGGCTTTAGCAAAATATTTAAAAAAAGATGTTCTTTTAACAGATATGCCTGATTCCGATGGTTTAGGAAAAATGATTGATGATTTAAAATCAAATCAGATTATTCTTTTAGAAAACCTTCGTTTTGTAAAATTTGAAAAAGAGAATGATACTGTTTATGCAAAAAAAATGGCATCCCATTTTGATGTTTATGTTAATGATGCTTTTGGAACAGCTCATCGTGCAGAGGTTTCAACAGAGGGAATTGCTCATCATGTTAAAGAGGCTGTTGCAGGTTTTTTAATAAAAACAGAGCTTGAGAAATTTAATAAAATGCTTGATGATTATGAAAAACCATTTATTGCTATTCTTGGTGGAGCAAAAGTTTCTGATAAAATTGGTGTTATTTCAGAGTTGATGAATAGAGTAGATAAAATCATTATTGGTGGTGCAATGGCTAACACATTTCTTGCAGCCAAAGGATATGCTCTAGGAAAATCTAAAATAGAGACAGATAAAATTGAGCTTGCAAAAGAGATTTTAGCAAATGCTGAATCAAAAGGTATTGAAATAATGTTACCAGAGGATTTAACTGGTGCAACTGAGTTTAATAATGATGCGGAGCATGATGTTTTCACTCTTGAGGCGTTTCCAGAGGATATGATGGCTCTTGATATTGGTGAAAAAACAGCTGAAAAATACTCAAAAACCATTTTAAAAGCAAAAACTGTATTTTGGAATGGACCAATGGGAGTTTTTGAGATGGAAAACTTTGCAAAAGGAACTTTAAAAGTTGCTGTTGCTGTTACAACATCTCGTTCATACTCTGTTATTGGTGGTGGAGACTCTGTTGCTGCAATTAAATCTCTTAATCTTGAAAATAAAATAGACCATGTTTCAACAGGTGGTGGTGCATCTCTTGAGTATTTAGAGGGACAAGATTTACCTGCACTTGCTGCACTTAGAACAAGAAAAAATGGTTAAGGAGATTGTTTAATATGAGAAAACTTTTAATTGCTGCAAATTTTAAAATGTATAAAACTATTTCAGAAGCAAAAGAGTATATGAATAGATTTCTTCCACTTGTTAAAAATGTTTCTGATGTTGATATTGTTTTAGCTGGTCAAGCAATTCTTCTTCCTTTGATGGTTGAGCTTGCAGATGGTTCAAATGTTGAAATCTCTGCTCAGAATATTCATTGGGAGGATGAGGGAGCCTATACTGGTGAGTTATCTTCAAAAACTGCAAAATCTTTTGGATTAACATATACAATTCTTGGTCACTCTGAAAGAAGAGAGTATTTTGGAGAGACAGATGAAACAGTTAATAAAAGATTAAAAAATGCTCTAAAAAATGGTTTAAAAACTATTTTTTGTATTGGGGAGACTCTTTCAGAAAGAGAATCTGGTAAAACTTTTGAAAAAGTTGAAAAACAGGTGAAAGAGGGATTTAAAGATATCGCTGTTGAGGATTTAAAAAACATTTCAATTGCATATGAGCCAATTTGGGCAATTGGTACAGGAGTTACTGCAACACCAGAGCAGGCTCAAGAGGTTCATGAATATATTAGAAAGCTTCTTTCAACAATATACTCAAAAGAGATTGCAGATAGTTTTAGAATTCTTTATGGTGGCTCTGTTAAACCAGAAAATGCAAAAGAGTTAATGGAGAAAGCAGATATTGATGGTGCACTTGTTGGTGGTGCCTCATTAGATCCAGAGAAATTTCATAAAATAGTTTTACACTAATAGTTCAACCTTTTTTCAAATACAAAAAGATAATTTAAAGCAATAGTATATATTTGTCTATTTTTTATAAAACTACTATATCTATTTTTAACATATTTTTTGAGGGTAGATTTTTCTTAAAATCTAGTATTCTTAAATTCATACCTAAAAATATACAAATTTTGTATAATTGATTAATAATAAATCAATAAATAAAGAGTGGGTTCTAATATACTGAATATGAAATAAATAATTTTGACTATTTTCTAAGTAAAATCTCTATTTTTGTTGTTCATGAGATAATATAATAGTAAAAATAGTCTTAAAACATATATTTTTAAACTCATTCTCGACAAAATATTGTTTAAAACTAAATATCTAAACTCATTCTGGAAAAAACATTGTTTAAAACTAAATATTTAAACTCATTCTGAGAAAAATATTGTTTAAAATTAAATATCTAAGCTTTGGAAAATCAAACTATATCTTAAAACTAAATATCTAAGCTTTGGAAAATCAAACTATAACTTAAAACTAAATATCTAAGCTTTGGAAAATCAATCTATAGCTTAAAACTAAATATTTAAGCTTTGGAAAATCAAACTATAGCTTAAAACTAAATATTTAAACTCATTCTGGAAAAAATATTATATTTTAATTTATTTAAGCAGGGCACTAAAGTACCCTGTTCATTTCTATTTTAATGAACAGTGGGTTTTAACCCACTGAATAGTTACTTTAAATGAAAACATCTAACATTAGTGATTTGATTATTTATAATTGGTATTATAGTTTAATTGTGATAGAATCTATTATCAATTATCCATTTAAATGAATAATATTATTTTCAGAACCTGGAGTATGAATTGTTTCAGAGGGCTGCTCTTTCCATAAACGATCTAAATCATAATAGATTCTTTTATCATCAGTAAAAAGATGAACAATAACATCATTATAATCCATTAGAATCCATTCTCCTGTTTCAATTCCTTCAACTCCTAATGGTTTTATTTTATCACTCTCTTTTAACTCTCTATGAATTTTTTCAAAAATTGCTTTTGATTGTCTTGATGAGTTAACTGATGCGATAAGTGCAAAATTTGAGTAGCTTGATATTGATCTTAAATCATAAAGTTTAATTTTAAATCCCTTTAAATCAACAATTTTTTGTGCAATTTGGTATGCAAGCTCTTTTGAATCCATACTCCTCCATATTTTAAATCAAGCCTCTTTTATTATAGAAAAGATGCTTTTAGTTAGTTAACAGATTTTATTAAAACATATTTTAAATAAAATTAGTTTTAATTCTCTGAATTATTCTCTTTTGGTTTTATTTTATTTAAACGCTCCTCTTCCGCTTTTTTAAGTTTCTCTAATTGAGAGTGTCCCTCTTTAAACGAAAGAATTTTCTCCTCTGCATCTGCCTCATCTGGAGCTCTGAGAATATTTACAATCTCATTCTCTTTTGGCTCCTCAATAGTAGCTATTGAAGAGGTTAAATCTATTTTTCTACTATAACTAAATTTTGCTTTAACTATTTCACCTTTAAATCTAAATGATTCAAAATTATATGATGCCTGCATTGTTATTTCAAGTGGAATATATGTTTTTTTATCCAATTGAATTGTCCCTTTTAAAAACTGAATATCAGCAATCTCTTTTAAAGATCTTTTATGTGGATCTTGAATAGTTTTATAAGGGGTTGCTCTTTTTGTAAAATCAAATATTAAACACTCTCTTCCAGAGTAGTTTCCTTCACCCTTATATATCACTCCTGCTTGATATCCAAGAAGTTTAAAAAGTGTTCTCCACATTCTTATTGGTTCATCTCTAAATTTTAAATGTTCATCACTAATACTTGTTCTTTTTACAAAAGACTCTTTTATTGACTTAACAAAAAGATTATGATTAATCCAACGAATCTCTTTTCCCTCTCCATTTGAGTTTTTTGAAACTATTTTAAAATTTTCACCACTCTCCTGTTCAATTATAGTCTCTTGGTCTAATGTGATTGAGTTATTTATTTTTGGAGGCATATTCTCATCAGATGCCCCTTTATCTTTATCTACTTTAACATTTGGAATCTCATTTGAGAGTTTTTTATCTCTTTCAAATGTTATAGAGCTTTTTGTTACACTTTTATGTGCTCCAAATGCCTCTGTTGTATATCCATAAGATAGATTGAATATTTTCTCAAACTCAATCATATCTCCCTCTTTTAATCTATTCTCATTTATAGATGGAGGTGTTAATTTAGGAAGGTATGGATTATGTTCCTCCTGTTTTAAAAACTTCTCTTTTGAATGTCTATTTTTATTTTCACCACAGGATATCAGAGTTATAAGGATTAAAAGAAATATAATAAAACGCATAAAAACTCTCCAGATCAAAATAGAAAAGATTTAGAAAAAAATATAGATAAAAAAATATAATACTGAATTTTTTATCTATTAGCAAAACACTAAATCATAGAAGTATACTATTTTTTGTTATAAAATGTCAAAGAAAACTATATATGTAAAATATCAGGTTGCTATAAAAATATATCTAAAATATTGATTATATTTTTAATTTATATCTAAATAACTTAAATTTATTAAAAAATAATCTATATCTAGTAGATGCTATTATCTATTATATATTTTTTAATCTCTTTTATAATTACTATTGAAGAAAAATCTCTTTTATATACTCATTAAAGGAGTTTTTAGTTTCAATCATAGGCATATGACCAGAGAGTGGAAACTCTTTATAATTTGCATTTGAAAATTTAGAAAGAGTCTCTAAATCTGTTTTTTTTGCCAAAAGATCAAACTCACCTCTACATATATAACTTTGAGGCATTTTATCTTTAAAATCTAATGAAACAGTTCTATTTCTCATCTCATAAAAGAGTGTTGAAGCATATTTTGGATCACTTTGTGCTGCAGCTAAATAGTAATCCTCATCTAAAAAGTCTGTAATTTTAACTGTTGCCTTTTTTGCAATAAAAGATGTTTTTATTTTTAAGGCCATTGGGAATTTTTGATACTGTTTGAATGCAAATTCAGTTAATTTTGGTTGACTCCCTAAAATCTTTACCCAACCACTTAATCCATTAAATGGAGCACCACAAATAACAACTTTATCCATTTTTAAAGAGTACTCCTTTATCATTTTCAATGTTATAATTCCACCCATTGAGTGGCTAATAATTGCATGAATATCACCACCACAAATCTCATTTATAAAATTAAAAGTACTCTCTGTTAAATAGTCTAAATAACTACCTTTTGGTTGAATTCTTGCTGAATTACCAAAACCCATTAGATCTAAAAGAATAATCTCATAATTTTTATCAATTGTTGAGATTAAATCTTTCCAAATTCTATGATTTGACATCCATCCATGAATTAAAACTATTTTTTTTCCTGCTCCACGTCTAATATAATAGATGCCTTTACTACTTTTCATAATCTCCTCTAAAACTATTTCACAAGAGTAAAAATATAACAGGATGGAGTATTATCATCTTTTGATATCTCTATTTTTATCTCCTCAACCTTCTCTTTATCCTGATAAAGATTTATTAAAGATCTTTTATTATCCTGAATTGGTTTGTTATAATAAAAATGTAAAAGCATATAATCTGTTTTATACTCTGTTTTTGTGAAAAAATCATCACTTTGAACAGCATAATGCCCCTTATTTTCAGTTGGAACAACAATTTTTAAAACACCACTTGAACAATCTTGTGATGATAATGAGATTGTTTTCTCTTTTGTTTTAGAGATACTACTAAAAGTTGTCTCTGATGAAGAACCCAATGAAAATACTAGCCAAAATGTAAAAAAGAGAATTGATAAGAATAGTAATACAACTCCAAAAAATTTAAAAAGAATAAAAGACTCCTCTCTTTCAGACTCAATTGAGTTAAGATGTTTATTTTCAGATATCTGTTGAATTCTTTTTTGAAGCTCATCAATTTTTATATAATCATTTTGAAGTCTATCCTCTTGAATTCTCTCCTCATAAGAGTTATTTCCTAAATTCATAAAAACATGTGATAACTCTTTTTTTCTCATCTCAATTGATATGTTATTGTTTGATATTAATTTCTTTAAAGTATCAATCTCTTTTATTTTCTCTTTTTTAAGTCTTGCCATCTCTCTTCGATATGTTGTTATTTGTGTTTCTGCTGTCTTTATCTCATTTTCAATAACAACAATCTCCTCCTTAAGAGTCTCACTTGTTCTACTTTTCTCTTCAAAATTCTGAGTTAACTCTAAAATCTCTTTTTGAATTCTCTCCTGTTCCTCTTTTAAACTATCTAACTTCTCTTCATTTAACAGATTTTCATCATTTTTTTGAAGAAGTATCTCCTCATTATTTTTGAAAATTCTCTCTTTATTTTTGAGAATATTTTTTGTATCTCTAAGGTCAAGTTTTAGCTTATCTAACTCCTCTTTTTTTGTGATAAAAACTGTTTTAGGAGATACAAGTTGCTCTTTTAACTCCTCAATAAGAGGATTATAATCCTCAATTCTCTTATCATACTCCTCTTTTTTTACATCAATTTTTTTCTGAAAATCTGAATTCTCTTTCTCAAGATTTTTTATAACAGATTGAACATTCCCTAATGAATCAAAAAGATCTTTAATAAAACCAGTCTCATCCTCTGTTTTAGTTATTTTTTTTCCTAACTCTTCATAGTGTGAAGATAATATGGTTCTTAAATCGATAAGCTCTTTTTGAAGCTTTCTAATCTCATTCTTTCTTCTTAATTCACGAAATCCCCTTGAAAGAATCTCTTTGATTTTCATGATAGCATCCCTCAAAAACAGTGAAAACAATAATGTAATTTATACGTTATTTACAAATAATTGTCAACTATTAAGAGTTATCAAGCCACTTTAAAATATCTCTAAATAATTAATGAAATTAAAAAAACAGATAAAAATTATTAGTTTTAATTAATAAATATCTCTTAATCTTGACCTTTAAAATGATATATGATAGAATTGGGATTAAATTTGATGGAGGCCTAATGACAGCTTCATTTCGTGCTTTTTATTGGAAAAGATGGCACTCAATTGCAGGAATGATTCCTGTTGGATTTTTTTTAATAACACATCTTTACACTCAATCATTTGCAATGAGTGGAGCAGGAGCATATAATTTTAGATATGCAGAAACAATGAGAAATCCTTGGCTTTTACCAATTGAGATACTGTTTTTATATATTCCACTACTATTCCATCTTGCTCTTGGTTTAGTATTTATATTTAAAGCAAAATATAACTTAAAATATAATTATCTTGATAACTGGAGATTTCTTCTTCAACGAATCTCTGGATTTGGGCTTGCACTATTCATTGGTGCCCATTTTACTTTAACTAGAGGTCACTCTTGGTTTGCAAATGATGGTTGGACAAATGGAACTCCTGATGGTGGATGGTTTCTTCATATGTCAACACATATGAAAGAGAATCTCACATTTTCAGTATATTTATTGGGAGTTTTAGCTGCTGCTGGTCATATTGGAAATGGTTTTTGGACATTTTTTAATACAATGGGATGGTCAAAAGGGGCTAAAGCTCAACAGACTTTAAAAATAGTTAGTCTTCTATTTATTGTAATTGTTACAATAGCTGGAATGATACCACTTTACTATCTTCGTACAGCATAAATCAAAACTATTTGCATTTTATATCAAAATTGTATATATTCAAGCTATAATATATTGAAAGGGGCTTAATATGACTCTTTTTATTGCATCTGATCATGGTGGCTTTGAGCTAAAAGAGGATATAAAATCCTTTTTAATGCAACAAAATATAGATTTTGAGGATTTGGGGGTAAACTCCTCTGAATCTGTTAACTATCCAGATTTAGCACAAAAAATATCAAGAAAAGTGTTAGAAAATCTATCCACAAACAGAGGAATTCTTCTTTGTGGTTCTGGAATAGGTGTATCTATTGCAGCAAATAGACATAAAGGAATAAGAGCTGCCCTTGTTGACTCTGTAACACTTGCACATCTATCAAGAGAACATAATGATGCAAATATCCTATGTATGGGTGGCAGAATTATTGGCAAAGAGGTTGCATTTGAAATAGTTACAACCTTTTTAAATACAGAGTTTCAAGGTGGAAGACATCAAAAAAGAGTTGAACTTATTGAAGAGTTTTAATGATTTGTCCTTTTTGTAATCACTCAGAGACCAAAGTTATAACAACAAGAGAGGTTGTTAAATTTAATGAAGTTAAACGTAGAAGAGAGTGTGAAAAATGTCTTAAACGTTTTACAACTTATGAACGTGTTGAAAAATCTCTTCCACTTATAGTCAAAAAAGATGGACGTAGAGAACAGTTTTCAAGAGATAAAATTGTTGTATCTCTTCAAAAAGCTTTTGGAAAAAAAAGAGCCTCTTTTGATGATATTGATGAGATTTGTAAAAATATAGAGTTAACTCTTGAGCAGATAGAGAAAATAGAGATCTCAACAAAAGAGATTGGAGAGTTAATTATGGAGCAATTAAAGAGATATGATAAAATAGCATATATACGTTTTGCTTCAGAGTATCGTGCTTTTAAAGATTTAAAAGAGTTTTTAAAAGAGATTGAGTTACTACAGGAGTAGTTTAAAATATATTTTATATTTAATAAAAAAACACCAGAATAGGTTTTTATTTTATGACTGAAAAATCACCAGAATATTATATGAGTATAGCAATTGAGAATGCCTATAAGGCATTTCATAATACAACACCAAACCCATCAGTTGGTTGTGTTATTGTTAAAAATGGTGAAATTATATCTGAGGGCTATCATCATAAAGCAGGAATGCCTCATGCTGAAATAGATGCTCTTTCAAAAATAGATTTTAATGCAAAAGATTGTGATTTATATGTAACACTTGAACCCTGTAATCACTATGGGAAAACACCACCCTGCACAGAGGCTATTATAAAAAGTGGTGCAAAAAGAGTTTTTATCTCTATAACTGACCCAAACCCTATTGTTAATGGATCAGGAATAAAAAGATTAGAGGAGGCTGGAGTTGAGGTTGTAAAAAATATTTTATTAAATGAGGGGGAAAAACTTCTATCACATTTTAAACATCATATAAAATATAAAACACCTTTTGTTACACTAAAAGCTGCTATAACTCTTAATGGAATGATAAATGAAAAAATAGGAAGTCGCTCTATTATAACATCAAAAGAGACCTCACTATATACAAAAAAATTAAGAGAAGAGCATCACTCAACTTTGGTAGGTATTAATACTATTTTAGTTGATAATCCCTCTTTTGAAGGTGTAAATCTTATTGTTATTGGAAATAGAACAATACCTTCTGACTCTAAGATTTTTCAAAAAGCTTTAAGTGTGACTCAAATCTCCACTCAAAAAAAGATGAAACAATCAGATAATCACAATTTGATAACTCTTGATAATATAAAAAATAGCAATTTATTACTGAAAAATAATATAAAACAGTCAGATAATCATATAATTGATCTGAATATTGTTTTGAAAACCCTTTTTGAAATGAGAATTGGCTCCATTCTTGTTGAGGGTGGTAACTCTATTTTTAATCAATTTATTGAGACTGGAAACTATAATAAACTATGTTTATATATGGCACCAAAAATTTTTGGTGGTGATTCTACAACACCATTTTATAATGGTTTTGTTAGTGATTTAAAAAATCTAAAATTCTGCTCTATTCAAAATAGTTCTGAGGATATTATTTTAGAGTTAGAACATAATATTGATTTATAATTATACCAATTTTGTATAATTAAATAGTTACATTTTTTTGTTTTTTTATTTATAGAAAAATAGTAAATTTATATGTTTTTTTATAGGAATAATTCAGATGTTTACAGGAGTTATAAGAGATAGAGGAGTTGTTCAATCTATTGATAGATTAGGTAGTTCATATAAATTAACTATAAAATCAGAAACTCTTAAAAATGTTAATATTGGAGACTCTATTGCTGTTGATGGAACCTGTTTAACAGTTACAACTCAAAAAGGGGATTTATATAGTTTTGATATATCTTTTGAATCACTAAAAAAAACAGCATTTGCAAACTATAAAAATGGAACATCTGTTCATTTAGAACAGGCCCTTCAATTATCATCAAGACTTGATGGACATATTGTTCAGGGACATGTTGATACTGTTGGGAAAATAGACTCAATGATAAAAAGAGATACTGTTTGGGAGATAGAGATTACTGTTTTAGATGAGTTCTCTAAATTCCTTGTTCCAAGTGGTTCAATAAGTGTAAATGGAGTTAGCTTAACATTAGCATCAGCTAATAGAAATATATTTAGATTAGTTGTGATTCCTCACAGTTTTAAAGAGACAAATTTTTCAAAATTAAATAAAGGTGATTTAGTAAATATAGAGTTTGACTATTTAGTAAAAACATTATACCATTTTCAAAAAAATAGGAGATAAACATGGTAACCTACTATGAGGGGCTATTAAGAAAAAGTGATAAAAAAATAGCCATTATTGTTGCAAGATTTAATAGTTTTGTTGTTGATAAACTTTTGGATGGTGCTCTTGATGCTTTTAAAAGACATGAATATAGTGATGAACAGATTGATGTTTATAAAACACCTGGTGCATTTGAGATTCCTGTTATGCTAAAAAAAGTTTTAGATTCAGGGAAATATAGTGGTGTTTTAACACTTGGAGCAGTTATTCGTGGAGCAA
Source organism: bacterium (assembly GCA_016936735.1). Taxonomy (GTDB): domain Bacteria; phylum UBP6; class JAFGXH01; order JAFGXH01; family JAFGXH01; genus JAFGXH01. Next base: position 10,971 of record JAFGXH010000043.1, read on the forward strand.
CTCCCCATTTTGATTATGTTGCAGCAGAGGTATCAAAAGGGGTTGCAAATCTATCTATTCAATATGGAACTCCAGTTAGTTTTGGAGTATTAACAACAGATAATACTGACCAAGCAATTGATAGAGCAGGAACAAAAAGTGGAAATAAAGGATTTGAAACAGCAATGAGTTTAATTGAGATGGTAGATCTGTTTTCAAAATTATAATAACATATTTTTAGGAAAAAAAATGGGTAAAATTCCAAGAAGACAGAGTAGAGAAAAAGTTTTACAAATTCTATACTCACTACATTTTCAAAATAGAGATAAAAAAGCTCTTCCATACTATCTAAAAAGATATGGAGAGAGTATAACTCCCTCTTTACCACAAGATAGCTATGCTCTTGAGATGTTAGAGGGAATTGTAGAGAATTATGAAGCAATTGAAGATACTATTACAAAATATTATCAATTTGTAGATGAGCTCTCTTTTATTGATTTAGCAATAATTCAAATCTCTATTTATGAGTTTATGATATCAAAACAGACACCTCCAAAAGTCTCTATTAATGAGGCTATTGAGTTATCAAAAATCTATAGCACAGAGTATAGTAAAAAAATAATAAATGCTGTATTAGATGCTGTTGAGAAAAGCATGGAGTAGTTTTATGGAAAAACAAAAATCAATTTCTGAACTACAAGAGAATGATATTTTAACAAATACACTATTTTTAGTGCAAAAAAAAACTCTTGCAGTCTCAAGAACCAACAAACCATATCTAAGTATCACTATTTCTGATAAAACTGGTCTATTAGAGGCAAGAGTTTGGGAAAGAGCTGACTATTTTAATACACTGTTTGAGAATAATGATTATGTAAAACTATCTGGAACAGTTGTCTCTTTTCAGGGAATTTTGCAACTAAATACAAAATTTATTGAAAAAGTTGATGATTCTCAAATAAATCCTGCAGATTTTTTACCATCATCTGAATATGATGAGAGTGATATGAGAAGATCTCTATTTGAGTATATTGATTCAATAGAGAATATTAATATTAAAAAACTACTCAGGTTTATTTTTACAAATAAAAAACTTTCAGAAAGCTATTTTAATGCACCAGCAGGTAAAAGTATTCATCATGCATTTATTCATGGTTTAATGGAACACTCATTAAGTGTTGCCTCTCTTTGTGACAATATGCTTCAAAATTACCAACAGCTTGCAATTCCAATTGATAGAGATTTAATAATTGCAGGAGCTCTTCTTCATGATATTGGAAAAATTTATGAATTAGATTTTCAAAAAAGCTTTCAATATACAACAGAGGGGCAATTAGTTGGTCATGTTGTGTTAGGATATCAAATTATGGTTGATGCCTCCTATCAAATAGTAGATTTTCCATATAAACTTAGAGCTCATTTAGGTCATTTAATTCTCTCTCATCAAGGAAAATTAGAGTTTGGTTCTCCTAAAACACCAATGACAATAGAGGCTTTTATACTCCATACAGCAGATGAGTTAGACTCTAAAATAAATATGCTTGTATCAAATATTCCTCATAAAGAGCAGGGAACAAGGAGAGTTTGGAGTGATTATTTGAAATCAATTGAGAATTATGCAGCAAACACATATCTTGATTTAAATACAGTAAAAGATTCTGATATCCCAGAAAGAAGGAGATATATTCTCGATTTTGATGATTTAAATAGTTAAATTTATCAAAAAGTAATAATTATATAAGTAAAAAAAATAGTCTGTTTCTCCTCTAAAATAGAGGTAAAGAGCTATAAAATAAAAAATATTTAATTAATTAAAAATAAATGCTTGACAAAAAATATTAAAATCAATATATATGTAATGCGTTGTTTATTGGGTAGAATTGAAAACTACACTCATTCGTTCTATAAATAAAAATTATCTTAACTATGAAAGAGATAATTCTATTCTTCAAAGAGGGGTATTATTGGTAGAGGCTTGTGCTTTTACCGAAACATTCCACGTTCAGTTATAAGCACTGAGGTGTTTATTCAAATTTCCAAAAAAAGTTAACAATATTTATAATTAATTAATGTAAACGGAGATCTCCATTTTTTTGAGGAGGGCAAAATGATGCAAGCACTTGGAAGACAAATTTTAGTTGAGTTTTATCAATGTAACTATGATGCAATATCTAATGCAGATGTTGTAGCTCAATATATGCTTGAGGCTTGCCAGAAAGCAAATGCAACAATTGTAACACACACTTTTCATGAATTTAGCCCTCATGGTGTTAGTGGTGCAGTAATCATTGCTGAATCACATGTTGCAATTCATACATGGCCGGAGTATAACTATGCAGCTGTTGATATTTTCACTTGTGGTGAAACAATATCACCTTGGGTGATTTATAAACATTTAGAGGAGTGTTTTGAGTCTGGACATGCTAGTTCAATGGAACTCAAAAGAGGACTTTTTGATATGGGTGAGAAAAAACTTCTTTTCAAACCAGAAAATACACCTAAAATTAATTCAGCAGTTGTTAAGTAGAGTTATCTTTTTATATCAAATATATTATATTAACTTTTTTTTCTTAAAGAAGAAAAAAATTATAAACTAAACTCTAAAGAGATAACTTTATAAAGTTATTTGAGTTTTTAACATCTATTTATATCGTTTTTAACCCTTTATTTGAGAGGATTTATTATGATGGTACCACTTCCAACAAAATATTTTTTGGTTAAAGGGGCAGGACATGGAAATACTGCTCTAAACTCTTTTGATTTTGCACTTCTTGAGTCAGGTGTTGGTGATACAAATCTTGTTCGTATGAGCAGTATTTTACCTCCAAGATGTCAAGAGATTGAACCTATTAAATTACCTGGTGGTGCATTAGTACCTCTTGCATATGCAACAATAACATCTAGTAATCGTGGAGAGATAATATCTGCTGCTGTTGCGGTTGGTATTCCAGAGAATGATGATGAACCTGGTGTTATAATGGAGTATGAAGCAGCAAGTGAATTAAATCATGTTGAAGATATTGTTGTTCAAATGGTTAAAGATGCTTTTGAATATAGAGGAAGAGCTTTAAAAGAGATCAAAGTATCTGGTGCAACTGCAAAAGTTGAAGGAAATACATCTGTATTTGCAGCACTTGTTCTTTGGTATTAATAAAAAATCTTTAATTAAAGATTTTTAGCAAAAAAATAGATTTTAATATATTAAGAAAATAGAGATAATATAAAATCTTTATTTTTAATGATTATTTTAAATAGAGTTTATTCTCTATTTATTTTTCTATAAAGAGAGTCTTTTGACTCTCTTTTTTTTTGGGAGAATTAATGGAACTTTGGTATACAGAAAAACACACAGAGGGTAGAGGAATTACAATAAAAGCAAAAGGGACACTTTATCAAGAGAAAAGTGAATATCAGGAGATGACTGTTCTTGATACTGAGGATTTTGGTAATGTAATGCTTCTTGATGGATTGGTTATGTTAACTCAAAAAGATGAATTTGTATATCATGAAATGATAACACATATTCCTCTATATTCACACCCAAATCCCAAAAAAGTTCTTATTATTGGTGGTGGTGATGGTGGAACTCTTCGTGAAGTTGTTAGACATCAGAGTGTTGAAAAGGCTGTTTTAGTTGAGATTGATGATGTTGTTATTGAAACAGCAAAAAAATATTTTCCAGAGGTTGCAGAGGGTTTTATCTCTCCAAAAGGTGAAGTAAGAGTTGAGGATGGAATTAAATATATTAAAGAGTCAAATGAGAAATTTGATCTTATTATTATTGATTCAACAGACCCAATTGGACCAGCAGTTGGACTATTTCATCAAGAGTTTTATCAACTCTGTTATGATAGACTTAATGATGGTGGAATGTTAGTTGCTCAATCAGAGAGTCCATTTATTCCTCATATGCAACAGGTTATCAAAGATATGTATGGTAATTTAGGAAATGTTTTTCCATCTGTAAATATGTATCTTGCTTTTATTCCAACATATCCATCTGGATTATGGAGTTTTGCTTGTGCATCAAAAAAATATCATCCAGTAAACGATTTTCAAGAGAGTGCATATAACTCTGATAATCTTTCATTCAAATACTATAATAAAGATGTTCATAAAGCAGCATTTGTTCTTCCTAATTTTGTTAGAGAGCTTTTTGAAAAATAGTATTTCCCCTTTTTTGATTATATAACAAATTAGATTTTTTGAAAAAACATAATGACTATTTTTTCTTTTTAAAAAAATAGTATTAAAATATTTTTGTTTTATGGAGTTGTAGATGAACTTTGAAAAATATAATTTTATTGGTTTTGAAGCAGATTATGATGAATCTGAAATAGTTTTTGTTGGTATTCCTTATGATGGAACAGCATCATATAGACCAGGAACAAGATTTGCACCACTTGCAATAAGAGAGGCCTCTCTAGGGCTTGAAACCTATTCACCATATCAAGATGAATCAATTGAGGATTTATCAATTCATGATGCAGGTGATATGATTTTACCATTTGGAAATAGTGAGAGAGTGCTTGCAAAAATAAATGAGTATGCCTCAAAGTTTATTGATGATGGAAAAAAACTCTTCTCTGTTGGTGGAGAACATCTTGTAACATATCCACTATTTGAGGCTGTTTATAAAAAATATCCAGATATGTTATTAATCCATTTTGATGCACACACAGATTTAAGAGAGCAATATCTTGGAGAGGAGTTATCTCATGCATCTGTAATAAGATTAATTAATAGAACTCTACCAAATAAATCTATATACCAATTTGGAATACGCTCAGGTGAAAAAGTTGAGTTTGAATATGGGAAAAATAATCTTAATTTTTATCCTTTTCATGTGAATGATGCCAATAAAGTTTTAAGTGAGCTACCAAATGATGTTCCAATCTATTTAACAGTTGATATTGATGTTTTAGATCCATCTGTTTTACCTGGAACTGGAACTCCTGAACCAGGTGGAGTGACATTTTTAGAGCTATTGGTGGCAATTAAAGGTTTAAAAAATAAAAATGTTGTTGCAATAGATTTAGTTGAGTTATCACCACACTATGACCAATCTGGTGTTTCAACAATTACAGCATCAAAACTTGTTAGAGAGATGATTTTACTATTCTCAAAATAGAGTTAAGCCTCATTTTTTTTCAAATGAAAATAGTCTTTTTTAAAAAACATAAAAAAACCAAGGAGAACAAGAGGTGCAGATAGAAGTTGTCCCATTGTAAAAGGGAATGCAGAGTTTAATACTTGATACTCTTTAACATACTCAATAAAAAATCTTGTTGTAAAATAGAGAATCACAAAAGAGTAGATCATCATTCCATTTTTTACTCTATTGTAATATTTGTTATAGAAAAAATATAGTATTAAAAATATAACAATACCAATAGCCATCTCATAAAGTTGGGATGGATGACGAGGTAAAGTCTCTCCTCTCCTTTGGAAAATAATACCAAGAGGTGAATCGGTTACTCTACCATATATCTCTGAGTTAAGAAAATTACCAAGACGAATAAATGGACCAACAATAGAGCCTCCAACCGCTAACATATCAGCATATTCCCAGAAATCTATTTTATATTTTTTATAAAAAATAAATAGTCCTAAAACAGCTCCTAAAAATCCACCATGAGAAGCAAGACCACTTCCTACTTGAATAATTCTAATTGGATTATCAATAAATGCTCTTGGTTCATAAAAGGCAAGATGAACAAAATGTGCACCTAAAACAAGTCCAACAATAAGATATATGAGTAATTTATCAAGCATTGCATCTGGATGATTTTTTAATCTAAAAAATTTACGAGCAATAAAATACGCAGAAAAGATACCAGTTCCAAAAAGAAGACCATAATAACGTATTGTAATTGGTCCTAATTTTAAAAACTCTGGATCAATGTTATGAATATACATAAAACCTCCAAAATAGGATAACTAAAACAAATAGTTAACAATTATAAACTATTCATATTCCTAAAAAGATAGATTTAATATAAAATATCTTAAAATGCAAATAAAATTATACTGTTTATCTATTATGTTTTTAGATTGAGGTGCTTGAAATCTGTTGGTGGTTTATTTTAATTTTATAAAAATATATACAAAACTGTTAGTATCCGAAAAATTTCTGCCACCTTCCGAAAAATTTCTACTACCTTCCGAAAAATTTCTGCCACCTTCCGAAAAATTTCTATTACCTTCCGAAAAATTTCTAGTACTTTCCGAAAAATTTCTGCCACCTTCCGAAAAATTTCTACTACCTTCCGAAAAATTTCTAGTACCTTCCGAAAAATTTCTGGCACCTTCCGAAAAATTTCTACTACCTTCCGAAAAATTTCTAGTACCTTCCGAAAAATTTCTACTACCTTCCGAAAAATTTCTGACACCTTCCGAAAAATTTCTACTACCTTCCGAAAAATTTCTACTACCTTCCGAAAAATTTCTGCCACCTTCCGAAAAATTTCTAGCACCTTCCGAAAAATATTATATTTTTCTGCTAAAATTATTTGCTTTATTGCTTCGTCTCTTTGCTTCGTCCATAACCCACCCCTATTTACTTCGTAAATTTTCCCCTCCCTTCAACACTAAAAAAATATAAAATATTTTTTTGTGTTTGGAGGGGATTTGAAGAAAAGAAAGAGGGATGTGAAGAGAAATTCTTTGTAAAATATCTTTAACAAAAAACTCTCTATCATTTGACAAAAAAATATTATTTGGATATAAATATAGAGGTTTTGTAATTGTATATAAAATATAATAGTTTGATATTAATATTCAATTCTAGGAG
>JAFGXH010000373.1 GCA_016936735.1 bacterium
GTCGGCGAGTTTTTATATAGTGTCGGCGAGTTTTTATGTAGTGTCGGCGAGTTTTTATAATAAAAAGAGATTATTTAATTATTTTTTGTATATTCAGCGGGTTAAAACCACGCTGTTCATTAATAAAAAGATTTTTTAGATTTATAAAAAGGCTCTGTTGCTTCGTCCACAACCCACTTTTATGTGGTGATGGGGTGAGAAAAAGAAAAAATATTTTTTAGTGTTTAGAGGGGATGTGAAGAGAAGAGTAAAAAGGATGTATGAATTACGATTTTATTGTTACTCGAAAAATCTACATCCAAAAGAAAAGATAAAACAGAGGAAAAACTACAAAAACTATCATTTACATCTCATCAAAGTTTTTTATATAACAGAATTTAGGTTTCGAATCATCTTTTTCCCAAAGATGAATTGAGCCACCTTGACACTCATTATACTCTTTGCAGAATTTTTTACAATAACTATCCGAAAGCCAAGAGTCTCTCTCTCGATACTCTTTAAATCTATTGTTCCAAACATCAGAGAAGTTGTCTTTTATTATGTTCCCTTGATAAAATGTGTTGTGATTATTATTACACCCTGTGATTGTTCCATCCGCTAATATCGCTGCGAAGTTTATACCTGCTCTACAGAAAAATGGATAGTCTCTAACTTTTTTATTCTCTTTAAATGGCAAATACCCCTCACAACTTGCAGTTATATTTAACCCTTTTTTAAGATACTTATCTCTATTCTCTGCAATCCAATTAAGCATTTTATGTGTCTCTTCAAATGTTAATTTAAGATTTTGATTTGTTTGAGCTCTTCCAGATGGAAATATCCTAAATAGTCTCCAATATTTTATACCATTTTCAACTAAAATCTCTGCAATAGAGTCTAATTGAGATATATTTTTAGGATAAACACAGGTTACAACATCTTTGAAAGAGATCTCATCCCTTTTTGCTACCATTTTTATCGACTCTATAACTTTTTTATATGATATATTGGAGCCTCTTAAATAGTTATGAGAATCCTCTAATCCATCAAGACTGATTGTAATACTATCAACATGAGCATCAACTAAAGATTCCAATCTTTTCTCTGTTAAAGCCATACCATTTGTTACCATTCCCCAACGTCTACCCTTGGAATGAATATGTGTTCCAACTTTTTCAAGATCTTTAAACATCAAAGGCTCACCACCTGTAATAACAAAAACAAGCTCTTTTGAGAAATACTCAGAGATATAGTCCACAATTTTTAGCCAACTATCTGTTGTAAGCTCTGGAAACTGTGCATCAGATTTACAATCTGAACCACAGTGAAGACACTTTAAATTACAAACTCTTGTTAACTCTAAAAATAGATATAAAAGATTGTGATCTTTTATCTCTATCTTTTTATAATGTTGAAATGCTGCCTTTTGTATCCAATTTTTTATCATTATAAAATCCTTTTAGTTGTTAAAATCACTCATTAATAAAAAATAGTAACTATTTATCATTTTTTTTTGCCAAAATATAGAAATAGTGAGGATGAATTTTTATATATCGCTCCCTATTTATAACATTTATAATGTTATAAAAAACAGATTCAGGTTGAAGCCTTCTACTATTTCTTAGATTCCAAGGGTTTTGCTCGAAGAAATATATCATCTCACTTATATTATGAAACTTTGTGATATTAAAAGATTCATAATAGTCTAAAATCTGAAAATTAAAATGATTTAACTCCTTTTGTGCATCATAAAGAGACCAATTTGTCTCTCTATTCTCTCTTATTTGTTGGATTAAAAGAATACCATTATAATCTAGCTTTTCATATATTTCAGTTAAATTATATCTAATATTTTTTATTATTATTGATGGAAATTTTATACTATAGTTCCGATTTGAAAACCCCTCTATTGACTCAAGATATCTCTCAATAGAGTTTAAATGTGTTGAAAAACATTTTAGTTTTTCAAATGGAAGAGGTGTTAATGTATTTGATTCAGTTAAAAGATTCCAAAAAGTAAAAAAATCCTCCATTAATCCTCTATAATATCTATCCTCGCTCTTTTAAAGCCTGTTCTTTTAATATTTTAAGTTGTTCTTCTCTCTTTTGCTTCTCTACTTTTATATTCTGAATACTACTTTTTGAGCCAATAATCACCTCCTCTCCGTTAATAGAGAAGAGCTCTTTTCTATTTTTTATATAATTCCAAACAATCATTGATAAATAGTACTGTTGCTCCTCATTATCAATAATCAATAAAACTGTTCCTGGCTCTTGAGTTGAGATATCACTACCTTTTTCCCATAAAAATATTTTATGATTTAATGTTTTTCCATTTTTTAAAAATGGTGATTTATCATTCTCATTTTTTATTATATTGTTAACTATAAAATCTGGAGGTAATTTATTAGCCTCTAGATTATAGTATTTAAAAAGAGAGTCATTAATTGTTAAAAGTTTTTGAATAATACTATTTCTATACTGTATCTCAACCTGAGTTTTAGGAATAGTAGAGAATATTATAATAATAATAGATATAAAAAATATAGAGTTAACTCTGGTTAAAATCTCTCTTTTATCTTTTTTTATAAAATATACTATATCTAATCCTAATTTTAAAATAAGAGGAGTTAGATATATCCAAAAATTGATACTATAAAACTCTATAGAGTATATGTTTAAATATATTGATATTGATCGATAAATAAATGGAGCAAGCATCAGATATATAATAAAACTAAAAAGAGTATAGAGTCTCATAAAAAACCTCAAAAGTTGTAGAATTCTAATGTTTTTACAATAAAATATCAAATATTTTATTGTAAATATTAAAAAATTCAAATATTAAAAAATTTAAGGTGAAAAAATTGTTAACATTTTAAAAAAAATATTATATACTTAACCTCACTTTATATTATCAACATTTTTTATTACTTGATGGAGGTAATAATGTCCCAAAGAGAGGTTTGGAACAGTAAAATAGGGTTTATTTTAGCAGCTGCAGGAAGTGCTGTTGGATTAGGAAATATATGGAAATTCCCATATATCACTGGAGTTCATGGTGGTGGAGCATTTGTTTTAGTTTATCTTATTGCAATAGTTTTTGTTGGCTTACCTATAATGATTGCTGAGATTTATATTGGAAAAACAACTCTAAAAAATCCAGTTGGTGCTTTTAAAGAGTGTTCAAAGGGTAGTAACTATTTTAAAAAGCTTGCAAAACTATCCCCTGCTGCCGGTTTTTTAGGTGTTTTATCTGGTGTTCTGATTCTCTCATTCTACTCTGTTGTTGCTGGATGGACTCTACATTTTCTATTCTTATCTTTTAAAGGATTCTCTGGAACAAAAGAGAATATAGAGGCTCATTTTAACCATCTTTACTCTACTCCATCTCTTATGATTTTATGGCACACAGTTTTAATGGTTATTGTTATAGCAATTATTCTTCGTGGTGTTCAAAAAGGGATTGAAAAAGCAAGTAAAATATTAATGCCTCTTCTTATATTAATTCTATTAGCACTTATGAGTTACTCTGTTTTTAATGGTGGAGCAGAAAAAGCCTTTAAATTTATGTTTTATCCAGATTTTTCAAAGCTGGATGAGGAGGCTATTATTCAGGCATTAGGACATGCCTTTTTTACACTATCTTTAGGTATGGGGGTTATGATAACCTATGGCTCATACTTAAAAGATAAAATATCAATAATAAAATCATCAGTGATTATATCTATAATGGATACCCTTATTGCTCTTTTGGCAGGTATGGTGATTTTTCCAATTGTTTTCTCTTCAGGTTTAGAGGCTTCAAGTGGTCCAAGTTTAATATTTAAAACACTTCCAACACTTTTTGCAAAAATAACGGGTGGTTCAGTTATATCTGTAATGTTTTTTCTTCTTCTATTTTTTGCAGCATTAACATCTGCAATATCTCTTTTAGAGGTTGTTGTTGTCTATTTTGTTGATGAGAGAAAATGGAGTAGAAAAAAGGGTACAATAGTTGTTGGGATATCTATATATCTTTTAGGAATTCTATCTGCAATACCTAAAATAACAGTTGGAAAAGAGAGTGTTTTAGATTTTCTTGATGATATAACAACAAAATATATGCTTCCATTGGGGGGATTGCTTACAATTCTGATTTTTGCCTATTTTATTCCAATAAAAGCAATAAAAGATGAGTTAAAACTACCTAAATATCTTTTCTATAGCTTTGTGTGGATTTGTAGAGTTATAACACCAGTTGCTCTTATTTGGGTAGTTTTGAATAAGGTGGGAGTTCTTTAATATCTACTAAAAAACTTTATATCAATATAGAATCCAAAAGAGATTGAGTTATCTTTAAAACCTAAGTCGGTCAAATCTGTGTTTGCAGATTTAAACCCTTTAAAAAATCCACCTAATGTAAAATATTTACTATAGTCATAGTTCATAGTCATTCCATAAAAATATGATGATAATCCAGATATCATTTTAGCTGACTCATCCACTTCATCATTAACACCAAAATTGATTCTAAAAAATCCCTCATTTCCAAAATCAACTCCAAAATATGAGTAAACATTTAATGAATCAAAAATTGGAATTTTAAGAGATAATTGAATATCTCCATAATATGCTCCTGTCTCCTCAATAAAATCGATATAATGGGTTGTTGTTAGATAAAAATTAAATAAAGATTTCCCTATTGAGAAAAAAATCTCTCCAGTGTTTGGTTGATCTTTATATGTATGAAATAGAGTTCCAATTGTCATTAATTCAGCTCTAAAAGAGAACTCAATATCTGTCTCAACCAACTCATTTTTGTATACTTCAGATGCTGAATACTCATCATCATCAATAAGAACATAATTTTTTAGTTTCATTTTAAAATCTTCTATAGAGAGATAAAAATCTTGGTAAATTAACCAGTTTTCGGTTAATAAATTTCCCCTTTTTATATATCCTTTCTCTCCCTGCATTTTTGTTGAAACAAAAAAAGAGTCTGCAAAAAGAGTTAAAACCAAAAGATAGAAAAAAATTATGTAGTATTTCATAAAATTACCTAAAATCTTCATTTAAATAATATCTCTTTATTCTATTATTGTCAAGAAAACTCTTTTTATAAAAATATAAAATGATTAGTTTTGTTTTTAATAATTACTCTACTATTTTTTATTTATAAAAATAAAAAAATTGAACATTTTAATTAAATTTGATATACAAAGGGATATTATGGAGGGCTACATGAAAAAAATAGCTTTATTTTTACTACTTTTATTTATTAGCATCACTACTTTTGCTGATGAAAATAGTAAAGCAGAGACAACAAAAACAGAAACAGCTGCAACTCAATCAACAGAGAACTCTTCAAAAGAGAATACAGACTCTATCCCCTCAACAAATAATGATTTAAAAGATAAAATATCTGATAAAGTCACAATTAAAGATTCTGAAACAGGAGAGGAGAAAACAATTAGACGCCTTAAAGAGGCTAATGAAAGTACAACTAGACCAACGGAGGTTGGTAGAGTTCTTTGGCTTCCTGGAGGTGGAATTCATTTTTTTATAACAGATAATAGTAAAAGTGATATGACTTTTCTTATTGATTCAGATTTCGAGTATCAAACAGGATTAATGAGTCAATCTATTGCACTATTTGGAAATGCGGGGCTTGGATTCTCTGGTTCAAATTTTATTATGCAGTTTCAAATTGGATTAAAATATAAATTTCAATATATTGAGTATAATTTAAAACCATTTTTAAAAGTAGGAGTATCATTTGCTCCTGTATTTGATGAGGATGCTGTGACACTATTCTCTGGATTTTTGGGAGCTGGATTTCAATATTTTCTTGATGGAGAGAGTGGGGTAGAGTTATCTACAGATTTTCATACAGGTGGTTTTTTTGGAGAGGATTCACTTTTGGGTATGTATGTTGGTGTAAGATTATCATATATTCTTGTTTTTTAAAGAGTAGATTTTTTTAGGATTTTAATGAGAATTTTAGCTTTAGATGTTGGAACTCATCGTATTGGTGTTGCCTATGGTTCATCTATAAACAGAGTTGCTGTTCCAATTGATACAATTGTACGAGAGAGTGATATAAAAGATTTTGAAAAAATTGAGTTTTGGATTAAAGAGAAAGAGATTGATAAGGTTTTAATTGGAATGCCACTACTATTAAGTGGTCTTGAGGGTAAAAGTGCAAAATATGCAAAAGAGTTTGGAAATAGTGTTGAAAAACTTTTTAATATTACAGTTGTCTATTGGGATGAAAGATTTTCAACACACTCTGCACAACAGGTATTAATTCAGGGAGATGTTTCAAGACAAAAAAGAAAACATGTTATAGATAAACTTGCTGCAACTATATTTTTGCAATCATATTTAGACTCTTTATAATTTTTTGTAATTATTTTACAAAATTTTTAATATGATTACTTTTTTTATTTGGATTTATCATGAAGAAAATATTTTTTTATCTTTTTTTAATAATTTTTGTTACTTTATTGGGTATATCAACATACTATTTTTTCCAATATAAAAAATTTGCAAACCCATACCCTCAGGCATCAAAAGGGTATATATTAAAGCTTATTTTCTTAGAGGGATATAGATACTCAACTCTAAAATCTTTTTTAGAAACAAAAAATAGTGAGCAAAAAGAGAGTAAAATTGTAACTATTCCTAAAAAACCTGTTCATCAAATATCTGCTTTATTAGAAAAAGAGGGGCTTATAAAAAGCTCTAAACAGTTTTTAACACTAATAAGACTTAAGAATATTGATAGAATGATTAAAACAGGTGAGTTTGAGTTTTTTACAGACATGAAACCTGAAGAGGTTTTAGATGTGTTATTATCAGGAAAAGAGGCTCAATTTAAAGTCACTTTTCCAGAAAATATAACATATATTGAGATGGGTGATATATTAGAGAAAGTTGGAATAACAAAAGCCTCTGATTTTGTTAAATTATGTGAATCAGAGGATATTTTAAAAAAATATGATATCAAATATGAGGCAAAAGAGAACTATAAGCCAACACTTGAGGGATATCTATATCCAGAAACATACTATTTTAAAAGAAATACTCCAGCTTCAGAGGTTATTGATAGATTAATTTCAAATACTCGTGAAAAATTAGAGGTATATAAAGATAAAATTAAAGAGTATGGTTGGAGTGAGCATGATTTACTTACATTTGCTTCACTAATTGGAAAAGAGACTGGAACCGAGGAGGAGCTTTCAAAAGTTTCATCTGTTTTCCATAATAGATTAAAAAAAGGTATGCTTCTTCAAACAGATCCAACTGTTATCTATATGGTGACAGACCGAAAATCAACTAAATATCATGCAGGAATTACTAAAAAACATCTTTTAGATAAAACAAACCCATATAACACCTATATTTACAAAGGATTACCACCTGGACCAATTGGAAATCCAAATATAAGAGCAATTCAGGCTGTTTTATATCCAGCATCAACATCATATATATTTTTTGTTTCAAATAATGATGGAACACACACATTTACCACAAATCTTGAGGCTCATGAAAAGGCTGTTAAAGAGTATTGGAGTAAAGTTAGAAAGTCTCAAAAAGCTGGAAATTGATTTTAAATATTGTTTTATCCAATTTCATTAAATTAGATTTGATTTTTTCTCTATTTTTTCATATAAATCTATTTTAAGGCTTTAAAACCCTTGATAGTAAAATTTTTTAATATATACCTTTTATGGAGATTTAATTATGATTACCTCAAAAGAGATTCGAGATGCTTTTCTAAACTACTTTGAATCAAAAGGACATCAAAAAGTGAAAAGTGCTTCACTTATTCCAATTGATGACCCTACTCTAATATTTGTTAATGCAGGAATGGTTCCTTTCAAAAACTATTTTCTTGGAAAAGAGACTCCTCCATATACAAGAGCTACCTCATCTCAAAAATGTATGAGAGTTTCAGGAAAACATAATGATCTTGAGCATGTTGGAAAAACTGCAAGACATCATACATGCTTTGAGATGCTTGGAAATTTCTCTTTTGGGGACTATTTTAAAGATGATGCAATTTTTTATGGGTGGGATTTTCTAACCAATACTCTAAAATTAGATCCTAAAGATTTATGGATAACAATTTATACTGATGATGATGAGGCTGAGGCTATTTGGAGAGATAAAATAGGTGTTGCTTCAGATAGAATCGTAAAATTAGGTGAAAAAAGTAACTTCTGGTCTATGGGTGAAACTGGTCCTTGTGGTCCCTGCTCAGAGATTCATATTGATCAGGGTGAAGAGATGAAATGTGGTCCAAATTGTGGTGTTGGGGTTTGTGATTGTGATAGATTTCTTGAGTTATGGAATCTTGTTTTTATGCAATATGATAGATCTGAAAATGGTACACTTACACCTCTTCCAAAACCAAGTATTGATACTGGAATGGGACTTGAAAGAATCACATCTGTCCTTCAGGGAAAAAGAACAAATTATGATTCAGATATATTTCAACCAATTATAGCCTTTATATCAAGTTTAATAGATAAAGAGTATGTTTCAGAATCATCAGATGGTATGGCAATGAGAGTTATTGCAGATCATGCAAGAGCAACAGCATTTCTTATTGCAGATGGAGTTATACCATCAAATGAGGGAAGAGGTTATGTTCTTAGAAGGGTTATGAGAAGAGCCGTTAGATATGGTAAAAAACTGGGTTTTGATAAAGTTTTCTTTGCTAAAGTTGCCCTTTTTGTAACTGAATTAATGGGAGATATATATCCTGAACTAAAAAAAGAGGCATTTACAATTGAGAAAATTGTAGATAATGAGGAGAGTAAATTTAGAAAAACTCTTGACACTGGAGAGAAACTTCTTTTTAATAAAATGGAGGATTTAAAATCTAAAAATAGTAATATTATTGATGGAGATACTCTATTTCTTCTTTATGATGCCTATGGTTTCCCTATTGACCTATGTGAACTGATTGCATCAGAAAATGGTTTTGAAATTGATTCAAAAGGATTTCAAAATAATTTAGCAGTTCAAAGAGCAAGAAGTCGTTCAAATAGAAAAATAACAGAGATTAATAAAGATTTTGATAAACTTCTTTTGGAATACTCTCAAAAATATAGTAAACCTAAATTTTTGGGTTATCAAGAGTTAGAGGTTGAGAGTAAACTTGTTGCAATTATTGATGAGGACTCTTTTGAAAACTCAGCAATAGCTGATGATGAGAATCTTTTTGTTTTTATTTCAGAAAATACCCCTTTTTATGCTGAAAGCGGTGGTCAAGCAGCAGATAAAGGTTATATTTATCAAAATGATTCTGTTGCAGAGGTTATTGATGTTCAAAAAGATGTTAACTCAATAATATATCATACAGTAAAAATTCAAAAGGGTGTTTTTGAAATAGATAAAAAAATTACACTCGAAATAGATAAAAATAATAGATTACAAACTGCAAGAAATCACTCTGCAACACATCTACTTCAGGCAGCATTAAAAGAGATTATTGGAGCTCATATTCACCAAGAGGGTTCTCAAGTTGATTCTGATAGATTAAGATTTGATTTTAACCACTTTGAGGGATTAACACTTGATGAGTTACAACAAATCGAGGATTATGTTAATTTTAGAATAATGGATAATGAAGAGACTATTATTACTGAAATGGGTATTGATGAGGCAAAAAATAGTGGTGCAACAGCTCTGTTTCAAGAGAAATATGGTGATATTGTTAGAACAGTAAAAGTATCATCAAAAAGTTTTGAACTTTGTGGTGGAACTCATGTAAAACGAAGTGGTGATATTGGATTTTTTAAAATTCTATCTGAGGCATCTATTGCATCTGGAATTAGAAGAATTGAGGCAGTAACAGGTGAAAAAGCACTAAAATTAATTCACACTCAAGAGAAACATGAACGTGGTGTAATAAGTATTCTAAAAGCATCTAAAGCCTCCTATATTGATAAAGTAAAAGAGGTTGTTGCAAAAAATAGACAGCTTGAAAAAGAGTTAGATGATTTAAAAAAAGAGTTAGCAATTGCTAAACTTTCATCAAAAGGTAAATCAAATGATGCTCCAGAAAACATTAATGGAATACCTCTTCTTTTTAAAGTTTTAGAGGGTGTTGGTGTTTCTGAAATGAAGGGAATTGGAGATGATTTAAAACAGAGACATCCAGAGGCACTAATTGCACTTGCAACAAAAGATTCAAAAGGTTATCAAGTTATTTTTATGGGTGGAGATTCAAATCTCCATTGTGGAAATCTTCTTAAATCATTTCTTGAACCTTTTGGTGGTCGAGGTGGTGGAAAAGATGGAATGGCTCAAGGTGGTTGTACATCAACAGCAACTCCAGAGGAGTTAAAATCCTGCCTTATAAATCTATTATCAAGCAAATAATATAAAAAATAGTTACAAAATAGCTATGTTTTTACACTAATTTTACTTTTACTTTAACACTAAAAACAATTGAAAAAATTAGATAAAGATGTTATTGTAGCCATAGCAGTTTTGACTTAAAAAATGCTTGTAAATGTTTTCAATAATAATGAATAAAATAGTACATAAAGGAAGTAAAGCCTATATTATTAACTATTCTATAATTTCAAAAAGGATATTTTAGATGAAAGAGATTTTTATAGAGAGTATTGATTGGAGTAACTCTATTTTAGTTGATACTCGCTCTTCTGGAGAGTTTGAAACTGGTCATATTGATGGAGCTATCTCTCTTCCTATTTTAGATAATGAGCAACGAGCAAAAGTTGGAGTATGTTATAAAAAGTATGGTCAGGAAAAAGCTATAGAGTTAGGCTTAGATTTGGTGGGAAACAGATTTTTAGATATTTATAAAACCCTCAAAAAAATAGAGAAGCAGAATAAAACCATTGTCATATATTGTGCAAGAGGTGGAATGAGGTCTGGAACAGTTGTCTCTCTTATGGAAAGCCTTAATATTAACTGTTTTAGACTTGTTGGTGGTTATAAAGGATATAGAAACTATGTATTATCAACTTTAGAGGATTTAGATTTTTATAATTTTATAGCAATAAATGGTTACACTGGAAGTGGTAAAACAGAGATTCTTAAAATGTTAGAAAAAGATGGCTTTTTAACAATAGATTTTGAGGAAAAAGCAACTCATGCAGGAAGTGTTTTTGGAAAAATACCATTTGATGGTGAAAAAACAACACAACAACAGTTTGAAAATAGAGTTGCATCTGTTTTATATAGAGCTAGAGAGATATATGGAGATAAAAAAAAGTTAACTTTTTTTGTTGAAGCAGAGGGAAGAAGAGTTGGAGATAATGTTTTTCCTAAAAATTTTTATGAGAAAATTAAAAATGCAAAAACAATTCTTATTGAACTTCCATTTGATGAGAGAGTTAAAAGAGTTTTAAAAGAGTATCCTCCAACTCATAGATTTTTTAAAGAGGCTTTAACACAATTAAAAGAGCTTTTAGGTGGTGAACTTTTTAAAAAGGTTTTAAATCTTTATGATTCAGGGGAGTATTATAGTTTAATTAGTGAACTTTTAAAATATTATGATAAAAAATATGCTCACTCTATTGATGCAAAAAAAGAGCAGATTGTTGCAAAATATAGTGGCTCAATTGATGAGATATTTAAATCAATAAAAGAGGAGAGATTACAATGGATTCTTGCAAAATAGTAAAAGATACAATTAATGTTCAGGGAATGTTGTGTCCAAAACCACTTATAGTAGTAAAAAATTACTACGAAAAGGCTGAGATTGGAACATATTTTTTAGTCACACTTGATAGTGAGATATCTGTTTTAAATGTTGAGAGATATTTAAAAAATATTGGAGCTGTCTATGAAATCGAAGAGGATAACTCTGGTCTATTCTCTATTTTTGTTGAGGTTAATAAAAAATCTGTGCAGTCTGAAAACAGCGATGGTTATCTATTTTATATAGCTTCAGATAAAATGGGAGATGGAGACCCAGATTTAGGAAAAATGTTACTAAAAACATTTATTACTCAAATAAAAAATCTTCAACAACTTCCAGAAAAAGTTATATTTTTAAACTCTGCTGTTTTATTGCTAACAAATAGTATAATATCTGATGAGTTAAAAGAGTTAGAGTCTAAAGGTGTTGAGATATATTTTTGTGGAACATGTTCAGAATACTACTCTGTAACTTCAGAGATTAGTGTTGGAAAAGTATCTAATATGCTTGAGATTATGGAGTTTCTAAGAAAAAGCAGAGTTGTACGAATCTAATTGATTAATAATCAATCAAATGCATGTCCTGCACTTCCAAGAACTTTCTCATTTTTGTTTTTAATAAGTCTTACAAGCTCATCTCTTGCTGGACCAAGATATTTTCTTGGATCAAACTCCTCTGGATTTTTTGCAAAAACTTTTCTAATTGCAGCAGTCATCGCTAAACGACCATCAGAGTCAATATTTATTTTACAAACAGCAGATGATGCAGCACGTCTGAGTTGATCTTCAGAAACACCAATAGCATTTTCAAGTTTTCCACCACACTCATTAATTGTATCAACATACTCCTGAACAACTGATGATGCTCCATGAAGAACAATTGGGAATCCAGGGATTTTTTTCTCAATCTCTTCAAGAATATCAAAACGAAGCTCTGTACTTTCACCTGGTTTAAATTTATATGCACCATGAGATGTTCCAATTGAGATTGCAAGAGAGTCAACACCTGTTCTTTTAACAAAATCAATAACCTCTTCTGGTTGAGTATAGTGTGAATGTTCTGAAGATACCTCATCCTCTATTCCTGCAAGAACACCAAGTTCTCCCTCAACAGTAACACCATATTGATGAGCATAATCAACAACCTCTTTTGTTACTCTAATATTCTCTTCATAAGAGTAGTGAGAACCATCAATCATAACAGATGAGAATCCAGACTCAATACATGATTTAACTGTTTCAAAAGAGTCACCATGATCTAAGTGTAAAACAATAGGAATCTCTGCACCAAGCTCTTTTGCATAGGCAACAGCACCTTGTGCTAAATATCTTAAAAGAGTTCCATTTGCATAAGCACGAGCACCTTTTGAAACTTGAAGAATAACAGGTGATTTTGTCTCAACACACCCTTTTATTATTGCTTGTAACTGTTCAAGATTATTAAAATTGTATGCAGGAATTGCATATTTTCCATCAAAAGCTTTTCTAAAAAGCTCTTTTGTGTTTTGTAATCCAAGCTCTGTATAATGGATCATAAATCCTCCAAAAATAGTTCACATTATATTAATCATTATTTATCAAAAAAACAAGAGAAATAAAAAAAAATAGTTGATTAAAATCCTATCATAATTAAAAAATTGTAAATAAAAGATTTTTTCATATTTAATATAGATTTCTGATAATGGTGATATCTTAATTTTAAATAGTTATAAAAATTCTGGTTAAATAATAACTATTCAATTACAAAATAATATCACTTATATATATTTAGAAAAGAGTTCCAAGGCATCAGAAAAGAGTTCTAAGGCATCAGAAAAGAGTTCTAAGGCATTAGAAAAGAGTTCCAAGGCATTAGAAAAGAGTTCCAAGGCATTAGAAAAGAGTTCCAAGGCATCAGAAAAGAGTTCCAAGGCATTAGAAAAGAGTTCCAAGGCATTAGAAAAGAGTTCCAAGGCATTAGAAAAGAGTTCCAAGGCATCAGAAAAGAGTTCTAAGGCATTAGAAAAGAGTTCTAAGGCATATATTTTTAATTTTAATAGAAAAAATATAGATATTTATTAGTTATTTAATAGTTTTTAATGATTAATTAACTCTTTTGATAAAGAAAAAATAGGAGTTTAATGCTGTTACTCCTCTGTAGGTTTTTTTACTCTTTTTTTACGATCAGATTTAGCAACAAGTCCAATAGCATTTACCTCTGGAGCATCTTGACCATAAATAGCAATAATCAATTTTTTAAAACGAATATTCATTTCATTAAGTTTCTCTAACTCTTTCTCTCTTGTTTTTCTTTTTGAATAGAGTTCATTCTCAAGTTTTTTAATATCTTTCACAGTTTTATCTACATCACTATGTAACTGTTTTAATTCATTAACAGTCATTGATGTAGTTGTTGCCTCTGGATGAGTTTCTAAAAAGTTAATTAATAAAACTGTTTGCTCTAAAATATCTTTCATAGCTACCTCCAATTAAAGTATTGTATATTAGACATCTAAAACAGAGTTTTATTCAATATTTTTATTGTAAAGAGAGAAAAATTGAAAATTTATTGATAGAGTACAGAGAGAGTTAATATATTAATAGAGATCATATTTAATTATTAATTGTAAAAAAAACAAGAGAAATAAAAAAAATAGTTGATTAGATTGGTTAAATTTGATTACAATACAAAATAAATGGAGGTATTTATGAATGAGACTCAATATTTAAAAGCAAAGGATGAGAATGACCTTTTTTATAAGTATGTTGACAACAAAAAAAATGTTACAGTTATATTTACACATGGATATGGAGAGTATTCAAAAAGATACCAACTACTATATGACTATTTTTTATCAAAAGGTTATAGTTGTCTTATGTATGATTTAAGAGGTCATGGAAACTCATCAGGTATTAGAGGGCATGTTAATGATTTTGATGACTACTTAGATGATTTAGATGTGATGGTTAATTTTATTAAACTAAAAAATCCATTAGAGACTATTATTTTAGGGGGTCACTCTCTTGGTGGTCTAATAACACTATACTACTCAATAAAAAATAGTGGAAAAATAGATGGAGTTTTTCTATCATCACCATATCTTAAACTTGCAATGAGAGTTCCTTTTGTAAAAAAACAGGCTGCAAAAGTTTTATCAAAAATATTTCCATCAATAAAAATGAAATCAGGAATAGATGCAAATAGATTAAATCATGACTCTGAATCAGTAAAAGAGTATCTATTAGATCCAATGGTTCATAAAGTTGTAACTCCTAGATGGTTTACTGAAACAGAGAGAGCTCAAAAAGAGGTTGATAAAAAAGTAAAAAAACTAAAAACTCCTCTATTTTTTATGCAGGGTGGAAAAGATATATTAGCATCTCCAAAAGGTGGTAAAAAGATTTTTGATAAAATTGAATCTAGTGATAAAATATATAAACTCTATCCTGAACTTTATCATGAGGTTTTACATGAGCCTCAAAAGTTTGAGATATACTCTGAGATTAATGATTGGATTTTAACTGTAAAAAGATAAAATGCACTGAAGAATAAAAAAAATTTATTTTATGTAGATGCAGGTAATTAAATACAGATGCTTTTAAATTGCTAAAAAATATATTTTGTGTAATATACTTTGTAACTATTCAGTGGAAACTGGTTTTAGTTATTTTTTTTAAATTTTAAAAGAACCCCCACCCTAAATCCCTCCCCACTACGTGGAGAGGGACTTGAAGAGGTAAATAAAATCTTAGTTTTATTAAGTTAAACTAAAGAAAAATATTATAAGTTTTTAATTATAATTAATTAAAAAACAATAAAGTCA
>JAFGXH010000374.1 GCA_016936735.1 bacterium
TATAATGATTGAGCGTTATCAAGAGATTGATATGGATAAAATTTGGAATGAGGAGGGAAAACTTAATTATTGGCTAAAAGTTGAACTATCTGTTATTGATGCCTTTCTTCATTTTGGAATAATAACAAAAGAGATAGCAGATAGAATTCATGAAAAAGCCAGATTTGATTCAAATAGAGTTAAAGAGATTGAGGAGACTACAAGACATGATGTTGTTGCATTTATCACAAATTTAGAGGAGAATATTGGAGAAGGTTCTCAATGGATTCATTTTGGAATGACATCTTCTGATATGCTTGACACAGCTTTTGCTTTACAACTGAAAGATGCTGGAGAACTCATTTTAGGTAAAATAGATAATCTTCTAGAAATCATAAAAAAAAGAGCATTAGAGCATAAATATACAGCAATGATTGGACGCTCACATGGTATTCATGGAGAACCTATAACATTAGGTTTTGTTTTTGCATCTTGGTATGAAGAGCTAAAAAGAGGTAAAATAAGATTCCAAAATGGCATAAAATCTATTTCTACAGGTCAAATATCTGGTGCAATGGGAACTTTTTCTTTTTTAGATCCTGAAATTGAAAATTTTGTTTGTAAATCTCTTCAACTATCACCAGAACCAGTTTCCACTCAAGTTATTCCAAGAGATAGACATCTTGAATATTTTTATGCACTTGCATCTTTAGCAACATCTCTTGAAAGATTTGCAATAACTATTAGACATTGGCAAAAAACAGAGGCCGGAGAGGCAGAGGAGTTTTTTAAATCTGGCCAAAAAGGCTCGTCAGCAATGCCTCATAAAAGAAATCCTATATCATCTGAAAATATCTCAGGATTGGCGAGAGTTGTTAAAAGCAATCTTTTTGCTGCCCTTGAGAATGTTCCACTATGGCATGAAAGAGATATATCTCACTCATCTGTTGAAAGAATTATAGCTCCAGATACAACAACACTAATCTACTATATGCTTAAACGATTTGCAAATATTGTTGAAAATTTAGTTATATATCCTCAAAAAATGATGGATAATATAAATTTATCAAAAGGACTTATCTATTCACAACATCTATTATTAACTCTTGCATCAAAAGGGATTCAAAGACAAACAGCATATAAAACTGTTCAAAAAGCAGCAATGAACTCATTTGAGAATAAAACAGAGTTTTTAGATGAGCTTTTAAAACTTGATGAGATAAATAGTTGGCTTACAAAAAATGAGATAAAAAAATGTTTTTCAATTGAACACCATCTAAGAAATATTGATAAGATTTTTGAAAAAGTTTTTGAGTAGGTTTTTTAGTTAGAATATAGTTGCAACAGGCTGTCTCTATTTTTCAATCAAATAACTTTTATTTAGAGGTTTTAAGCATCGAACTCACATTAAAATGAATAAAAAAAGACTACAAGTAGGTATGAATTTAAGAGTTTTATATCTTTTATCTCAAAAATAAGTTGTTTGTATTAAACAGATTCAATAAATTTTTGATGAAATAACTGAACAACTCTATCAACATGCTCTTTTGGTATCACAAGATTACATTTAATATGACTTAAATGATATCCAAAACATGGAATTGATTCTGTTTTTAAAATATGTAGAGCATTCATTAATATAGATGGATTTGAGTATAACTGATTTCCAATCATTGAGACTCTTCCATGATTTTCATGATATTCAAAACCAAATTTTTTTATCTCATCAATAAAATGTTGATATTGATGGATATTTTTTGTGTCAAAAAGAGTGGTTGTTTTTCCATCATTACACCAAAGCTCTCTATAAAAAATATTATGCTCCATTAGATAAAGATTAAATTTATCACTATCCTCTTGAGTTGTAGTAACAAATAGTAGATCTTTTTCAGATGTAACAGCAACTATATCTCTAACAATAGTCTCATCTGTTATAAATGTTCCCTCTGTTGTTGTAAAGGAGTGTTTTGAATATAGTTTTATTTTATAATATTTTGCAAATCTTAAAGCATCCGCAGCTAAAACTTTTGCTCCATTCTCTGCCATCTCTAACATTTGGTCAAAAGATACTTCATCAAGTTTTGCTGGAAGAGATACAACTCTTGGATCTGCTGAATATACACCATCAACATCAGAAAATATTTCGCAATACATTGCATTTAAAGCTGCTGCAAGTGCTAAAGCGGTTGTATCAGAACCACCTCTTCCTAATGTTGTTATCTCTTTTAGATAAGAGACTCCCTGAAATCCAGCAACAATAACTATTTTTCCCTCTGCTAAAGCATCCTCAATTCTATATGGACGAACCTCAAGAATTTTAGCTTGATTATGAGCTGTGTTTGTGATAATTCCTGATTGAGAGCCAGTTAATGATATTGCTGGAACTCCTAAAGATTTTATGGCCATACTTAACAAAGAGATTGTCTGTCTTTCACCAATTGATAAAAGCATATCTAACTCTCTATGGTCTGGAGAGTCTGTTAACTCTTTTGCCATTCCTAAAAGAGAGTCTGTTGTTTTTCCCATTGCAGATACAACAGCAACAACAGAGTGTCCTCTATTTTTAGCATCAACAACTCTTTGTGCAACTTTTTTAATTTTTTCAATTGTAGAGAGTGATGAACCACCATATTTTTGAACAACAATTCCCATATTTTTGATCCTAAAAGTTTATAATTAAAAGTTAATAAAAATTAATCTAACCATTTTTCTAAAAATTATTTAAAAAAAACTGTAAACAACATTTTATCTAAAAGTTTTTTATAAATACAAATAAAACAATCAAAAAAATAGTGATAATTTTAAATCACATTAATCTCATGCTTTTTAGAACCATTCGTAACATTCTTCTATTAATCTCTCCCATTGGTGTTAATGGAAGTCTAAACTCCTCTGTTAATTTTCCCATCTCAAAAAGGGCTGTTTTAACCGGAATTGGATTTGTTTCTAAAAATAGAGCATCATTTAAATCCAACATCTCTTGATATTTTACTAGAGCAGAGTTGTAATCACCATTTTTAGCATAATTATATATATCACACATTAATTTAGGTGCAACATTACTAACAACAGAGATAACTCCCTCTCCACCAGCAGCTAAAAATGGTAAAAAAGAGCCATCATCACCCGATAATAGAGCTAATTTAGATATTTTGCTTTTTATTTTTGCAGCAAAAAGGGTATCACCAGTTGCCTCTTTGATTCCAATAACTCTTGGAAGCTCTGAAAGAGCCTGTATTGTCTCTAGTTTTAAAGAGGATGCTGTTCTTGATGGAACATTATATAGTATAATTGGAATATTAGAGTTCTCATGAATATATTTAAAATGCTCGAATAGACCTGATTGTGTTGGTTTATTATAGTATGGAGTAACAATTAAAACAGCATCAATTGGCAAGTTTTCTGCTTTTTTTGTCTCTTCTGCTGCATGATATGTGTTATTTGATCCTGTTCCTAAAATCACTTTAAATGATTCATCTCTAAATTCAGCAATAGACTCAACAAGCTCTTTTTTCTCTTCAAAAGATATATTTGGAGACTCTCCAGTTGTTCCTGCAACAACAACACCAGAGATTCCACTATTTTTTTGCCACTCAACAATCGATTTAAATGCTGATATATCTAATTTACCACCACAAAAAGGTGTAACAATTGCAGTAAAAACACCATTAAACATCTTAACCTCAAAATAAAAAAGCTATTCTATTAAAAATCAAATCAAAATAAAAGTTTTTTTTATATCTTTTACAAAAATATTATAATACTGTTTTGAAATTATGAATAGATATTTTTTAGAAATAAGTTGTTATGTGATTTTGTTTATTAAGCTAATTAATTTAGAACTCCATTCCAGCTGAAACATATAGATTTGAGTAGTAGTAATCTTTATCCATATTTTCAAAAATAAATACATGATGAAATCTTACAGAGAATTTTCTCATAACATTATACTGAATCATCCAACCAATAGATCCCTCCCACTCCGATTCACTTGCAGAACTATTATTATAAGAGACTCTTGTTGTTCCACCTAAAATACCAATTTTGAATTTTGTATCTATATTAAAGGCAACTCCAACTAAAAGATCTATAAATGAGATATAAACAGAATCAAACTCTGTTCCATTATACAAATAACTAAAATCAAACAGTAATGAGGTAAAATCATCTAAATCAAAAATAAAACCCAAATTAATATTTAATCCTATTTTCGATATACTATCTGTATCTCTATCTGAATGGTCTAATAGATGTAAAAAACCCCCTCCAACAAAAACATGCTCTGTTTTTTTTACATCTCTATAGATTGGAGCATCTTCAGAGTAACCAAATGGATCATCATTATAAGCAAAAACATTAAAAGAGAATAAAAAAATTAAAATGGATAAAAATAGTGACCTTTTCATAAAATAACCTCCAAAAAAATATCCTTTTGACGAAAAAAATCTCTTTTTATTCAAAAAAAATAGAGTTATATACTATTTCTTTTATTGTCTAATAACTGTTTAAACCTCTCTATTCCATCTTTTATATAATAAACTGAAGGGATACTATTTTTACTAATAATATAACTTTTAACACTCTCTTTATCAAATTCAAAATCATCAATTAATATAACATAAAAATCATATTTATTTAAAATATTTTTTAAAACATGTGGATGATTTATTGTTATTAATTTAAAACCAGATATCAACAAAAATCTCTCAAATTCAGAGTAATTTTTACTACTATTTGATAGTAAAAGAATCTGTTTTTTCTCCTCTTGAATAAAATTATCCTGCTCTTTTTCATCAATTGGAAGTGTGAAATGAAAAACACTCCCTTTTCCTAAAGTAGACTCTACCCAAATAAGTCCACCATGATGCTGTATAATCTCTCTACAGATTGGTAATCCTAGTCCAGTTCCTTTTGGCTTATCTGTTAAAGTATCTCCTGTTTGTTTAAATTTTTCAAAAATCTCATCAAAACTATCTTTGGATATACCAACTCCTGTATCAATAATTGATATCTTTAATTTCTTTACAGTTTTTGATGAGGTAACCACAATTTTAATAAAACCTGTAGGGGTAAATTTAACAGCATTATTTATTATATTAACAAAAACCTGAATAATAGAGTCTTTATCTATCATTATATTTGGAATAGATTGAGGTATTGTTATTAAAAATTTGAGTCCCTTCTCTTGTAATATTGAAAAAACTAAAGAGTATATATGAAAAATTAGTTGGTAAAAGTTTTCACTTTTTTTATCATAAACCATCTCTCCAGCCTCTATTTTTGATAGGTCTAAAACATTATTTATTAATCGTGTTAATCTTTCTGTCTCCTCAACTATAATTGAGGCAAATTTTTCAATAGCATCTGGATTTTTTTGACCATATTTTAAAATAATTTTTGCAGATGATTTTATTGATGTTAATGGAGTTCTTAATTCATGAGAGACATTTGATAAAAAATTGGATTTTAATTGATCTAGATGTTTCAACTGTTGATTAGCATTATCTAATGTAATATTCTGCTCATAAATCTCTTTTGTTCTTAATTCAACTAGTTTTTCTAAGTTTTCAGTGTATAGTTTCAACTGTTTTTCCAATTTTTTTCTACTTGAGACATCTCTTATTATTGCTGTATATGTATTATAATGATCATACTCATTTATTGATAATGAAACCTCCAAAGGTATCTCTTGATGCTGTTTTGTTAATCCTGAAACCTCAAATCTACTTCCAGCAAAACTATCTTTAATCCCTTTTATATTTGAGAGAGCTATCAATAAAAAACTATGGTTTTCAAAAGAGAAGAGTTTTAAAATAGAGTTATTTAAAATCTCATCTTTTTGATACCCAAATGTTAATTCAGTTGCTCTATTAACAAATATGATACTAAACTCATCATCTATTGTTATAATTGCATCAATTGCTTTTTCTGAAACAACCCTAAATTCAAGCTCAGATTTTATCAATTTTTTAAAATTAAACTTTATCAAGTTGATAAAATTAGAAAAAGATTTAAGTAAAAGATCATCTTGAAAAAACATATTTTTAGGGATATCTAAATCATTTGGAATATTTTTTATTGAATCAATAAAATTAACAAACCTACTCTCTTTTATTAGTTGATTTTTGCTCTTAAAAAAAACTATCACTATATGAAAAAATAGTAAAAATATATTTATCCCTAAAAAAATTATAGTTATTTTAGGATAGAAAAAATATGTTACTATAATTATAAAGTTAATAATAGTCCAAATAAAAAGATAATAAATCATATAACATCACAAAAAAACTATTCTAATTTTACAATAATAATAAAAATAATATCCA
>JAFGXH010000375.1 GCA_016936735.1 bacterium
AGGAAAATATAACATATTTAAATAAAAATCACTCTATTTCCAAAACAGTATTTAATAATTCAAATACAGAAAGAGTAATTGAAAGAATAGATATTATTCAAGATTATTTACTTTGCCAACAATTTATTAATAAATCTTTAGATTATATTACTCTAAAGAGATCTAATCTCCAAAAATCAAATTATTTAAAAATTGATAGAGTAATAGATATTTATGAACAAAAATATATTAATGGAGAGATAGAATGGAGCTATGAAAATCAATTTTTTGAAAATAAAATAGTACGAAAATATCACTCTAGAACCAAAAACAAATTAAAAACCCTTATAAATGAAATAATAGAGTATGATGATTTTGGTTTATTAGTTAAAGTTACAGAAATTTTTAAAAATAAATATATCCACACAACCCAATATATATATGAAAATGGATATCTTATTAAAAAAATATTTAATGGTGAAAAAGATTTTTGTGTGGAAAAATATTTTGAGTATTATGAGACTCCTAATTGTAAAAATGAGGACTATTTTGATTATTTAAATAGTTTAATAGAGAAATCCTATTAAATTATAGATATATTATTAACAATATTTATATGGATACTATGTTAGTAAAATTAAAAAACATTTTAGAAATAGATGATGATTATATCACTAGTAATCTATATAAAAATAGAGTTTATAAAGTGGTTGCTATCAAAATAGATTTAGAGTCTGTAAATTATATTTTAATATCAGATGAGTGTAATTTACTATCCTGTTCATCATTTTTGTTTAATAAATAATAACTTTTTAATTTTAGGAAAAAATATGGAGATATTTGATATTTTACAAAGCATAGATTTTATTGAAATTGATGGATTGGATGTTGAGATTAAAGGTTTTTTCTCAAATGGCTTTAAAAATAGATACAAAATAGTTAAAAGTAAAGATTTTTTAGGCTCTGTATATAAAATCTCTATTGATGAAAAATATGATTTAAATTTAAAACAGATTATTGATGAGTTTTTTAAATTTATCTCTTATAAAAATAGGTTTATGATAGAGAATGAGAAAAATCTGATTGATATATTCTCTTTTACTGAAAACTACTCTGGTTTTCATATAAATATATCATTTAAAAAATCGAACATTGATTTAAATATAGAGAAAAATCATAAAAAAAGATTCAAAACTGTTGAATTTGCAATAATAAATGATGATTTAGACTCTATTAAAAAACTATTTAATATAACATCAATAGAAAAAACAGATGAAAATATTTTAAATAGTCTTAACAAAAATATTTATAATAGTATCTCTAATTTAAATGAGATAAAACAGAGTGTTTTTCATCTATCAATAAAACACTCATCAAAAAAACTGTTTAATTTTTTTATTACAAAAAGTTTTTTTAAAACTATTTTAAACAAAAAAGATATTTATGGAAAAACAGCAGCTCATTATGCCTCAATCTACTCTCAACTATATTTTTTAAAAAAAATTAAAAGTTCAGGTGGAGATTTGAATATAAAAGATTCACAAGGAAATAGCCCTTTACACTATGCTACACTTAATTCAAATTTAGATATTGTTGAGTATTTAATCAATAAAAAAGTTAAAATCACAAAAAATAGAGTTGGTGAAACTCCGCTTCATTTTGCATCATATTCAGGTAGTTTAGATATTGTAAAACTTTTATTGAGTTATCAAAATAGAGTTGATATCAAAGATAAAGATGGATATACTCCCCTTCACTATGCAATTCAGGAGAGACATGAAAAAATAGTCTCATATCTTTTAGAGTCTGGAGCAGATATAAATATTAAAGATTCACAGGGAGTATCTGCAAAAGAGAAATTAGATTTTGATAATGATATTGATGAGTAATGTAGTTTTAAAAAATAAAAATAGTCATGATAATAGAAAATAAAAGATTGAAAAATAAAGAAAATATGTTATAAAAATGAGAATGATTGAGAAGGAAAAATGAAAGAGCTAAGTTTAATATACTTTTCACCAACTAAAACCACACAAAAAATTGTGTATGAAATTGCAAAAGGAATTTCAACCTCTATTATTAATGAGATTAACTTAACTTATGATTTATCATCTCACTCAGTAACAGGTACTGTAATAGTTGGTTCTCCTGTTTATGCTGGTAGATTACCAAAAGTTTTTAAAGATAGATTAAGCAAAATAGATTTAAGAAATTTGAACATTATATTGGTTGTTGTTTATGGAAATAGAGCCTTTGATGATTCATTATTAGAGTTAAAAGATATAATAGAGGGTAAAGGTGGAAATGTTATTGGAGCAGGAGCTTTTATAGGGGAACACTCATACTCTAATGAACAAAAACCTATTGCTAAAGGTAGACCTGATGAGTCTGATTTAAAAATAGCCTATGATTTTGGTAGAAAATTGGCTGAAATAAAAGAGAATCAAATAAAAAAAATTATACTCCCAGGAGATAATCCATATTGTGAAACTAAACCAAAATCTGATGTCACTATTAAAACAGATGAAAATAGATGTATAGGATGCAATCAATGTATTAATAGTTGTCCAGTTGAAGCAATTTCAAAGGATAATCCTCTAATCACAAATGGAGGTTTATGTTTACGATGTTGTGCATGTATAAAATTCTGTCCTATGAATGCAAGAGAACTTAAAGACTCTTTAAGTTTAAAACTTATTGAGATGGTATTTGAAAAATCTAAAATTCGTAAAGAACCAGAGATTTTTATTTGATAAAGAAGAGAAAGTATATAAAATGGATATAGAAAAAAAAATTTGGATTAAACAGAGTATATTAAAAATAGTAAACTCATTAGAGAATAATTTAGAGATTGATGAGTGTGAGGAGTATGATAAGCTATTTAATATAATTAAAAGTGAACTAATTTCTTATACTAAAAATTTAGATGATAAAACTATTGATGAGTATTTAAAACTAGTTTATGAGTTAAATAAAAATAGTCTTAAAGAGACTATTTTTATTAATAAAGATAGAGAGAGTATTGAGAAAATAGATGGTGGTTTTGTTATTGCAGAATCTAAACCAAGTAGATTTGAGATTATCTATTTTTTAAAACATTTTAATTCAAATTTAACTAGAAAAGTGCTTGTAAAATATATTCGTGGTTATAATGAACTATTTTTAGATTCAAAAAACGAGACTATTACAGATAACTATTTTGTTGATATGAGTGATTTTGAAGCAACCTATAAAAATGGTATTAAAATATCTGAATTATATAGATTTAAACTCAATATAGCATATTTAGAGCAAACAGAGAGCATAGAAATACTATAGTGAGCCAACTCTTGCAAATGGAACAGTTAAAGAGTCTATATCCTCCCACTCTCTTGAGGAGTTTGAATCTGTTGTTCCTGCTGTGTCTGTTGTTGCTGGATCATTAGGAATTGTGTCCATACAGGAGAACTCTCCCTGTCCTAACATAACACCAAGACCATTTGATTCAAGCTGATCTCTTGTTAATCCAAGTTGAGTTAGTGGAATCTTTATCTCATAAAATATATCTCTGTTTTTATTGTGATTTAACTCTAGAAAATTAACAACTTTTGATTCATCTATTGGTGATTCAAGTGCATGATCACAATCTTTTACTCCCCAAAGAGATGCTCCTCCAAATGATATTGAGGCATTAATCTCCATTCCTGTAACTAAATACTGTAGATTTGTTATTTGCTGTTGTTCAAAGTTATATCCTCCAGATGTAACAAATTTATGATAGTTTATATCTCCATCATCAACAGCAAAAACCCCATCTATAGCTTTAGATATATATCCCTGTGTTAAATTAGAACCAATATATATCTGATAATCTGGTAAAGTTGAGCCTGTCCAGTATGGTTCACCACCATTTTTCCCCCAAACATCAAGAGATGCTCCCTGATTTGGAACTGTATCAATTGCAATCCACTGTATAAGATTCATCTGTATTGGTTTTGTTCCTGCTGATGAACCTGCATTTGATGGATCTATAACATCTGTTACATCAACATACTGCCAAGCCAAATATAGATAACTATCATCCCAAGCTGCCCAAAGATGAGTCAAATCCCAAGGTGTCTCATGCATTGTCCAGTTACCTCCAAGAGTTCGTGGATCATCTCCAGCCATATCTAAAGCAATTAACATATCATCAGACCACTCATTATTTGTATTTACCCCATCTATAATAATTGGTGTTGTTATATGTTTTCCTAATGTTGGATTGGTTGAGTATGGTTTATCACCTCCCAATTGAATTGGAGTACAACCAATCTCTGGAACACCCTCATAACCTGAATTACAAACACAAACTGTCTCTGAGTTGCAGTAGGCATTTATTCCACAAGTTGGATCACAAGTTGTAACAATTAGAGTACATCCACTATTTGGATCCCCTTCATAACCTGAGTTACAATAACAGACTCCATCTGTTGAGTTACAGGCTGCATTGTTTCCACAAGTCACATTTTCGCAAAGATTTGTAACAATTAGAGTACATCCACTATTTGGATCTCCCTCATAACCTGAGTTACAATAACAGACTCCATCTGTTGAGTTACAGGCTGCATTGTTTCCACAAGCAACACCATCACATAAACCACCCTCATTTGGTTTTGAGTCATACCAAACATTTTTATAGTACCAACCATTTTTATCTCTTGTTAAATCATCTGTTTGATTTGCTCCATCATTGAAAATGATACTAGCAGATTTAACATTCTCTATAGTATAACTATACCAATCATCTCCATCACTAATCATTGCAACACCTGGCCACTCAATTGAGTCTGTTATTGGTGTTGTTTCCCAATAGTATAAATTAACTGAGCTGTTCCAACTCTCTGGTTTTTTAAAATGTATGCTAAGAGAGTCTGTTTGTTGCTGTTTTGTAACAGTGAATGTTTTAGATGTTGAGGCACTCCAACCACCATCTGAATAGAGAGCTGCTGTTACAGTGAATGTTCCCTCTTGAAGAGTGAATGGTTGAGTATATTTTGTATCCATTCTTGTTGGAGTTTTTCCAGATGTGTTAAAATAGATATCTCCAGATGATGTTGATGTTATAGATACTGTTTGAGAGATATCAATTGTTCCACCTGCTGGTGTTATTGTTGGTGCAACAAGATTTTTACTTTTGTTTACAGTATCTTCACTACAAGATAGAAGTAAAACAGTTAAAATAGTTAAAATATAAAAGAATTTCATACTAAACTCCTTGAGTTATCATTTTTGAGTATACACAATTTTGTATTAATTGTAAAATTTTTTGAAATTTTTTTCTCTATTATCTATTTTTTTTTAGAAACAAATATTTTTGTTGGGAACAAATATTTTTGTTCCTTACATATTTTTTCAGTAAACATAAAAACTTGAATTCATGTTAAAAGAGTAGTTTGTGATTTTATAAAAAATGGTGATTTTTTATCTTTTTTATAAAAAACATTTGGAATAATTTTTAATATATAGTAGAATTATTTTTATTTTTTAGGAGATTAAATGGAAACAACAGCAAAAGTTAAAATGAAAACAAATAAAGGTGATATGATTATTGCTTTATATGGAAATGAGGCACCTATAACTGTTAAAAACTTTCTTGATTATGTTGAGAATGGTTTTTATACAAATGTTATTTTTCATCGTGTAATTCCTAATTTTGTTATTCAGGGTGGTGGATTTGAACCAAAAATGGTTGAGAAATCGAATAAAAAAGCACCTATTAAATTAGAGATTGCACCAATAATTAAACATGAGAAATATGTTTTATCAATGGCAAGAACTCAAGTTAGAGATAGTGCAACATCTCAATTTTTTATCTGTCTTGGAAGAGTTACACATCTTGACAATCAATATGCTGCTTTTGGTAAAGTTATTGAGGGTGAAGAGGTTGTTGATGAGATTGCAAAAGTAAGAACAAAAACAGTTGGTTTTCATCAAGATGTTCCATCAGAAGATATGATTATTCTATCAGCAGAAATAATCTAACTTCACAAAAAAGATATTTTATTTACATTTTTTTAACATTAAAAATAAATCCTTGAATTTTTTCACAAAATCTATATCATGTGAATCTGATTTGTATTTGGAGTCGTTTTATGATGATGGAGATTAAAAATTCAAAACCTTTTAAAGGACGTATTGCCATACTCACTGGTGGTGGAGACTGTCCAGGATTAAATGCTGTTGTTCGTGGTGTTGTAAAAACAGCAATTACTCAGTATGGATGGGAAGTTTTTGGTATATATGATGGTTTTAAAGGGTTAGTTGAAAATCGTTATGTTCACCTTGGCTTTAAAGAGATTAAAAATATACTTTCAAAAGGTGGAACAATTCTTGGAACATCAAATAGAGATAATCCATTTCATTACCCTATAGAGTTAGATGGTGAAACAATTTATAAAAACCGTTCAAGTGTTGCAATTAAAAATCTTGAGCAGTTAGATGTTGATGCTCTTATTGTTGTTGGTGGTGATGGAACACAAAGTATTGGACATGAGTTTGCTAAACTTGGTGTTAATGTTGTTGGTGTTCCAAAAACAATTGATAATGATTTAAAAGCAACATCTTTTACCTTTGGATTTGATACAGCAATAAACATCTCAATGGAGGCAATTGATCGTCTTCATACAACCGCAGAGAGTCATGAAAGAGTTATGATTGTTGAGGTTATGGGACGTAATGCAGGTTGGATTGCACTATATGCAGGTCTTGCAGGAAATGCTCAAGTTATTTTAATTCCAGAGATTCCATACTCTGTTGAGAAAATTGTTGAAAAAATTAGAGAGCGTTACAGAAGAGGACAAAAATATGCACTTATTGTTGTTGCAGAGGGTGCATTTCCAAAAGAGGGTGGAATATCATATATTGAGGATGGAGCTGATGGTCTTGCAAGACCAAAAAGACTTGGTGGAGCAGGACAACGTCTATTAGAGGAGTTAAAAGCCTATGATAGCTCTTATGATATTCGTTTAACAATATTAGGTCACCTTCAAAGAGGTGGTACTCCAACAGCAGCAGACCGTATTCTTGGAACAGCATTTGGAGTTAAAGCTGTTGAACTTGTAACTCAAAGAAAATTTAGTGAGATGGTTAGTTTAACAAAAGGTGAAATAACTAGTGTACCTCTTGCAGAGGCTGTTGGAAATATAAAACTTATAAAAGAGGATGATCCAATGATTCTTGCAGCAAGAAGTATTGATCTCTCATTTGGAGACTAATTGAAAACAACACTATATATATCCCATTTCTATAATTTTACAACAATCTATCTTGAGATTGGAGATAAAATATATAAAAGAGATAGTAATGAACGTGGTGTTTCAAAAGTTTTTTATCAAATATTAGATGATATATTCAAAGAGTCTGAATCCTCTTTTGAGAAAATCAATGAGATGATTTTTATCAATGGACCAGGCTCTTTTACATCACTTCGATTCTTTTTAACATTTGTTAAGGCTCTCTCTGTCTCTATCCCAAATATACTATTTATTCCTCTTAATCTTTTAGATGTTATTGGATTTTCTCAGAAAGGTGAGAATAGTGTTATTATGGGTGGAACTAAAAGATTTATTGAGCATTTTTATTATGCAAAATATTATAAAGATGATTCTCAATTTAAACTTATTGAACCACACAAAATCATCTCTTATGAGCTTGCCTCTAAAATAGATTCTCCCCTTTTTATTGGAATTGAACCAGATTTCAAAATAGTAAAAAAGGATTTATCTATTGAAAATATGAGAGCTTTAGCTGATTGGAAAAAATCAACAAATAGTATTGACTCTATTATATCCTTAGAACCATACTATATAAAAGCTCTTTAAAATCAAAAACAGAGTGTTTATTTAACTTAAAAGATATAAACAAAAAACTGTCTAACTCAGAAAAAATAATCAATATATAGCAAATATCTAAATAAAAGAATATTAATTTTTATATCTTGCAATATATTAAATAAAAATGAATAGTGTGGTTTTAATCCACTGAAGTTGATATATTTTTATTATTAATAAAAAAAATGATTTTTACTATGTAAACAAATAGTTAAATTGATATTATTAAAAAAAATAGTTGACAAATACACATATGTGTATTATATATATAAGTATATTGCACATAAGTGTAATATAATGTAGTTCTTATCTAAAATAATAACTACTTTCATAGGCATGAATAAAAACTATTTTATTCTTCAGAGTACAAAAAGAAACTTTTAGTACTCTGTTCATTTATTATTATTTCTTTTATATTTTTCTTGAAGATATAAAATTATTACATGAACAGTGGGTTTTAATCCACTGAAGTTAATAGATATTTATTATATACTATTTTTATTAAAATCTAAAAGGAGAGATTATGCCAAGAAGAAAACGATGTAGAAAACTTCACTCACCTCCCCTTTATCAAGGATTTAAACCAAAAGGGGTTCCTGCAAGATTAATAAAAAAGGTTACTCTTCATCTTGAGGAGTATGAGGCTGTTAAACTTGCAGATTATGATGGTTTAGAACATGAAGAGGCCTCTTTAAAAATGGAGATTTCAAGATCTGTTTTTACAAGAATGCTTCAGGATGCAAGAAAAAAAATTGCAACAGCAATTGTTGAGGGATTAGAGTTAGTAATCTCTGGGGGCGATTACTATTTTGAAAAAAAATCCTTTAGATGTAAAGATTGTAACTCAATCTATCATTTTGAACACTCAGAAAAGAATTTAATAGAGTGTGAAAAATGTGGTTCAACAAACATTGAATTAATAAATGAGATGTTTGATGGTTCTCTTTAATCACTTTTATGGAGGTATATTATGGCAAGAAGAGATGGTAAAGGGCCAAATGGTAATGGTCCACAAACAGGAAGAGGCTTAGGATATTGTGGTAATAATGATAACACTGAGTTTAATGAAAAAGGTTATGGAAGAGGAAATGGTCATAGAAATAGATTCCGTTTTAGAAACATAGAGACAACAACTCAAGATGAGACTCAAGCCTCAATAGTAACACTTCTTTCAGAGATAAAAGATATTCTAACAAAAAAAAATGACTCAAAATAGTCCCAAAGGTATATTATGAATTCAAAAAATATTAAAGTTGCCTTCTCAAGTGGAAAGGGGGGAACTGGTAAAACCTCTATTGCTACACATTTTGCAAAATATCTATCAATAACAGAGAAAACAGCCTTTGTTGATT
The DNA here is from genome assembly GCA_016936735.1 of bacterium. GTDB lineage: Bacteria > UBP6 > JAFGXH01 > JAFGXH01 > JAFGXH01 > JAFGXH01. Next base: position 9,182 of record JAFGXH010000375.1, read on the forward strand.
TAGATGTTGAGGAGCCCAATGGGGCAATATTTTTTAAAAATAGAGAGTTAAGAAAAAAAGAGACTGTTTCAAGAGATATTCCAACTATTGATATTCAGAGATGCAGTTTTTGTAAGCTTTGTGTTCAAAAATGTAATTTTAATGCAATTGCAATGTATAAACAGAGTTTTAAATTTTTTTATGAGCTTTGTAAAAGTTGTAATCGTTGCCAAAACATCTGTCCAAATGGTGCTATTTATCAACTTAAGGAGGAGGTTGGAGAGATTCGAGAGTATCAATCTGATAATCTTTTTATAAAAGATGCAATTTTAAAAGAGGGTTCTGTTCAGACTAAACATCTTATTCAAGCAACAAAAAAAATCTCTGATAATTTTACTTGGACTATTCTTGATTCACCTCCAGGAACAACCTGCCCAATGGTTGAGACTGTTTCGGAGGCTGACTTTGTTGTTTTGGTTGCTGAACCTACCCCATTTGGTTTTAATGATTTAAAACTTGCAATAGAGGTTGTTAAAAAAACTGTGAAAAATTGGGCTATAGTTATAAATAAATCTGGAGCTTATGACTCTATTATTGAGGATTTCGCCTCTAAAAATGGATATAATATTATTGAAAAATTTCCATTTGATAGAGTTTTCGCAGAGAAATATGCTCAAGGAGAGTTTTTCTATACTCAATATAGTGAAAAAATGGAGAGAATAAAAAAACATATATTGGAGGCTCTATGATTCAGATAGCTTTTGCAAGCGGAAAAGGTGGAGCAGGAAAAACATCAATATCTCTATCGTTTCATAAATATATTGGTGAAAACTCAATAATGATTGATACAGATGTTGATGCAGCAGATGCTTTTTTACTTTTAGAGTCTCAAATTTTAGAGGCAAAACCATTTATCTCTGGTTGGAAATATAAAATATCCGAAAAAAATTGCGTGTCTTGTGGAAGATGTATATCAAGCTGTAGTTTTGGTGCAATAAAAAGAGATATAAATAGTAGAAAAATCACTATAAATCCTCTTTTTTGCGAAGGCTGTGGTGCTTGTGAAGATGTTTGTTCATTTGATGCCATAATAAAAGAGGAGAACTATTGTGGTGACTATTTTATATCATCAACAAAAATAAATACAACAATGGTTTATGCTAAATTGATTCCTGGAGAGGATAATTCAGGGAAATTGGTGCATCTTGTAAGAAAGAAAGGGGTTGAGATTTTTAAAAAATCTATTCAGCAAGATGGTTATATTGTTATAGATTCTCCACCAGGAATAGGATGTCCATTAATGGCAGCAATATCTGGAGTTAACTATCTTGCAGTTATTATAGAGGCAACAGAGTCTGGTTTTCATGATGCTAAACGGGTTATTGAGGTTGCAAAGCAACTAAAAATACCAGTTGTATCAATTATTAATAAAGCTGGGTTATCATCTGAAATAGATAATCAGATTTTGCTATATTTAAAAGAGTTTGATATCTCTCTAATGGGTATTATCCCATTTAATAATGAGTTCAACAATATTCTTAATAGAGAGATGTTTTGGATCGATTCCGATAATATTGAGATTAAAAATAGCTTAATCTCAATTTTTGATAATATTATTAATTATGTTAAAAAATAAAAAACGTGGAGGTTTTATGAGAATTGCAATTGCTTCAGAGGATAAAATTTTAACAGCATCACACTTTGGTAGAGCACCTTGGTTTGTGATTTTTGAAACAGAGACAAAAGAGTATAAATATATTGATAATAGCTCTCACTCCGACTCTCCACATGGAGCTGGAATTAATACTGCATCACTTATATTGGATAGTGAAGTTGAGGCTCTTATATCACCTGTTTTAGGACCAAAAGCGGCTGATTTAATCAAAAACAGCTCTATAAAAGTATATAAAGCACCTGAAAATAGCACTATTGAAAATGTTTTAACTCTTTTTTTTGAAAACTCACTTGAGATACAGTTTTAATTTTTACTCCAACCAATAATTTTAGCCATCATAACCCAGAAAGCCTTCCCTTTTATATAACAGTTTAAACAGTGTGAATGAGCACAATCTCCACAACTTGGACAACTCTCTTCAGAACACCAATCAGAACACCACTGACAATCATCACCTATATTTTCATAGTAGTTTCCTGATAAATCATAACTCTCTATATCCTCAAAATCAAAAAGTATTTTACTATTTGCAGTACAATAATCTCTTATTTGTCTATTTCTTGCTCTTGTATTTTCAACAGCATAAGAGTCTGTATGACCTGTCATATAAATAAAGGTGATATTAGGATAATCAATCTCCAACTGATTCATTGTTGTTAAATAGATATTAATTCCCTCCTCTGTATTATCTGTTACACCACCACACCATGACCACATTACAACATTATAATCTGAATTCTCTGGATTGTTTAAAAATTCTCTTGTTGCCTGAGCCCAAGTTGTATCTCCATTATGTCCTAAATCACCATAAGCTTCACTAAAATGAGGAGAGATAAAACTCTGATTTTCACTCTCAATCATTGAGATTCCTGTTATAATTTGACTACCATGAGAGGTATGTCCATAATATATCTTAAAATTATCTCTTATTTGAGATATTGATGTTGATGGTAGTGATGTAAAAAGATTTATATACTCATGATTTGCAATAATTGCATCAGAGTTAGAGCTATTTTCTAAACAGTTTAATCCATTTGCATAAAAACCTGTATCACAACTACATGAAGCAACCCCCTCATTAACAATACAGTTACCATGATTAGAACAAACCTCCCCTTCACAAGGATTTTCAGAGTTCACACAGTTATGATTAATATCACAAACCTCATTATCACAATCCGAAACGGTATCACACCTATTATCATTTAAAACACAAGCACCCTCAAGGCAGCTTTTCCATTCATCACAAATAACATCAAGACATTTATCTTTGGTTTCTGTGGATGAACAGGATAATAGAAAAATAGCTAGTAACATAATTAATTTTTTCATGACTCCTCCAAGAAAACAATATTTAAATTAAATATGGTATTACAAGTATACAAATCTTTAAATATTTTGTAAAACTATTTTATAATATTAATCTATTTTTTTCTGTGTAAACAGATTAAGAGGATTATATTAATTATTTTAGTAAATATGTAGAGAAATAGATTTGATATTAAAACTGTTCAACAAGAGATTTTTGAACACCAAAAACTTTTGCCTTCTCCTCTTTTGGAAAAGGGATATTATCTTTATCAAAAGGGATTTTATAAGCAAAATTTCCAATATCAACAGAACCACCCTGAAGATTTTGACCTAAAATAGAGCGAACAGTATTTGCTTTTGTGTTTTGTGCTTTAACAGATGATGAGTCAGCAGCTAAAAGCTCTGGAGCAACAAATTCAAACTTAGGATCAAAAGATTGATTTTTTTCAAATTTATAACTTAAATCATCCTCTGCATCACTCATATTATATGTTACATATGTTGCACTTCCATTAAATTTTCCAACTAAAGCTCCATCATCAGCACTTTTAACTTTAAATAGTGCACCATTTCTATAGAAAAGATTAGATTTAAACTCCATTTTAGGCATTCTTTTCTCTTCATAAAGAGGCATAATTGCTCCACCATAGTTAAAAGCAAAAATATTTTTTTCAAAAACTATTTTTTCACAACCATCTTTACTATTTACCTCAACTGTTGCAACAGTTCCACTTGTTGGATCTGGATTATATGGCCAATTCATTAAAAATGAGTTATTTTTAATAATATACTCTTTTGGGGTATTTCTAAATCTTGCAGAGTCTGCTTTCCAAGGATATACATTATTAAAAATAAGATTATTTCTTAACTCAACAACAGAATCTTTATTGGTTGCACGAATAAGAGGAGTTGATACTTGATGAGCACTATTCATAAAAATATTATCAGAGATAATAAGTTTTTGTGTTTCAAGATAACCAAAATAGAGAATTGGAGATGTACAAGAGGTACCTTTTAAAAGTGAGTGAGTTTTTGCATCATATTTATTTCCAGGAGCAACATCAATTGTTAATCCAGATAGTTGAAGCTCTTTTAATGCATGTTTTTTCCCCTCAAAAGTTATAACTGAATCACTTCTATTTTCAGAAATTACCAATATTGAGTGAGTATCAAATGGTGCTCTTTTTTTAAATGTTGAGTCATAACCACCAAGAACTTTTAAAACACCCTGAGGATTTTGAGTATCTGGAAAACTCCAAGTACCTGTTTTACCCTTTCCATAATAGGAGCCAGCAGCAATTTTAATTAAAACAGTATCGCTTTTCTTTTGTGATAAAATCTCAGATGCCCTATCAAAAGCCTTAAAGATTTTATTTTCAGAGAAAACTGTTTTATCATTAGCAAGTGATGAGCTTTGCTCTGCTGCAGGAGTCCCTTTTTCTGCAACATAAATTGTGTATGTTTCAGAAAATGCAACTATTGAAATAAATAGTGATAGAAAAACAGTAAGTTTTTTCATAAATCCTCCAAAAAAGATTAATAGATTAAATCGGCTCAAACATTTTACAACATATAGCTTTATAAAAAAAGCTATTTAGAAAAAATATAGATTTTTTCTTTTAGGTAAAATCGAATTGATAATATTATTATAGATAAAAAAAATAAAAATAAAAATAAATAAATCCACAA
>JAFGXH010000376.1 GCA_016936735.1 bacterium
ATAGAGAATATTTTAACAATTCAATATAAAATTATAAAATTTTGCATATTATTAAAAATTGATATTTGATTAGCAGAAAACTGTTATTTTAAACTCTCTTTTTTTCTAAAAATGATGAAAGCAAAAAATACAAATATTATTGATAAAACAGTTCCAAATGAGATATTATTAAATCCTAAAGAACAACCCCCATCATCAGTAGATTCAATAGTAACTTTTTTATAAGTTATATTAAGTTGAGTCTCACTCTGATTCCCAAGTGTATCAGCTGCATTAATACTGATAAGATTCTCTCCCTCAACTAATGTTATTGAAAAATTGAATGAACCAAAGTTATCAACTGTTACAGTATTTGAATTAATTGTTAAATATTGAACACCATCACCATCAATAACAGTCCCTTTAATCTCTAAAATAGGATTACTTACAACAATATTATTTGTTGGTTTTAATACTGTTATTGTTGGTCCTGAGTTTTGTTGTGTTTCAAGATATATTATCCAGATTTTTTGAGAACTATTTCCAATAGAATCTGTTGCTTTAAAGACAAATCTATTTTCACCAATAGTTAATGTTGCAGAGTGATTAAAAAATCCATTTGCATTTTTCTGAACAGCAGTATCATTAACAGTGAATGTTTCAACACCAGAACTATCTGTTACAGAACCTGTAATATTAATCGAAGCAATAGTTGTTCTTGTATTGTTTGTTGGAGAGGTAATATTAATAATTGGTCCCTCAGTATCCTCAACTCCTGCATCATAAGTAACTATCACCGATTTTGATGAGTGATTACCAAAAGAGTCCTCAGCATAAACAGTTATTGTATTAACTCCAGAATTTAAATCTAAAATATGTGAGAATCCACCATTTTCAAGTAAAGAGCCCTCACCATTAACGGAGAAAACTGCAATAGAGCTTTGATCTGTCACTGTTCCTGTAACAGTTAATGTTTGTCTATTAACAGTAGAGTTATCTGTTGGAGAGGCTATTGTAATAACAGGAGGAGTTGTATCATTCTGTTGTCCCTGTTCATATTTTACAAAAACAGTTGCTGTAGATTCAAGACCTGTTGTATCTCTTGCAGATAATATAAATTCATTATCTCCCTGTGAAAGAGTCACAGCATAAGAGAAAGAACCACCTGTTCCTAATGTTACAGATTGATTTCCTATTTTGAAAATAGAGATATTATTATCCTCATCAGTAACAGTTCCTGTTATTGATATTTGTTGAGTATTAACAATAAGCCCATAAGATGGATAAGTTACAGTAATAACAGGTGCAGATTGCATTGCATAGTTTATTGTTATTGTTTTAGTTCCCTCATTACTTGCAATATCCATAGATGTTATAGTAATTGTATTACTTCCCTGAGTTAAATTAACAACTCCACTAAATGTTCTATTTGAGCTATTATATGTAACCTCTGTTCCATTAATTTTAACCCATTGAATAGCAGAAGCATCACTAATTGAACCTGTTAATGTTATTTGTGATGTTGTAACTGTTTGATTATTAGTATGAGATGAAATTGTTATTGTTGGAGGAGTAAAATCATCAGCACCTGTTGGATCATAAGGGTTTAATCCATAATGCTCCTGAAGTGCATATAGAATTGCTTTTCCCATCTTATTATGACCATCTGTTGAGTTCATTAAGTTTCTATTTGCCTCATTTGTAATAAAACCAGGGTAGATTAAAATAACAGGCATATTAGCAGCATCATAATATGTTTGAGTTGTGATTTTACCACCTCTATTTGATGTTTCAAGCTGTTCAACCATTCTTGCCTGAACTTTATCTCTTAAATCTTTATCAGGTGTTGTGATATCTTTTGAGTATGTTTCACTTCCATTTGCAGTAGCTGCTGTATAACTATTAATACTAATATTAAGATATCTTTCAGCACTAAAAGCATTTGCAGCCTCAACTCTACTTGTAACAGAGATTGTTGTATCATCATCCCTAGTCATAAGAATATTCCACTCACCACCACCATTAGAGTCTGCAGTATCTAATGAAAGTAAGGAGTTTGCCTTTTGCATCATTGGAAGTGTTATATTTTTTCCATAAATAGTTTCATAACTTTGACCATTTGTTGTTCCACCATAGGCTGGATCTAAAGCTATTTTATGTGTTGCTCCAAATATTAAAAATGGTATGAAAAATAGTATAATTGATATTTTTCTCATTTATCTCTCCTTAACTCTATTTAATTTCATCAACAAAAATATTTAAATTGGACTGATAATATAGTTTATCTCCATCTAAAAATGGAAAAAGTTTAATTTTAGAGTTAACTAAAAGAGGTTCCACCTTTTTTGTTGAGATATTATAGATGTAAATATCACTCGATGTATAAAAATTTTCACCCTCAACAGCTTTGATAAAGATAATTGAGTTACCATTTGCAGAGAAGTGAGCATGATTTCCTTTATCAATAAAATATGTTGTTTTTGTTGATATTTGATAAAGAAAGAGACCTTTTTTTAATCCACTAAAAAGAATATAATCATTGTATTTTTGTGGAAAATAATAAAAATCGGTTGAATCTGTTATTTTTTCCCAACCATTTTTTCCAGAGAGATAGATATCTTTTCCATCCATTTTAACTAAAGCTGAAGAGTCACTCTCTTTTAATAGTTTTCCATTAAAACTATATGATTTATTATCTGTTGTGTTAATAATTAATCCATTTTCATCACGAATAAAAGAGTAAATAGTGACTTTATCAGATAAAATCTCTCTTTTATTTCCATTCTCTATTAAATAGAGTCCCTTATTATTAATACCAGTTGCAATAATCCCACTATTATATGAGATAACCTGTAATAAATCACTACTATTTGTTAATTGTTCTGATCCAAACAGTAAAGTAGTTATAAAAATTGACAAAAAAACTAAAACTCTCATAAAACCTCCAAAGACTACAATGTAGATTATAGCAGAATCTATTTTTTTTTCAATAAAATAAAGAGGTTATGATATTTTGTCATTTATAATTTTTTAATAACATTAAATCATTGCATAAATTTTTTTATGTTTTTGATAAGATTCATAAGTAAAATCAATAATATTATTAAGTATAGTAAAGGGGATAGTGTTAAAAGTAAATAGTTATCAATATAAAACCCAATTAATAAAAATAGCATTGATAATATCAGTAAAAATGCTAAAAAATATATAAATTTACTGTTTTTTATAGATGTAATAAATATATTCTCTTTACAAATATAGCCATTTTTAGATATTTTATCATAAACAGCATAGACTATACCTAAAAAGGAGAGCAGAATCCATCCCATAAGAGCTGCATGTGTATGTGAATGGTAGTTCCACATATATTTATCTTTTAATTGTGGTACTGTTCCAAATACTCTTTCATCAATCCATTGAATATTTAAAACACCATGAACTCCAGCAAATATAAGAAAAAAAATTGCACCAAATAGAAATATTGGTGTTGGGTGAGAGTTTTTTTTATAAAAATTAATCATAAATTTTATTAAAAATATAAAAATTAAAATAACACCCAAATTTAGAATATTACTTGATATCATCATTCCTAAATAGCTTTTAATTAAAATTAAAACAAGAAATGATAAAACTCCTCCAATAAAAGTATAAAACCAATAGTGAAAAAATCTTTTTTTCTCTATGATATAAGCATGTAAAAATCCCATAACACTTATTGATAATGGAAAAGATGAGCCTAAAAAATAGGATGATCTGTTAACAAAAAAAGGAATAACTCCCAAATCTCCAAAACTCTCTTTTATCCCTAAAAAAAATAGACCTAAAGCTGCATTCAAAAGAAATATTAAATCAAAAGTATAGTATCTTATTGCTATATCTCTCCACATAATTTTTATATCTAACTCTTTAAAAAGATTTTTAAGAGAGTCTCCAACAACATAAAATAGCAACATTGCTGAGATAGTTTTGAACCAATATAATCTTAGCCCCTCTCCTAAAACAGTTATTAAAATAGCAACTACAATAAAAAATATATAATTAATGAATTTAGATTTTCCGATAGGTTCTCTATTTATTGAACCAGAGATAAGATATCTATTTAAAATGATAATAGAGAGATTACCAAATCCAATAAAAAAAATAAATGGATGAGTTTTTTGTAAAAAATCAATATCAAAAGAGTACCCTAATATTCCAGATAGAATAGCAAGAGAAATTATTGATATAATTGTTTTAAGATAGATATTAAATATCATTTTTATCCTATTTAATCTATTTTTTCTCTCTAATACATAAATTATCTGGAGCTGCACTCATTTCAAGTATAATATTAGGATACTCTATTTTTACAATTTCATAATAAAATATAGGAAGAGCATCAAATGCTGCATTTTGATTATCCCCCCAACAGTAAAGTTCATCAGAATTGAGGGTTGCACAACCATAGCCATCAGAAATAGAGAACTGTTTTACCATCTCCAGAATTGATAAGTTAATATTAATTGGAGTTAATGGGTTAAAATATTTACCAATACACTTTAATGATATCCCATTTTTTAGCATACAGGTTGTATCTCCACCTAAATCTATATCTGAAATATTTGGATACTCAACAAGAAGTATTGGAGTAGCAATAATTTCAGTTTCAGATTCAGAAATACAATTAAATCTATTTGAACCCCAACAGGATAAAAAGCCATTCTCTAATAGTGCACAAGTATGATTTTTCCCTGAACTAATTTTTACTGCATTTTTTATATTTAAAACCTGCTGTGGAGATGATTCAAATGCCTTTTGAGGTGAACTATAATCCTTGAGTGATTTTCCATTTCCAATCTCTCCTAAACTATTATTTCCCCAACAGAACACTGTTTTATCAACAAGAATAGCACAAATATGGTTTAATCCAACTGTTACATCAATAACCTTTTGAGGAAGCTCTATTTTTATAGGTTTGTTAACCCCTTCAGATGAATTTTGAGCCAATTCACCAAAACTATTTTGCCCCATACAATATAGCTCTCCAATTGTATTTATAAAACATGAATTATTGCTATTTGTTGCAAAATCAATTATTTGATATGTAAAAATATCTGTTAAATCTTTTTGTATTGTTTTCTCAAAAGAGCTATACTCTCCCTCAAAATATAGTTTGCCATCTGAGAATAGGGAGATTTTATGTCCATCTCCACATCTAATTTTAATTAATCGCTGTTCTAAATAATCTTTGGATACTGAGTCATTAGAACAAGAGCCTAAAACAATAAAAATTATAAAAATAAATAAGAATTTAGTACTCATTAAAGATTCTTATAAAATAAGGGTTTTAATTATAGATTTTTTCTAAAAAAAAAACAATTTTTAATTTAATCTATCTACAAAAAGGGATACTCATCTCCATAGAGGATTCAATTCGTTTCTCTTTAAAATTCCAAAAACCAATATTTAATAATAGCTCTTTATTCCCTTTTTTAGTATTATTCCATTTTTTTTCATCCATAAAATAAATAAGTATTCCCTCTGCTTTTTTATTAGTTTTTAAGATTTTTTCAACTTGAAAAAACTGATTTAACTTGATTTTTATTTTCTCGATATTGATAGATTTATCAAAATAGGCTTTATATAGCCCTCCCATTTCACTCCATTGAGATAAAAAGAGTGGAAGATGTTTTATACATTTAGGTAAAAAGGAGATATATGATTCAAATTTTATCTGATTTTTAGTCTCAAATGCAGATGTAAATATTGAGTTTTTCCAATAGACTCCATTTTTTAAAACCTCAATATTTTTTAAATTACCTATTTTATTTTCAATTGTTTTTGATATTAGCCAAAAGTAGTTTTTTTGAGGGTCAATCAAGCACTCATCAGGAAATTTTCCAAATTTTTGAGGAATAGCACAAGAGAAATTTAGACCAACTCCCATTTTTCCGCTATTTTTAGGATTAGTTAAATATTTTTTGAATAATTTAACACTTTTTACTCTATCAACAGAGCCAAAAAGAATCCCTTTTACTCTATTTTCAGAGCTAATAATTGGAGAACCAGAGTAACCATGTTTTATTTCACATCCAGCAATTGTTACATGTGGTGAATTTTGAGAAAATCCAATTGGAGATAAGACTGAATTATAAATAACTTTACAATTTTTTTTTATTAATTTTGCTCTATTTTGCCCCTTTATAAGCTCTGTACTCCACAATATTATCTTTTCATTTTCAAAAAATCCACTATTATCAAGTTTTAAAGGCTCTCTTTTTGTTTTTTTTGCAATTGATATAACTGCAATATCATTTTTTGTTATTGATGGAGACTCAGTTGTGTTAAATGATAATACAATTTTTTCTGCTGAAATAGTCTCTTTTTCAAATTTACCTGTTTTTGGAAAAAAAAATCTAATTTGCTCAGATAGAGATTTTTTTTTATCAATCCAATCTGGAATACAGTGACTATTTGTTGCTATTAGGTTTTTTTCAGCTAAAAAAGCGGTGCAAAATGATATCTCATTCTCTCCATAAGCAACCATTAAAGCAATATTTTCAGGGCAATTTTTACACTCAACATCATAATCTAATATTTTTGAAAAT
>JAFGXH010000377.1 GCA_016936735.1 bacterium
AAAATAATTTTTGCTTCAAACTCTTGACAAGTAAAGAAAAATAACATACTGTTAACAGTATGTTTAATGGGGTTTAATATGGGTTTTGAATTTTCCAAAAAATCAATTGATAAAATAAAAGAGACTCTCTTAAAATATCCTGAAAAAGAGGCTTCACTTTTGCCTGTTTTGCATATTGCACAAGATGAATTTTTGTATATATCACAGGATGTAATAAATCTTGTTGCTTTAACACTTGATATTCATCCCTCAAGAGTAAAAGAGGTTGCAACTTTTTATACAATGTATAATAAAAAACCTGTTGGAAAATATCATATTCAGTTATGTAGAAATATTAGCTGTTCATTGCGAGGTAGTAGCAATATAAAAGAACAACTTGAAAAAATACTTAATATAAAAGCTGGAGAGACCACTTCTGATGGAAAATTCACACTCTCAACCGTTGAATGTTTAGGGGCATGTGGAACTGCACCAGTTATGCAGATAAATGATAAATACTATGAAAATTTAACAACAGATAGTTTAAAAACAATCCTTGATTCACTTAGTTAGATAGGATGGTAGATGAAAACTGAAAAAATATTAACGAAATATACTCATATAAAAGATTATAGAAACATTGAGACTTATCTTAAATATGATGGGTATAAATCTATTCAAAAAGCTATTGAGCTAGGTCAAAAAGGGGTAATTGATACTCTTACTGCCTCTCAACTTAGAGGACGTGGTGGAGCAGGTTTTTCAACTGGAATGAAATGGTCTTTTATTATTAATAAACCATTTCCACGATATTTAGCAATAAATGCAGATGAGGGAGAACCTGGAACATTTAAAGATAGATTTATAATGAGAAACTCACCCCATCTTCTTATTGAAGGTATAATAGTTGCCTGTTTAACTCTTGAGATAGAGACTGCATATATCTACATTAGAGGTGAGTTTATTGAGGAGGCAAATATTTTAGAGAAAGCAATAGAGGAGGCTAAATCTAAAGGGTTTGTTGGGAAAAATATTGCCAAAACAGGAAAGAATATAAATATTTGGGTTCATAGAGGAGCAGGTGCCTATGTTTGTGGTGAGGAGACTGCTTTGATAAACTCCATTGAGGGGAAAAAGGGACAACCAAGACTAAAACCACCATTTCCTGCAGAGGTTGGTGTTTTTGGAAAACCAACTATTGTTAACAATGTTGAAACAATTGCAAATGTTCCATATATTATCTTAAATGGAGCTGATAAATTTTTAGAGATTGGAGTTCCTAAAAATGGTGGAACAAGATTGATAGGAATCTCTGGTCATGTTAATCAACCTGGAATATATGAATTACCAATGGGATTCTCTTTTAAAGAGGCGATTTATAGTGTTGCAGGTGGAGTATTAAATAATAGAAAATTAAAAGCTGTAATTCCTGGTGGTTCATCAACTCCAGTTTTACTACCTGAAGAGATAGAGAATTTAACACTTGATTTTGATTCAATTCAGAGTGCAGGTAGTATGATGGGTTCTGGAGGAGTAATTGTTATTGCAGAGGATACCTGTATGGTTAAAACTCTGTTAACTCTTGAGGAGTTTTATGCACATGAATCATGCGGACAATGTACTCCATGTCGAGAGGGAGTTCCTTGGATAAGAGATATTATTGCTCGAATTGAGAGTGGTCATGGTAAAGAGAGAGATATTGATAAAATATTATCAATTTGTGATAATATGATGGGAAATACAATCTGTGCTCTTGCTGATGCTGCTGCAATGCCAGCAAAAAGTTTTATTCAAAAATTTAGAAATGAGTTTGAAGATCATATAAAAATGAAAAAATGTCCTTTTAATGCAAAAAATTAGAATAGGTGGAGTAAAATGGGTGTATATATTTTTTACCTTTTTGGAACAGGATTAATTGCTACTTCAATAGTAGCTATTTTAATGAAAAATCCAGTTCACTCTGTTCTCTCTGTTGTTTCCTCTTTTTTCTTTCTTGCTGGAATTTATGCTGGATTATCAATGCAGTTTTTAGCTGTAATTCAGATATTGGTATATGCTGGAGCCATTATGGTTCTATTTATTTTTATTATAATGCTTTTTGATCTTCAAAAATCTGAATACTCAAAAGATAGGTTTTTATGGAGAGATTTAGTTCCATTAGCACTTATTCTTATAACAGCTGCTGGCTTTATCTCTGCTATTAGTCGTTCTGAATCAATAAAAAATTATGTTGCTAATGCAAAATTACCATCTAATTTTGGTTCAGTTTCCGCTGTCTCTTTTGAATTTTTTGGAACATCTAACTCTGTTGGAAGATTCTCTTTTCTATTTGAAGTTATCTCCATTTTATTACTATCTGCCATTGTTGGGGCTGTTGTGTTAGCAAAAAGAAAGCTTTAAAATAGTTATTTTAGCTATTTTTATATAATTATTAATATCCAAATGAATAAAATTTTTATTCATTTTTTTAATGAACAGTGGGTTTTAACCCACTAAAAATAATAGATGTTTACTGTTTTTACTATGTTAAATATTTGAAAACTATGATTTAAGGAGTCTATTTATGGCACCTCTCTCTTTGTATATAATGTTAAGCACAATTCTGTTTTTTATTGGGCTTACAGGTGTTTTAGTACGGAGGAATATCATCATTATGATGGTATCTATTGAGATAATGCTAAATGCCTCAAATTTAGCATTGGTTGCATTTAATCGATTTAGATTTTATGATTCAAATGATGGAATGATTTTCTCTTTTTTAATTATTGCTATTGCAGCAGCAGAGGTTGCTGTTGGTCTTGCTATTGTTATTGCAATATATAGAAAGAAAAAAACTGTAATGATTCAGGACTTAAATGTTATGAAACATTAATAACAATATTCTGAAAAGGGATATTTATATAAAATAGAGAGTAAAAAACTGTTTTAGTTATGAAATATTTTCACATCTGGATTTTTATGAGGTGAGATGGATACAATAAGAGGGTGGCTTCCATATATTTTATTATTTCCTCTTATGGGAATGTTAATAAATGGGATATTGGGAAACTATTTTAGTAAGAAGTGGATACATCGGATTGCTATTGCAGCTGTTTTAATTCCATTTGTTATAATGACAACACTTTTCTTCTCATTACAGTCTCTTCCAGAAGAGAGTAGAAGTGTTATAGTTCATATTGCATCTTGGATAGAGGTGGGATATTTAAAAATATCATTCTCCCTTCTATTAGATCAGTTATCTGCTATTATGGTTATGATTATAACAGGAATTGGAACTCTTATTCATATATATTCTGTTGGCTATATGCATAAAGATAGCTCCTATTCCAGATATTTTACATATTTAAATCTTTTTATTTTTGCAATGCTGATGTTGGTATTAGGTTCTAATATTCTGATGATGTTTATTGGTTGGGAGGGAGTTGGTTTAGCCTCATATCTTTTAATTGGATTCTATTTTCAAGAGGATTCAAAAGCATCTGCTGGGAAAAAAGCCTTTATAACAAATAGGGTAGGGGATTTTGCTTTTTTAATTGGAATCTTTATTCTCCTATTTGTTGTTGGTTCATTAGATTTTGCAGAGATAAGAGAGGCCTCAAACACAGGTGTTATAACTGGAGTTGTTGCAACAATTATTACTCTTATGTTTTTTATTGGTGCAACAGGAAAATCTGCACAAATTCCATTATATGTTTGGCTTCCTGATGCAATGGCTGGCCCAACTCCTGTTTCAGCACTAATTCATGCTGCAACAATGGTAACAGCTGGGATATATATGATATCAAGATTACATTTTCTTTTTATCCTATCCCCTTTTACAATGAGTATTATTGCTATAATAGGTGCATTAACTGCATTTTTTGCAGCGACAATAGCTCTTGTTCAAACAGATATAAAAAAAGTTTTAGCCTATTCAACAGTTAGTCAATTAGGATATATGTTTTTAGCAGTTGGTGTTGGAGCTTTTCCTGCAGCAATGCTTCATCTTGTAACACATGCTTTTTTTAAAGCTACTCTATTCCTTGGTGCTGGTTCTGTTATTCATGCAATGAGTGATGAACAGGATATAATGAATATGGGTGGTTTAAAAGATAAAATAAAAACAACTCATAAAACATTTCTTTTTGCAACTATTGCAATTACAGGTGTTTTACCATTTTCAGGATTCATTTCAAAAGATGAGATATTATGGAGAGCTTTTGCTACTGGAAATGGGGTGATTTCAAATCTTCCAATATTGTTATGGATTGTTGGGATTATAACAGCAATGTTAACCTCTTTTTATATGTGGAGACTCTATTTTCTTGTTTTTCATAGTGGTCAAACAAGACATCAAGATGAAAGAGTTATTGCTCATATTCATGAATCTCCATTATCAATGAGATTAGCATTATGGATTCTTGCTGGATTATCAATTGTTGGTGGTTATATTGCTCTGCCACACTTTATTGCTCACTCTGCACCAATTATTCACTCATTCCAAAATTGGCTTGATCCATATTTTTCAACATCAATAGAGAACACAAAAATAGTTCATTCAGCTTCAATGGAGGCTATTTTTATGTTTGTAAGTTGGGGATTAGCTCTATTTTCATTTTTTTGGGCAAAAAAATGGTATTTCAAAGAGAAATCAATAACATCAACAATGTGGGCAAACTCATTTAAAACAGTCTATAATATCCTTCAAAAAAAATATTATGTTGATGAGTTTTACTATTGGCTAATTGATATTTTTATAATAAAATTCTCCCATAAAATATTATGGAGAACAGTAGATTTTGTATTAATTGATGGATTTTTGATTAGAGGTATTATTGGTTGGGGAACATATATTACTGGAAGAGTTTTATCTATCTTTCAAAATGGAAATCTTCAGTTTTATGTTATCACAATGGTTGCTGCTATTATGGCTATTTTTTATTGGATGATTTGGTAGTGTTAATATAACCTCATTTCAAGGTGATTTAATAAGGATTTAACATGTTCGATTTGTTGAGTTTAGTTGTTTTCTTTCCTCTTTTGGGTGTTATTTTTATGTTTTTTATTCCAAAAGAGAACTATCAGGTTTTAAGAAACAGCACACTTTTTGTAACAATTCTTCATTTTATTTTTACGCTTGTTCTACTATTTATGTTTCAAGAGGGGAATCCTTATTATCAATTTGAGATTAATAAAGCTTGGATTCCATCACTTGGTATATCATATCATATTGCTATAGATGGAATATCTCTATTTCTTGTTGTGATGACATCTTTTTTAATGCCAATTGTTATACTATCATCATATAAAGCAGTTACATCAAAAGTTAAAGAGTATATGATATTTATGCTCATTCTTGAAACTGCAATGATTGGAGCATTAGTATCACTTGATTTTATCCTTTTCTATCTATTTTGGGAGATGATGTTAATACCAATGTATTTTCTTATTGGTATTTTTGGTGGAAATGATAGAGTTTATGCAACAGTTAAGTTTTTTATATATACTATGGCTGGCTCTGTTTTTATGCTTGTCGCAATATTCTATCTCTACTTTGCATCAGGTGGAGTCTCTTTTGATTTAACATATATATTATCAAATTTTGAGGGATCTTCAACTGTTCAGGGAGTTTTATTTTTGGCATTTTTTGTTGCTTTTGCAATTAAAGTACCAATGTTTCCATTTCACACTTGGTTACCTGATGCACATGTTCAGGCTCCAACAGGTGGATCTGTTATTCTTGCTGGAGTCCTATTAAAAATGGGAACTTATGGTTTTATAAGATTTGCTATACCTCTTTTTCCTGATGTTGCCTATAAATATGCATTCTGGATTGCCTTATTAGCAGTTATTGGTATTGTCTATGGTGCACTTGTTGCTCTTGTTCAAAAAGATGTGAAAAAACTTGTTGCCTACTCATCTGTAAGCCATTTAGGGTTTGTTGTATTAGGTATTTTTGCTTTCACAACAACATCTGTTACGGGCTCAATTTATCAGATGTTAAATCATGGTGTTTCAACTGGTGCTCTTTTCCTTTTAGTTGGAATTCTTTATGAAAGAAGACATACAAAACAGATTGCCGATTTTGGAGGACTTTCATCTGTAATACCAAAATTTGCTATATTTTTTATGCTTGCTCTTTTATCATCTATAGCATTACCACTTACAAATGGATTTGTTGGAGAGTTTCTGATTTTATCAGGGAGTTTTTCATCATCTTGGTTAAAAAATGGTCAATTACTAACTATTATAGCAACATCTGGAGTTATTTTAGGTGCTGGTTATATGCTTTGGATGTATCAAAGAGTTATGTTTGGTCCAATTAGACATGAAGAGAATAAAAAAATAAAAGATTTATCATTAAGAGAGTTTATTTATCTTTTTCCACTTATGGCTCTTGTTTTTGTGATGGGAATTTTCCCTAATTTCTTTTTGAAAAAAATTGAACCTAGTGTGAATTACTATTTATCCTCTTTTTATGAGAAAAATGGTAAATCAAATAGAGCAGATTTAGCTCAAGCTAGAGTAAACTCAACAAATTTAAAAAATTCAAAATTTAATGGAGTTGTAGAGTGAACATGATAGATAATATTTCAACAATTCATTTTTTAAAAGAGATGCTCTATCTCATTCCGCTTCTAATATTAGTATTCTCATCTATGATAATTTTATTGGTTGATGTTTTTGCAGAGTCATCAAATAAAAGATATCTTGCTCCTCTTACATCTCTTTTTTTGATTTTTTCTGCTATTTCAATTTTCTGGTTATATAAATATATTCCTAAATCTGGAGTAAAAATATTATATAATATGGTATATGTTGATCATTTCTCTCTTGTAATTTCAGCAATGTTAATTATTGCTGCAATTATAACAGTATGGATATCATCAGATTATCTTGAGAGATATGGTATTGCTATTGGTGAATTCTATTCATTATTACTAATATCATTAACAGGAATGATATTAATGGTTTCAACAACAAATCTATTTACAATGTTTGTTGCATTGGAGCTATTCTCTATTCCAATATATGTTCTTGCTGGTTTTTTTAGAGTTTATGGAAAATCAATAGAGTCTTCAATAAAATATTTTATATCAGGTAGTGTTGCAAGTGCAATAATGTTATATGGAATAGCTCTATTTTATGGAGTTTTTGGTACTGTTGAATTTAGTGAAATTGAGAGACATATTTTTAATCACTATGATTCAGTTGCTCAAATAGCAAAAACAGAACCACTATTAATATTGGGAACACTATTAATAATGGCTGGTTTTCTATTTAAAACAGCAATGATTCCATTTCATATGTGGACTCCCGATATTTATGAGGGAGCTCCAACAACAGTAACTGGATTTATGGGATTTGCTGTAAAAGCAACCTCTTTTGCTGCATTTTTTAGAGTTGTAGTATCTATTTTTAATACACCATCACTTGTTTACTCAGAAAATGGAACAATATCACCATCATCATGGATTAATGTTATATATGTTCTAATAATAATAACACTTATTGTTTCAAATCTTATTGCAATGTCTCAGAGAAATGTTAAACGTATGCTAGCATACTCCTCAATCTCTCATGCAGCCTATTTAATGATTGCTATTCTTACTTTTTCACTTTCAAAAACAAAAGATAGTTATGGATCTCTTCTCTTTTATCTTTTAACATACCTTTTTGCTTCAATTGGAGCATTTGCTGTTCTCTCTATTTTTGAGAAAAATGGTTCAAATAGTGTAACACTTGAGAATTTAAATGGTGCATCAAAAAGAAGCCCTTTTTTAGTTGCTTCAATGCTTATATTTATATTCTCTATGGCAGGAGTTCCACCATTTGGAGGTTTTTTTGGAAAGTTTTATCTTTTAAAATCTGCATTTGTTGATGGATCACTATCCACTTTAGTATTAATTGCTGTTATAACCTCTGTTATTGGAGCCTTTTACTATTTAAGGGTTCTTGTTTTTATGTTTATGAAAGATGTTGAGTCTGATGAAAATATAGAGACTCTTAATGTGCCATTTTTAGGAAAATTGGCTATTGCTCTATCAGCTATAGCAGTTGTTTATTTAGGAGTTTTCCCCAATAGTTTAATTCAATTTATGGGTGAAACAATCTCTAATTTTTTTATCAAATAGTGTTAATGAGGTAGTGAGATGTTTAAAATATTTCTTATGTCAACAACAGAGAGTCTATCAAAAAGTCTTGATTTGACAACAACATATCTGCCTATTGTTATGATGATTGTTGTTGCTTTAATAGTTGCTTTTGGTATGCTTGCATTATCAATATTTGCTGGACCTAAATATCCAAGCAAAGCAAAAGAGTATCCTTTTGAATGTGGTTGGCTATTAGATTCTAAAGATACAAAAAGAAAACACTCAATAAAATTCTACATGGTTGCAATCATGTTTCTTATATTTGATTTAGAGATTGTTTTTATGTATCCTTGGGCTATAACATTTAGACAGATTGGATTAGTTTCTCTTGTGGAGATGTTTATATTCCTCTCTATATTAGTTGTTGGTTATATATATGTTTGGAAAAAAGGTATATTAGAATGGGATTAATTTTATATGAGTATTAATGCTTTAATCCATATATTTAAATTTTTGAATTCTGTTTTTAGTTATTGAACTATTTGATTAAAGTGAATATATAAGAGGTTCTAAATGGCTACAGATAAAGGTAATATAGAGAACATTTTAGGTGAATCTGTTGTTCTCACAAGAAAAGATAAGTTGCTTAATTGGGCTAGAAAATGGTCACTTTTTCAGTATCCATTTGTTACAGCATGTTGTGGTATGGAGTTTATGTCTGTTTATGGTTCTCATTATGATGCCTCCCGCTTTGGAGCAGAATATCCAAGATTTTCACCACGTCAAGCAGATTTACTATTTGTTGTTGGGACTATATCTCATAAACAATTACCAATTTTAAAAAATGTTTATGATCAAATGTCTGATCCTAAATGGGTTATTGCTTTTGGTACCTGTGCAAGTACTGGTGGATTTTATAATAATTATGCAACTGTACAGGGAATTGATACTGTTATTCCTGTAGATGTCTATATTCCTGGTTGTCCTCCAAGACCAGAGGCAATTATGGATGCAATAATTAAACTACAGGATAAAATAGCAAAAACAAAATATGAAAATAGAGAGAGTTTTAATCTATCAGAGGAGGGAGATAATGAGTAAACAGGTTTTAGAGAAAATTCTGAAAAAATTTCCATCTGATATTGTAAACTCACACTCAATGTTTGGAAATGAGACTATAGAGATAAAAAAAGAGAGTTTTTTCAAATTGATTGAGTTTTTAAAAGATAATAGACAGTTTGAAATTGATATGTTAATTGATATCACCTGTGTTGATTATCCATATGAAACAAATCGTTTTATGATGGTTTATCATTTCTACTCAACAACATTAAAACATAGAATTAGAGTTAAAGCAGGATTACCAGAAGAGGACCCTACTATTGAATCAATTACTCCTCTCTGGGAATCTGCAAATTGGCTTGAAAGAGAGGTTTTTGATATGTTTGGAGTTAATTTTAAAAATCATCCAAATATGAAAAGGATTCTTTTATATGACTCTTTTGAGGGATATCCTTTAAGAAAAGATTATCCAATAACTCAAAGACAACCAATTGTTGGACCTTTGAATTAGATTTTATTAAAATAGAGAGTAAGCTCATTTTTAGGAGAGTTTATGAGTGAAGATAATAGAACATTAATGGATGCTGGTGATTTAGAAACCAGTACAATGCATATAAATTTAGGTCCATCACATCCAGCAATGCATGGAGTTGTTAGAATTGGTATTGATGTTGATGGTGAAAAAGTTTTAAATAGTGATGTTGAGATTGGATATCTTCATAGAGGTTTTGAAAAATCTGCAGAAAATAAAAGATATACACAGGTTTTTCCATATACAGATAGACTTAATTATGTTTCACCATTTCTCAATAATTTTGGGTTTGCTCTAGCTGTAGAGAAACTTTTAGGTATTGAGGCTCCAAGACGAACTCAATTCATAAGAGTAATACTTGGAGAGATATCAAGAATTACAGATCATTTGACCTGTAATGGTGCAATGATGATGGAGTTAGGTGGTTTTACACCATATCTTTTTGCAATTAAAGCAAGAGAGAGACTTTATAAAATTATTGAAAAAGTTGCTGGTGCAAGATTAACAGTTAACTACTCAAGAGTTGGTGGAGTAAGAGGTGATCTTCCTGAAAATTTTAGAGAGGAACTGCTCTCTATTTTAAAAGAGATTGAGGAGGATTTAAAAGATATTAATGCTCTTGTAATAAGAAATAGAATATTTATGGATAGACTTAAAGGTCTTGGAATACTTTCAAAAGAGGATGCTATTAAATGGGGAATTACTGGACCTGTTGGAAGAGCATCTGGTTTTGATTATGATGTAAGAAGAGATCATCCTTATTTTGTTTATGATGAATTAGATTTTGATATTCCAATTGGTGAAAATGGTGATAATTATGACCGTTTTTTAGTAAGAGCAGAGGAGATAAATCAATCTATAAAAATAATTAAACAGGCTCTTGATTTGCTTCCAAATGGGCCTATTCAGGTTTCAGACCCAAGAATTATAATGCCAGACAAAGGAAAGATATATAATACAATAGAGTCAATGACTGCGAATTTTAAGTTAGTTATTGATGGAATTAAAGTTCCAGCAGGAGAGGTCTACTCTTTTACTGAGGCTGGTAATGGGGAATTAGGATTTTATATTGTTTCTGATGGTTCTGGATATCCATATAGAGTTAGAGTAAGACCACCATGTTTTTTTAATACACAGGCATTACCAAATATGATTAATGGGGATAGTATTGGAGATATAATTCCTACATTTGGAAGTATAAATATGATTGCTGGTGAGTTAGATAGATAGTTAAGGGGAAAAAATGCCAACTTTAAAAATTGATGGAAAAGAGATAACTGTTGAATCAAACACTACTATCATTGAGGCAGCTAAAAAACTTGGTATTGATATCCCTGTTTTTTGTTATCATGAAGGGCTATCTATTGCTGCAAACTGTAGAATGTGTTTAGTTGAGGTTGAGGTGAATGGTAGAAAATTCAATAAACCACTTCCAGCATGTCATACTATTGTATCTGATGGTATGTCTGTTCAAACAGATACACCAAAAGTTAAAAAAACAAGAGAGGGTGTTTTAGAGTTTCTATTTTTAAATCATCCTATTGATTGTCCAATATGTGATCAAGCAGGAGAATGCTATCTGCAGGATCATTATATGGCTCATGGAGCTTATGAATCACGTTTAGATACAGAAAAGGTAAAGAAAAATAAGGCAATTCCTATTGGGGAGCATGTTATACTTGATAGTGAAAGATGTGTTTTATGTTCAAGATGTGTTCGTTTTACAAAAGAGATATCAAAAACAGAGGAGTTAGCAATATTTAATCGAGGGAATCACTCTGAAATAGGTGTTGTTGCTGGAAAATCTCTTGATAATGATTACTCTTTAAATGTTGTTGATATCTGTCCTGTTGGAGCATTAACATCAAGAGATTTTAGGTTTAAAAAAAGAGTTTGGTATCTTAAAACAACTCCATCAATCTGTACAGGTTGTTCAATGGGATGTAACTCATCTATTGAATATGAAAATGGTACTATTTACCGAATTAAACCAAGAGAAAACCGAGATGTAAATGGTTGGTGGATGTGTAATGAGGGAAGATTACTTTATCATCAGATAAATAGTAATAGATTATTATCTACCCTCTCAAAAGGTAATGAAATATCTCAAAAAGATGCTCTTTTAAGGTTTGTTGAGATTATAAAAAATCATAAAAATAGCTCAGAAAAAATAGGTGTTGTACTATCTGCGAATCTGTCAACAGAGAGTGCTTTTGCAATTAAAAACCTTTTTCAGGAGTTTTTTGGAGTCAAATCTTTTTATATTAATGTTAAAAAAGATGGAAAATCTGATGATTTATTAATTAAAGCAGATAAAAATCCAAATAGAAAAGGTATCTCTCTTGTAATTGGAAAAGAGAATGCCGAAAAAACACTAAAAGATGCTATAAAAAAACATGAAACACTTATTTTTTGGGGTGGAGATTTGCCATCTGAATTTGATTTGATTGAGTCAGATTTGAAAAAAGTTAAAAATATAATCCTTTTTGCAACAAATAAAAATATTTTAACTGATATTGCAGATATCTCTTTTCCAATAACATCTATTGCTCAAGAGAGGGGAACTTTTGTAAATATCCAAAATAGATTACAACAGTTCTATCCAATAGAGAAACATCAGGCATTAATATATAATCCAACAAATAAAGGTGTTTCTCAAGTTGGTTCTCTTACAGAGAAAATATATAATCCAATAGAGTGGCTTGTTAATATATCTAAAAAAATGGATTATAACTACTCTTTAGACTCTATTTTTAAAATTTTTGCTCAAATGAGAAAAGAGATTCCTCAATTTGCTAATATAGAGTATAAAAATATTGGTTTAAATGGGGTATTGTTAGAGGATAAATAGATCTTTTAAATCTATTTTTTTTACATTCAGTGGGTTAAAACCCACTGTTCATTTATGATTTTTTTTGTTTTTAAGTAAAAAAAATTTCTATTAGTTTTATTTGAACTATTTTGAAGGTGTAAAATGGTAGAGTTGATAATATGGACCATTATAAAAATTCTATTTATACTATTTTTTGTTACACTACCTCTAGCAGGAGTTTTAACTGTTGTTGATAGGCGTGAAAGTAGTATGATTCAGGATCGTATTGGGCCCAATAGAGCAAATCTTTCAGGTGATGTTTGGGATTTAAGCAAAAGATGGCGTTTTTTAGGACTACTACATCTTTTAGCAGATGGTATAAAAATGATTTTTAAAGAGGACTACTCTATAAAATCTGGAAATAGATGGATTCATACTTTTGCACCTATATTGGCCTTTTTCCCTGGATTGGTTATTTTAAGTATAATCCCTTTTGGAGGAAATGTTACTGTTTTTGGATCATCAACAAATCTACAAATAGCATCATTTGACTCAGGAATGCTTTTAGCTTTTGCTTTTTCAAGTATTGCTGTTTATGGAATTACTCTTGCTGGTTGGTCATCAAATAATAAATTCTCTCTTTTAGGAGGTGTTAGAGCAACATCACAAATGTTATCTTATGAGGTTGTTCTTGGATTAACTCTTATGGGAATTTTTATGATATATGGAACTCTTGAACTTAATACAATTGTTCAGGGACAACAGTCATTAAAAGTGGATGGAACTCCAGATCTTTTATTTGGATTTCTTCCAAAATGGGGAATCTTTCTTCAGCCTTTTGCAATGCTTCTTTATGTTGCAGCTGCAACAGCAGAGACAAAAAGAGCCCCATTTGATGTTCCAGAGGCTGAATCAGAGCTTGTATCTGGATTCTTTACTGAGTATGGAAGTATGAAAATGGGAATGTTTCTTTTTGCTGAATATGCTGAGGTTGTTATATTCTCAATGATATTTACAACACTATTTTTAGGTGGATATCATGTTCCATATCTTTATGATTCAGGATTTATTCTACCTTTTGGATGGGGTTCTCTTAGTATAAATCCAACATTAGTTGGATTTATACAGATGTTAACATTTCTTTTAAAAGTTATAATTGTTGCTTGGGGACATCTTGTTATTCGCTGGACATTACCAAGGTTTCGTTATGATCAAGTATTAAGACTTGGTTGGAAAATGCTACTTCCATTAGCATTAGCGAATATTATTATAACAGCTATTGTTCTATCTTTTATTTAGGGGGATTATTATGGCTAAAAAAGGTATTGTTGTCTCAAAACATAAGTATACCCTATCTGAAAAACTATATTACCCAGAGATACTCAAAGGGATGGGAGTCTCTATTCGTCACTTTTTTGCAAATATTGTTAAAAAAAAATATACTGTTACATTACAATATCCTGAACAAAAAGAGAGTTACGCTGAAAGATTTAGAGGTAAACATCGCTTAATGACAAGAGAGGATGGTTCTTTAAGATGTGTTGCCTGTATGATGTGTGCTACAGCATGTCCTGCAGAGTGTATCTATATTGAAGCAGAGGATGTTGGAGACTCTCTTGTTGAAAAAAGAGCAAAAGTGTTTGTTATAGATGAATTAAGATGTATATTTTGTGGATTGTGTGTTGAAGCATGTCCAACAGATGCAATAAGAATGGATACTGGAGAGCATGTTGAGCCAGAATATACAAGAGAGGCCTTTATTTATGATAAAAAAAAGCTACTACAAAACTCTGGTCGTTCAGTTGCAATTCAGGGTGGAGATCCAGATTATATTCATAAAAATTAAAAATACCCTAATTATTTAAATATAATTGAATCTATTTTCAAATTATTACCACATTTTTTATATTACTAGTATCCACACAACTCAAATAATAAAATATCTATAACTTTTAGCGGATTAAAACCTGCTGTTCATGCAATAATTTTATATCTTCAAGAAAAATATAAAAGAAATAATAACACATGAACAGGGTATGAAGGGTTCCCAAAAAATGCCCTGCATGAATAAAAAAAATTTTATTCATGTGGATGCGAGTAATTTATGAGTAATCAATAATGCAAAATTGATACTATTTTTCTATAACTTTTTTTTAAAACTACTTAATAAGATTTTAATAAGAAATCTATTAAGATTTTTGAGGAATAATATATTTTATTATCCCTTTTTCTGGTACTCTTTTATCAAAAATTAGTACTCCATTCTCTTTATCATGAATGTTTGTATAGGTGAATAAAATTAAATTTATTGAATCTGACTTTTCAGATTCAATTGAATAGGCACAAGAGTTAATTTTTTCAATATTTATAATCTCTACATTAGAGTTAGAACTATTTTTGATTAATATTAGAGAGTGCTCCTCACCAGAACCACAATAACCACCTCTTTCTGGCCAATAACTAAAGGCTCTCAATTCAAAAAGAAAATATTTTGTATCTTTATTTTCACTAATATGATGCAATATTAGTTTATACAATTTTTCACCATCATTTAATTTTTCTGAATTTAGAATAATTATCTCTTTTTTGTTGTGTTTAATGTGAATTGTTTTTGGGTATGATTGTTCATATTCAAATGCATATTGAAAAGATTGTATTGATGTTTTATTCCATTTAAGAGGTTTTTTTAATGAGGGTGTTGCAATAATGGTAAATGAAAAAAAAGCTAATAGAATATATTTTAACATCACCTTCCCCAAAATTTCATAGTAAATGCTATTATAATTATTTATATAATTCAAGATATATTTTACATTTGTATTTTTTATAT
>JAFGXH010000378.1 GCA_016936735.1 bacterium
AAAAGTCACAAAATTTTATAACATATTTTGTTTGATAATCTCCTCATTTTAAGCGGTTTTTAAAGAAAAATAGCTGTTTTATATGTTTTTTTCTTGACAATATTCAAAAAAAATTTTAGAAACCCAATTGGTATATCTAATTGTTGGTTATGTTTGTAATGTTGTTAAAAATTAAAGCGAATACAAAGCGAATTGGATTAGACCACCATAAAAATAAATCTTCTTAATGAGTTTTTAAAACTCTCCCCCATTTGCTTTGCAAATTTCCCCCTCTCTTTAATCAAAGAGAGGGGGTTAAAAGAGTTTGAAATTTAAAATTAACAATTAATTTTTTTAAGGAGATTTATGAAATTTTTAGTATTAATGTTGCTTGGAGTGCTTATTTTTACAAATACAGCTTTTGCTCACGAGAGTAAAGAAACAGAAACAAAAATTTTAACTTGGAGTGAGCTTTCAAACAAAGAGAAAGCATTGTTGATTGTTCAAAGAGTGATGCAGGAAGTAATGGTTTAAGTGGTGTTATAACTGGGGATGATGTTAATAGATTTGCAGAACTTTCAGCAAATGGAAATGGAACAACTTATACAGAAGCAACAGGAACACCAACAGTTCAAGAGGTAAATACAGCAATAAGAAGAATAAATACTTTAAAAAATGCTGTAGGTGGACCTTGTGATGATAGAACAGGAAACTGTTTATCAACAGGTGGAAGCTTGAATGAATCTGTTTTAAATGATGGTGTTACAGACCCAACAAGGATGTTGAGATGAAAGGTATTATTATTTTTTTGAATTTATGGATATTTTTTGCAACACATATAATATTTAACTCTTTAGTTGATATTAATGAAAAAAATGTAAATAAAAATTTATTTTCTTTCATTCTTACCATTGTTTTTATGTTTATTCTTTTAATAAGTGTTAAAGGATTTAAATTTATTAAAAACAGGTCTAAAAAAATCTATATTATTTCTATATTTTTAGGGATTCTAATAAATGTTATTTTTCATAGAATAGCAGAAATAGAGGTGATTCAAAGTTTTTTTACCCAATGGATTCCATTTCTGATTTTAACAGCTGTTTTTTCTATTGTTTCATTTATTGGAATTCAAGTTTTAATTAAGATTGGATTTGAAGAAAAGAAACTACTGATTTCAGAAAAAATTTTAATAGCTTACTCTTCACTTTACATTGTGATGTATTTGATTTTACTCCTATTTTATTTTCTAAAAGTTCAGATAGAAGATCCAATGAGATATGGAATAGCTGGATTATTGGCTATTATTGGAGTTATTTTATCTTTTTTTATTGAGGATAAAGAGAAGATGAAAAACTCTAAAAGATTGAAATATAGAGAGAAAAGAGAATCAAACTAGTTTTTTTAAAAAAGGGAGCTTTGCTCCCTTTCTTTGTTTTTTTGGATGATTTTTTAGACTACTTATCAAGTAATGGCTCTTTTAAAGTTGGAAAAGATTTTTTTATTTTTACCTATAATGTGGATGCAGCAGATACTCATTTAGTTCATTATGATGATGAGACAAAAGAGTTAAAACATCTATATAGTGGTGTTCCATCCCGTTTTCAAACATTTTATAGAGCTGATAATAGAACTGTTGAGATAAGATCTGGAATGATATTTTTCTTAGATGATTTTGAGATAATGCAGTTTAATAATTCTAAAAATCTTTTTGAGATTCAAAAAAAATTTTAGACCACTTTTGTCAAAATCTCACTCTATCTCGATTTTAAGAGAGAAATTTTAATTTCTCTATCATCCACCCATAAAAAAAGTGTTAACAGAGTTTAACTTTTAGTCATAAAATCGATAAAATATTATGATATTTTCTGTTTTTTATAAAAAATATTGACTAAACTTATTTGATTTGTCATATTATGTCTGATAATCTTTAGAAATGTAAATATAGAATATTTTATAGAAACAATAAATGGTATTAATGAAATATATGTTAAAAGATAAAAATCTATAAAAAATTACAGTGTCTGATAATGTTTTAAATATAAATAATACAACAAAAAATTTATTAAATGTTAAATATGACAATAGATTTAAATAAATAGTAATATAATTTTACAGATAATGATTAATGTTTATTCAATAGTAGAAATGTTACTAATTAAGATGTTAAAAAGCATAAGGATCATTTTTCTTTCTTTCAGCCTCTTTTTTCTTAAATTTTTTAATTCTCTCCTCTGTTTCAATTGCCTCTTTTTTCTTATTTTCAGATCTTATTTGCTCCTCATCTGCCTCTTGTTTTCTTCGTTCTGCTCTTATTTGATCCTCATCCACTTTTGAAAAACGATCCCAATTTCCTAAAATTGTATCCATTTCATCTTGTGGAATATTTATTGAGTCTTTTTTATGCTCAATTGATTGTATTTTTTTTAGAGCAATCTCTTGATATTTTTTTCTATTTGATTTAAATGTTTCTGGAAGTTGTGATTGTATATTTTCTATAACAAATTTATTGAAATTAAAATAGAAACATTTTAGTTCACCATTACTACTAGGATGATTTGCAAGTTCAGAAACTCCTGTTAATTGAGCCTCAATAAATATTTTTTCATACTTTGAATCAGCACTCTCTTCAGTAGTCTGTTTTACAAATTCACTAATATTTTTCTCAATATCCTCTTTAAACTCTTTATAATATTCATCTTTAACAACCATAAGATATTCATGAAGATATTTTGCAATCTCAACAGTAATATTATGCCTTATTGAGTTTCCATATCTCTCTACTCCTCTAACATAAAAAGCATCACCCTCAATATTTTTTTTCAAAATAGGTGTTGGAGATGTTGCACATTTTTTAATATCTTCAATAAAAACTCTAAATGGGTCACTTATAGAGCAAGTATCTGTATCTTTATCACAACTATAGAGTGGTTTTTGAGGAGTAGTATTTGTAGTCTCTTTTTGTGAAGTACAAGATGAAAGAACTACTAAAAAAATAGAAAACAGAACTGTTTTTTTCATTTAAAATCCTTTAAAATAATAAAGAAAGATAATAAATAATTTTTTTATAAAAAGCAATTTTTTTATAAGGTTAAACTATTTTTTATCAAGTTTGATAATGTTTTATAACTAAAACTTATATTTTTTAATAAAGAAAAATGATTGATAAAATAAATTAAGTTAATGGATTTAATTACTATATCTGATAATGTAATAGATATGAATCATAAAAAATGAATTAAATCTATTGAAATTAGAAATTTAAAGTGATAAATTATAAATTTTAAAAAGTTAGAGGATTTATGAATATAAATTTTAACTCAATAGGAACAATTTATACTCCATTCAACCAAAAAGAGGGAATGCCAATTCAATCAACTGGAGCAAAAGGGGTAAAAGGTAAAATTATTTTAAAAAGTGAATATTTAGATGGACTATTAGCTCTTGATGGGTTTTCTCATATCATTTTAATATACTATTTTCATAAATCTGTTGGATATGAGCTTCAAACTGCCCCTTTTCTTGATAATGAAAAAAAAGGGATTTTTGCAACAAGAGCTCCAAAAAGACCAAATTCAATAGGGATATCTGTTGTAAAACTTTTAAATATTGATGGAGTTGTTTTGAATATTGAAAATATTGATACACTTAATGAAACTCCACTTCTTGATATAAAACCCTATATTCCAGATTTTGACATTCATGAAGTTGATTCTGTTGGATGGATAAAAAATAGAACA
>JAFGXH010000379.1 GCA_016936735.1 bacterium
AAAATAGATGAAGGAGAGTTCATTAAATATAAAGGAAGAGTTTATTGTTGGTTATCAATAACAACTGAAGGAAAAATTGTTTTAACAGAAAATATTTTGAGTGAACTTTCATTAAAAAAAGGGGATAAACTACTTTCAATACGAGGAAGTAATATCGCTTTTGTTATGGGAGTTAAAGGTCCTTTAATTGAAAAAGGCAATAATTTTGAAGGTGAAATAAAAGAGTTTTAATGAAAAATATTGAGATAAAAAAAATTATAGAGAGTGATATTAATGAGATTGTAGAGATTTGGTTTGAGGTTTCTCTTCAGGCTCATGATTTTATTCCAAGTGATTATTGGGAAAAAAATAAAACTCAAATGAGAGTTAAATATATACCAATCTCTGAAACATATAAGGCAACAGATGGTGAAAATATATTAGGATTTATCTCTCTATTAGATGAATATCTTGCTGCAATTTTTGTGAAATCTGAATTTCAAAGTAGAGGTATTGGAACTCTATTATTAAATCATGCAATGAATATTCGTAATAATCTTCAATTAAAAGTGTTTTGTAAAAATAGAAAAAGCATAACATTTTATAAAACAAAAGGATTCTCTATTGTTTCAGAATCAAAAGATAATGAAACAGGAGAGAATGAGTTTATCATGCAGTGGGAAAAACAGAAATAAAAATTTTATAAGTAAAAAACCTACAGGTATGAATTACGATTTTTATTATTTAAAGAAAAACAACTTCAAAAGAAAAGAGAAAGCAGAGTTTATATAAAGCTAAATTAATAGATTATAGTTTTAATGAATTTGGATTTTAAAAATATATTTAGGAGTATTATGAAAAAATTATTATTATTTGTATCGCTTTTAACAATCACTCTGTTTTCTATGAGTTATAAAAAAAATACTCAAACAATTAGTTCTAATAAAGAAAACAGAAAAAAGTTAGATGAATTAGAAGTATCAGATTATAAAGATTTGGGTGATGGTTGTTACTATTTAAATAAAGAGATTTTTTGTTTTGGTATTAAACTCAAAGGAGTTGATATAAAAACATTCAAAAATACGGGACGTTATCAATATGATAAAAATAGTGTTTATTTTAAAGGTGAAAAAATTGAAAAAGTTGATATTAAAACTTTTGTTGTTATAGGTTATCGTTTTGCTAAAGATAAAAATAGTGTTTTTGATTCAGGATTTATTTTAGAAAATGTAGACTCCAAATCTTTTGTTTTTATTTCAGAATCAATTGACCTCTACTCCTATGCAAAAGATAAAAACTCTGTATTTTTCTGCCCAGACCATCATCAATTGTGTAAAATAATTGATAAAGCAGATCCAAAAACTTTTGAAATTGTTAAAAAAGAGTCTACATTCTATTCAAAAGATATAAATCATGTTTACTATTGTTGTGATATTGAGTGTAAAACTCTTGATGGTGTTGATCCAAAAAATTTTGACCCAGAGAGTCCAGATTTTGATATTAATAATTATTAAAAAATAGATAACTATTCAGCGGAAACTGGTTTTAGCTATTTTTTTTAAATTTTAAAAGAACTCCCACCCTAAATCCTATTAGCCCCTCTCCAAGTAAAAGCGGGTTCCTTAAATTTGAATTCAATATAAATCGATTGACATTCAAAAGTTGAAAGATTATAGTTTCTGAATAGTTGATTTTATTTCAGGAATAAAAAATGAGAGTAGTTATAACCTGTTGTGGTCAAAAAAATGGAGAATCACTATTTTATAATGGAGATTATATAGATTTTATTTCACACACAAACAAAATAGAAACAAATAATAAAGAGTCCACTAAAAAACTATATTTTCATCCTGATGATTTAATTCCAAATGAGAGTAAAAGTTGGAGAGATTTAATAGAGGATGGGAACAGTTCAACTCTATATAATTTAAATATATTACCAGCCTATCAGCTATACAATCACCCTATTTATAATTTACTATTTCAAAAATATAGAGATAAACTATATATTTTCTCTGCTGGTTGGGGAGTAGTTCAGGCTGAATATAAACTTCCTAAATATGATATAACATTTTCTCAAAAAGATTCTATTCCTGAATTTATAAAACGGGATAGAGATGATAGTCGCTTTAAAGATTTTAACCAATTAGAGAATGATGCAGAAACAACTATTTTAATTGCTGGAAAAGATTATGTTTTACCATTTTGTGAATTAACAAAAGATTTAAATTGTGTAAAAATTATTGTGTATACTAGTGATGATGTTTTACAAAATAATCCATATCTAGAAAATAGTGACTTTATTTTTTATCACTACAAAACAGATACAGAAAGCAATTGGTATTATGAGTTTGCAAATAGATTAATTAATGGAGAGTTTAAAATGCCATCAAAATATGATATTTATAATAAACATGCAATTCAATATGATGAATTAGTAAATCATGAGGATTATCAAAATAACCTACAAAAATATTTGAACTCTCAGATAAAAAATAACTCTACTGTTTTAGAGCTTGGTGTTGGAACAGGAAGAGTTACAAAGCTTTATATTAACAGAGTGAAATCTGCTCTTCTGTGTGATAGAGCTTTACACATGATTAATCAGGCAAAAATAAACCTAAAAGAGTATCTAAATAAAATTGAGTTTAAAGAGATAGATACAAGAGAGATAGATAGTTTAGATGGAAAATTTGATTTAATTATTGAGGGATGGTCTTTAGGTCATGTTATTATAGATGAATTTGATAATTTAAACAGTTTTTTAAAAAAATTAATTGAAACTCTAATATCAAAACTAAATCAAAATGGAAAAATGATTTTTATTGAAACATATGGCTCTAATGTTGAAAAACCAACTATTCCAAATGAAAAACTAAAAATATTTTATGAAATATTAGAGAAAGAGTATGGTTTCAAAAAAACAGTTATAAACACAGATTATAAATTTGAAACAATTGAGGATGCAAAAAGAGTTATCACTTTTTTCTTTGGTGAAACTATTTGCGAGGGAATAAAAGAGAGTATTGTAAAAGAGTATACAGGAGTATGGGAATTTACACCATCTTTTTAGTAAATTGAGAATTTAAAAGAGTATTTTTTTAAATAGAAGATAGAGGAATGAAAACTATTAAAGCTTTAAAGCTAAACTATTTTGATACTTTTTTGATTTTCCAAATCTCTTGAGCATACTGATCAATAGTTCTATCTGATGAGAATTTGCCAGAGCAAGCAACATTTAGTATTGCAGATTTTGCCCAGTTTGAAGCAGTTTTATAATAGGTTCCAATTTTCTCTTGAGCCTCTGCATATGAAGCGAAATCTTTTAGAACATAATAAACATCTGCTCTACCACCATCAACTCCATACATTAGACTTGCCCATAACTGTTCAAAAATTCCAGGATGATCTGATGCAAAATAGCTGTTTTTAAGTTGATCTAATATTTTTCTAATCTCTGGGTTTGAGTTATATATATCCCAAGGATTATAACTATTCTTTCTATTTAACTCTAAAACCTCTTCTGAATGAAGTCCAAAGATAAATGCATGCTCATCTCCAACCTCTTCAACAATCTCAATGTTTGCTCCATCAAGTGTTCCAATTGTTAATGCTCCATTCATCATAAATTTCATATTTCCTGTTCCAGATGCCTCAGTACTTGCTGTTGATATCTGTTCTGAAACATCAGCAGCTGGCATTATTTTCTCTGCAAGAGATACACTATAGTTTTTCAAAAAGAAAACATTTAATCTATTTTTCATATCTGGATCATTATTGATTTTATCTGCAACAGAGTTAATTAATTTGATAATTAATTTAGCTCTATAGTATCCACTTGCAGCTTTTGCACCAAAAATAAATGTTCTTGGAGTTACATCTGCATTTGGATCTGATTTGATTTTATTATATAGGTAGATTATATGAAGAACATTTAAAAGCTGTCTTTTGTA
Source organism: bacterium (assembly GCA_016936735.1). Classification (GTDB taxonomy): domain Bacteria; phylum UBP6; class JAFGXH01; order JAFGXH01; family JAFGXH01; genus JAFGXH01. Next base: position 3,933 of record JAFGXH010000379.1, read on the forward strand.
TTCATGTAATCTTTTTACCTGAACATCAAAAATTGAATCGATATTAACATCAACACCATGCTCCGCTTTAATATGCTCTGCAAGATGTTTTTTATTCTCTCTTTTAATCTCCATAAATCTTTTTTGGAAATCTGAATCTGTTGCAAATGGAACCAATTTTTTTAGTTCATCAAGATTTGTTATCCAGTTTTTTCCAATTTTTGATGTGATAAGCTCAGCAAGTTGTGGATTACAGTGATTCAACCATCTTCTTTGAGTTACACCATTAGTTTTATTATTAAATTTTTTAGGGTAGAATAGATACCAATCATTTAAAACCTCTGTTTTTAAAAGATTAGAGTGAAGTGCAGCAACACCATTAACAGAGTATGAACCCTCAACAGCAAGATATGCCATTTTTACTAATCCATCACCTAAAATAGACATTTTATGAAATCTTTGGTAATCATTTGGAAATTTCATTTGAAGTTTAAGAATTAATCTTCTATTAATCTCCTCAATAATCTGATAAACTCTAGGGAGTAGTGATCTAAAAATATCAATAGACCATTTCTCTAAAGCCTCTTGCATTAATGTATGGTTTGTATATGCAAAACATTTTTGAGCTATCTCCCAAGCATCTTCCCACTCAACCCCCTCAATATCAACAAGAACTCTCATGAATTCAGGAATTGCCAGAACAGGATGTGTATCATTAAGCTGCATTACAACATACTCTGGAAGTTTGCTAAAATCTGTTGATACATATTTTTTAAATCTTCTAATTAAATCTTGAACAGATGCAGAAACAAAAAAGTACTGTTGTCTTAGTCTTAATATTTTTCCCTCATAATGGTTATCATTTGGGTATAAAACTTTTGTGATATTTTTTGCTCTATTTTGTGCTGAAACAGATGCATCATAGTCACCATTATTAAAAAGTGCCAAATCGAAATAGTTTGGAGACTCTGAATCCCAAAGACGAAGTGTGTTAATAACATCACCACCAAATCCAATAACAGGATAATCATAGGGTGTTGCAATTATAGTTTCATAACCCTGTTGAACAAAATGAGCCTCACCAGAACGGAAATTTACATCAACTTTTCCACCAAAACGAACCTCTACCTGCTCATCTGGTCTTCTAATCTCCCAAGGTGTTCCAAAATATAACCATTTATTTGGTGTTTCAACCTGAAATCCATTCTCGATCTCCTGTTTGAAAATACCATATTTATAACGAATTCCATAACCATGAAGTGGATATTTCTGTGTTGCAGCGGAATCTAAAAAACATGCGGCTAATCTACCTAAACCACCATTTCCAAGACCTGCATCAACCTCAATCTCTTCAAGTTTATCCATCTCAATTTTTAGTTCTGATAAGGCCTCTCTTAAAGAGCCCTCAATCTCTAAATTAAGAATATTATTTGAAAAAAATCTACCAGTTAAATACTCTGCTGAGAGATAGTATGCCTGTTTTACACCATTTTGAAAATTATGTCTTTGTGTTTTTCTCCATTTTTCAATAAAGCTATTTCTTACAACCCTTGCGACAGCATAGAAAATCTCCTCTTTTGAAGCCTCTTCAACAGATTTTCCATACTCTTGACGTAAAAAAAGGATTATTTGCTCTTTAAAAAACTCGCCATTCATCATAAATCACCTCAATATTTTATAAAAGTCACACAATAACTACACACAATCGAAACAATAAACTATTTTTTATTAATTGTCAATTTATAGCATAAACAAATAGATTAAATATATTTTTTATTTTATATATTTATAAAAAATCGAGTTGAACAATATCAATTTTATTGTTAGAATAGGGGCTGTTTGTTTTATTGAGTCGAAATGGAAACTAAAATTGATTATATCAGAAGATATGCAAAAATCTACACAGGTTATATTAATAGTGATAAAAAACTTTTAGGAGGAGTGAATCAGTTATCAAAATCTGTTTTAAAAGAGATTTTTGAGGAGTATTGTGGTAATCCTGATTCAAAATTTAGACCTGTAAATCTTTTGCGTGGAGAGATTGCTCAACATGTTTTTCAGGGAGAGAGTTTGACTAAATCTCTTATTGATGAGATAAAATCTAAAGTTGTTGATAGAGATATAGATTATTTTGGCTCATATAGTGAACAGTTTTTAAGAGAGTTTAAAGAGTTTAAAGCACCTAAAAGAGATATTTTTGCTAATTGGAAAAAATATTGGAGTATCTTATATCCATTTTTTTTTAGAGGTGAGATAAAAAACAGTGTGGCAACATATTTAGCCGATATTGCAGCTGATTTGATTCAACAACTTGCTTTATATGATTGTAGTTTTCACTCTGTTGATTTTCAGGGCTCAACAAATTTTGGTTCTGATAACTGTTGGATTGCAATATATCCCAATAGTTTAGGTAATCATAAAAATAGTTTTCAGATATATTTGAAAATTGGTGCAACAATGGGATGCTCAATTGTTGCTGGAGAGAGTTTAAAAAAATCACTTAAAAAAAGTGGAGAGTTAAAAAAATATATTGAAATATACAAAAAAAATATTAACTCCTCTAATGATATCTCTAATGAGCTTATAAAAAAAGAGTTTCCAGATATCTTTGGTGAACCATCTGATAGTGAGTGGTTTTCTGAGTATAATTTAAAACAGGTTAAAACATATAATGGGATAATATCTGCTTTAAAAGATATAAAATCTACTTTTTTAGAGTTGAATAGAGTTTTATTATCCTCAAATTTAGTCATTAATTTAGATAACAGTCTCCACTCAAAAAAAAATGATAAAACCCACCCCCAAACCCCCTCCCCAAAGGGGACTTTAATAAATTCAGAGAAAAATAGTGAGATTTTTAATGATGATTTAGATGATAATTCTGATGATTTAAGCTATTTATATAGAAAAATAGATGTTAATAATATTGAGGAGTTTTCTCAAAGTGAGGATTTTGAGAGTTTACAAAATTTTAATATTTATGAGGATGTTGAAGCTTATAATTTTGAAAAAGATAGGGATTTGATTTTTATTGATGAGAAACTTTTTTTTCAAATTGCCTCAATTTTAAAAAGAAGAAAAAATATAGTCCTTCAGGGAGCTCCTGGAGTTGGAAAAACATTTATTGCAAGAAAAATAGCATATCAAACAGTTGGTTTTAAAAGTGATGAGAATATTGAAATTGTACAATTTCATCAATCCTATGGTTATGAGGAGTTTATTCAGGGGTTAAGACCAGATGAAAAGGGTAATTTCTTTGTGAAAAATGGAGTTTTTGTTAATTTTTGCAAAAAAGCAATGGAGAATCCAGACCAACCATTTGTTTTTATTATTGATGAGATAAATCGTGGAAATCTTAGTAAAATATTTGGTGAGCTTCTTATGCTAATTGAGTGTGATAAACGTGGAGAGGAGTTTTCTCTTAGATTAGCCTATAGTAATGAGCTATTTTTTGTTCCAGAGAATCTATTTGTTATTGGAACAATGAATCGTTCAGATCGCTCTCTTGCTATTGTTGATTATGCTTTTAGACGAAGATTCTCTTTTATAACTCTTCAACCAAATTTTGGAGAGAGTTTTAAAAAACTTTTAGAAAAAAATGGTTTAACAAAAAAAATGATAAATCATATAGAAAAATCATTTACAAAACTTAATAAAAAGATTATAGATGATATCTCTCTTGGAGAGGATTTCCAAATTGGACATAGCTTTTTTTGTAGTTTTGATGGAACTTTAAGTGAGATAGAGTGGTTTAATGATACTCTTCTGTTTGAGATAAAACCACTTTTAGATGAGATTTGGTTTGATGAACCACAAAAAGTAAAAGAGATTTTGAAAAGTTTAGAGTTTTGTTAAAAAGGTTAAATGATGGATAAGTTTATTCCTCAAGAGTTTCCTTTTGATTTAGATTTAAAGGGAAATGAGTATATAAAAAAACTTGTTAATGCACATAAAGCGGTTGCAACTCTAAATGGTGTTTCAAAAATTATTCCAAATGAGATGATTCTAATTAATACACTTGTTTTAAGAGAATCAAAAGAGAGTAGTGAGATTGAGAATATCATAACAACTTATGATGAGGTTTATCACTCATTAATTGATGAAACTATTATAGCTAATCAGGCAACAAAAGAGGTTCAAAATTACCAAAATGCTTTATTAGAAGGATATAGAGTTATAAAAGATGATCAACTTTTTTTATTAAAGCATATTATTAGAATACAGGAGATTTTAGAGCAAAACTCTGCTGGTATAAGGAGACAGGCTGGAACTGTTTTGAAAAATCCACAAACAGGAGAGATAAAACATACTCCTCCTCAGAACTATAATGATATTTTAAGACTACTCTCAAATTTGGAGAGATATATTAATGATGATAGTATGGATGATCTAGATCCATTAATTAAAATGGCATTAATTCATTATCAATTTGAAACAATTCATCCTTTTTATGATGGTAATGGAAGAACAGGACGAATTATAAATACTCTCTATTTAGTTTATAAGGGATTATTAGATTTACCAATTCTCTATTTAAGTCGTTATATTATAAAAAATAAAACAAAATATTATCAGCTTTTTGGAGAGATTCAAGAGAAAAAAAATTGGAATGAGTGGATTTTTTATATTTTAGATGGTATAGAAGAGACATCAAAAGAGAGTATTGAGATGATTAAATCAATTGACTTTCTAATGAAATCTGTTGGACTTAAAATAGAGAGTGAGCTTCCAAAGATATATTCAAAAGATCTTTTAGAGATTCTTTTCTATTATCCATATACAAAAATAGAGTTTTTAGTTGAAAAACTTAAAATTACAAGAAAAACAGCCTCAAAATATTTAAAAGAGATAGAATCTATTGGAGTTTTAGAGACACTAAAACTTGGTAAAACAAAGTTTTTTGTTAATACTAAACTTTTTAATATTTTAAAATATGGGTAAAAAATTGAAAAATTTACCCATGAAAAAATTATATGGGTAAAAAATTGAAAAATTTACCCATGAAAAAATTATTTTTATTTTAACTATTCAGCGGAAACTGATTTTAGTTATTTTTTTTAAATTTTAAAAGAACCCCCACCCTAAATCCCTCCCCACTACGTGGAGAGGGACTTAGAAAGTAGGTAAAATGCTAATTTTATTTACTAAAAAGAAAAAAATCGTTTTGCTTTTATATAACATTAATGGAGAATAATGGAAAAAGTTTTTTTTGTTACACTTGGTTGCCCTAAAAATAGGGTTGATTCAGAGATTATGCTTGGATATCTTATAGAGGCAAACTATGAGATAGTTGGAGAACCAGAGGATGCTGATATTTTAGTTGTAAATACTTGTGGTTTTATTCAGGATGCAAAAAAAGAGTCTATTCAAACAATTTTAGAGATGATTGAGCATAAAAAAGAGAACTCAAATAGAAAAATTGTTGTAACTGGTTGTATGGCTCAGTTATATCAAGAGGAGCTTGTAAAAGAGTTACCAGAGGTTGATTATTTTATTGGAACAGGTGTTTTTCAGGAGATTGTTCCATTTTTAAAATCTAACAAAAAATCTTTTTTTGGAAAACCACACCATCTTCAAAATGAGAATACACCAAGAGTTAACACTCTACCTTCACATACAGCATATGTTAAAATTGCAGAGGGATGCTCTAATAGTTGCTCTTTCTGTATTATTCCTAAAATAAAGGGTGCTCAAACATCAAGATCTATTGAGAATATTCTTCATGAAGTGGAAAATATTGTTGAGAATAATGGAGTAAAAGAGATTAATCTTGTTGCTCAGGAGTTAACTGCTTATGGAAAAGATTTAAATAACAACTCAGATCTTGTTAAACTTCTTAAAGAGTTGGTAAAAGTTGAAAATCTCCAATGGATTAGACTTTTTTATAACTATCCAGCAGATTTTAATGATCAATTAATTGATTTAATAGCATCTGAGCCAAAAATTGTTCCATATATCGATTTACCTCTTCAACATATTAGTGATAATGTTTTAAAAATGATGTTTAGAGCAAATCGTGAAAAAACAATTAGAGCATTAATTCAAAAAATCAGAGAAAAAATACCTCATGCTGCAATTAGAGCCTCTTTTATTGTTGGTTTTCCTGGAGAGACTGAAGAGGACTTTAAAAAACTATTAGAGTTTGTTGAGGAGACAAAATTTGAACATCTTGGAGTTTTTGCTTACTCAAAAGAGGAGAATACAGAGGCTGCAAAAATGAGTAATCAAATTCCACAAAAAATAAAAAAGAGAAGACAGAGTGAACTAATGAGGCTACAGAAAAAAATATCTAACTCAATAATGAAAGGATATGTTGGGCAAACTCTTGATGTTATTATTGATGGTTTATCTGAAGAGAGTGAGCTTTTGCTTGTTGGAAGGCATAAAAAACAGGGTTATGATGTTGATGGAGTTGTTTATATTAATGATGGAACAGCAAATGCTGGTGATATTGTTAAAGTTAAAATAACAGACTCTGCTGATTATGATCTTGTTGGTGGTATTCTTGATGAGGAGGAGTAAACTTTATGTTTGGATGGTTTTTCTATGCTCTTCTTGCAACATTGATATATGGAGTTATTGCATTTCTTTATAAAAAAGCGGGAGAGCATAATGCTTCAACAATAAGAGTAATTAATCGCTCCTCAATTATTGTTGTTTTTATATCTCTAATGTTTGTTATTTTTCAAAAAGGTGACTACTTTTGGGGTGTTTCAGCTGCTTATGCCTTTTTTAATGCAACTTTTTTCTCTGTTGCTGCTATATTTCAGATGCATGCTCTTAAATTTGCACCAACATCATATGTTTTACCAGTTGAAAAATTCAATAATATTATTGTTATAACATTATCAATATCTGTTCTTTCTGAACGACCAACACTACTTCAATGGAGTGGAATAATATTATCATTTATAACAATTGGAGCTATTGTTTGGGCAATAAAAAAGGATAAGGGAGAGATTGTTTCTCTTAAAAAGGGGGTTCTATTCTCATTTATATCTGCTATTGGTAGTGGTTGTTCAATATTTACTGGAAAACTGGCCTCTAATGAGGTTAGTACAATGCCATATATATTTATGTCTTACTTTTTAGTAATGATTTACACATTTTTAATATCAATATTTTTGTTAAAAAAATCTAAAAATATAAGAGCGAAACTATTTATTCCATCTGATAAATATGGTTTTTTAATTGGAGTTTTAAATTTTTTTGGTTACTACTCAATATTAACTGCTTTTTCAAAAGGTCCTTTATCTTTAATTCAGGCAATATTCTCAATATCAATGGTTATATCAATTTTTATGGCTGTAATTTTTCTTAAAGAGCCTTTTGATAAGAAAAAGGGGATTATTTTAGTTGTTGCAATGGCTGCTGTTATTCTAATTAAAATCTAATATTTAAAAATAGACAATAATAGAGATCTTGTATAACTTAAAAAAAGTT
>JAFGXH010000380.1 GCA_016936735.1 bacterium
AAAATAATAATTATACTATATTTTTTTTTGTTAGGAGTTAATATGAGCTACTCTCCAATACTTGCAGTTGGAACAGGATTATTAGAGTTATCAGCATTTTTATACTTCTCTATTATATTTAAAAATTCAGAAAAAAGTATAAAAATTTTAAATTTACTACTACTTTTTTTGGCTGGATATCAACTATTGGAGGCTTTTAACTGTCTATATCCTCAATACCCAATTCTTGTTAGAATCTCATTTTTAGATATAACTTGGTTACCTGCTCTTGGAGTATTTTTTGCCTATTTAAGCTCTCCTATTGAGAAAAAATATTTAAAAATAACATCTTATGTATTTTTAGGTGCAGCTTTTTTCTTTAGTTCAATATATATATTAAACTCAACATCAACAATACTAAAAAGCTGTCAACTATTTTATGCAACATATAAACATCCAGGTTTTTACTATGAGTTTTATGGAGCATATTATCAATTAGGTATGCTTTTAATGTTAATTTTTACAACAAATAATATGGTAGAAGAGAGTGATAAAGATAAGAGAAAGATTCTTTCTGATTTTGCTATTGGTTCTGCTCTTTTTATAATACCAAGTATCACTTTAGTTGCAGTTATTCCTAAATTTAGAGGATCAATGCCATCCATCATGTGTCATATCGCAATTTTCTTATCAATTTTCATTATAAAAGCTCTTTGGAGAGAGAAAAATAGAAGAGAGATTGAGTTTCCTGAAGTTAAAAATATATTTGCCTAATTATTATTGCTCATTTATCTGTTTTAAAGCCTCTTTAACCATCTCTGAAAATGTCTCTGATGTTTTTCCCATAATAGATGTTCCAAATTTAAAATTTGCTTTTAGCAAAACCCCTTTGTCTTTATGTTCTGTTTTTAAAATGTTTCCAGTTAATCTTTGAACTGCATTCTCCAATCCAACCTCATCTGTATTTGGCATTAAAATAAGGAGTTGATTTTCACCATAATTCATTGGAATATCTGTATCTCTTACAGTATTTTTTATAGATTGAAAAATTAAACTTGTAAATTTATTAACAACTTTAGGACCATGATTGAGAACTAAATCATTTGTGTCAAAAGATAGAATTGCTAATGATAATGGATGATTAAAACGACGTGCTTTTTTTATCTCTTGCATAACTCTTACTTTAAAAAATGAGACATCTTTAAATAAACTCTCCTCTTGGCGAGATAAAACACCATGTTTTAACTGTTGATTCTCCTCTTTTAGAAGTTTAGACTGTTGAAATGCCTTTTTATGTTTTAGAAGCATTTGAATAATTGATAAAAATGTTGTTGAATCTGAATCTATCTGAAAGGGACCAAAAAGTTGTTCATGTTCATGTATCTGAATATGTTGAGGGAGTTTTGAGAAGAGAGCAATTGGAACAGATGTATATTCACTATCAAGTAAAAATGCAAGTATATCATGAATACTTATATTAAGGATATCTTTATTATAGATAACAAGATCTGGATCTAATTCATAAAATCTTAATCTTAAATCATCTAATGATTCAGCATGTGCTATCAAAAGATTGTCAATTTTAGAGAGAAGCTCTCTTGTTTTGTAATGATTCTCTTGCTCATCTAAAATAATGATTCTATTCATTAATACTCCTTTATATAACTAAAATAACTATATATATTTTGTATTTTATAAATTAAAAAGTAACAAAAACTATTTTTTAATAAAACTAAAATACAACACAAAATAGAAACTCTCTTTTGCAAGTTGATTATATCTAATTGGATAGTGAAAATTCAAATTTTAGATTTTTTGATTATAATTTTTTTATTAAATCTATTTTTTATTAAACATTAAAACGAAAATGTAAAACATCACCATCTTTTACAGAATACTCTTTTCCCTCAAGGCGAAATAGTCCCTTCTCTTTAACAGCTGCTTCACTTTTTAATGCTAATAGATCATCACAATGGTATACTTCAGCTCTAATAAAACCTCTTTGAATATCTGAATGAATTTTTCCTGCAGCACCCCAAGCAGACAATCCCTTCTCTATAGTCCAAGCACGATTCTCTTTTCCACCTACAGTAAAAAATGTGATAAGATTTAATAAAGAGTATCCTGCCTGAATCAGCCTATTTAAACCAGGTTCAGATAGATTCATCTCTGTTAAAAATTCAGCTTTTTCATCATCCTCTAATTGTGCAATATCTGCCTCAATATTACCACAGATTTTTACAACATCAAAACCAGACTCTTTTGCAAATGCTTTTAAATCTTTAACATATTTATCATCCTCAACAATTGCACTTTCATTGATATTTGCAATATATAACATTGGTTTAAGAGTTATTAAACTTAAATCACGAACAAGTTTTAACTGTTCTGATGAAAAATTTGCTGTTTTTAAAAATCTCTCTTCATATAAAACCTCTTGCATCTGATTTAATACTTGAAGTTTTGCTTTTGCCTCTGAGTTACCTGATTTTGCAAGTTTTTCACTCCTTTCAATCTGTTTAGTCACAAGCTCTAAATCGGCCATTACAAGCTCAATATTTATATATGAGGCATCTCTAACAGGATCTACAGTATCCTCTGGGTGAATAACATCATCATCATCAAAACAGCGAATAACATGAAGAATTGCATCTGTTTTTTTTATATCTCCAAGAAATTTATTTCCCATTCCAACACCTTGATGAGCCCCTTTTGCTATTCCAGGCATATCAACAACCTCAAGAGATGTGTAAACAGTTTTTTCTGCTGGAATAGTTATTGCAATTTTATCAAGACGTGAATCAGGAACAGATGCTCTACCCTCAGTAACTTTAGTTGTTGTAAATGGATAGGCAGAGACCTCATTTGAATCTCCTGTTAATGCATTAAAAATTGTTGTTTTTCCAACATTTGGCAAGCCAACAATACCACAATTAAAACCCATATCTATTACCTCTTAAAATAGTATCATTATTTTTATTTTTCTCAATTTTTATAACTATTAGTGGAATTTAAATTTTAGATGAAAAAATATTTTTCTTCTTTTTAGTAAATAAAATCGGAATTTCACTTACTTTTGAGGTTCTTTAAAAATTTAAAAAAATAACTAAAACCGGTTTCTACTGAATAGTTACAAATTTTTTATTATTAATAATAAAAAGCCCATTTTATGATGATTTCAAAAATATGTCAATAGTTATGTTTATATGACCGATGGATATTCTTGATAATAGTTGTTATCATCTGATATTAGGTTCCCTTTTTAAATAACCTAATTATTATTATAAATCTATTTTATAAATATCTATTTTTGTGGAATATAATATTAATTTTCACAAAAAAAACACAAGGATATTAAGGAGTAAAATAAGTTTAATTCTTGATTATGATAAATATTTTATGCTACTATAACCATTGTGGATAGAGAGGCAGATATGTACAAGCTCATCATTAAAGACGATGAGGGAAACAAAACCGTTGTTGCTTTTTACCGACAAGAGATGACTATTGGACGGAAAGAGGGTAATACTATTCGGTTAACAGAACAAAATGTATCCCGTTATCATGCTCGTCTTTTTAAATCTAATAACTTGGTTTTTATTGAGGACCAAAATAGCTATGTTGGAACACTTATAAATGGTGTAGAGATAAAAGAGAGAACAAGAATTCAACATGGAGATGCAATAAATATTGGTGATTACTCAATAACACTAGTTCAAGAGGCTCAAGAGGGAGATGAGGATACTCTTCTTGTAAGTGATGGAAATACAGAGGCAGGTTCAGCAACAAATAGTAGTCAACAAAAGATAAGACCTGTTCCAATTAGTGAGATTACAGGTGGAAAATCAACAACACATACAGCAATAATCCATGCAGATGATATTCGTCCTGATATACCAGAAAATGCATATGATTTAAAAGCCCCATATAATAGAGTTGTTTTCCAAAATATGAATTGGGAGGGAGCAAATTATGAAATATCAAAATCAATAATGTTTATTGGTAGAAATAGTGAATGTGATATTATTATAAATCACAGATCTATTTCTGAAAAACATGCTCAAATCACTTGTGATGGTAAATCTGTTAAAATAAAAGATTTAAACTCCTCTAATGGAATTCTTATTAATGGTGAGAAATATGGTATATCTCAATTGAGTGAGGGGGATATAGTCTCTGTTGGACATGTGAAATTTAGATTTTGTGACTCTTTTTCAAAATACAAATACTCTCACTCTGAAAAAGGAAAATCAAATAAATTACTATTTATTATTGGTGGAGTTGTTTTAGTTGTAGTTGCAGTTGTTACAATTCTTTTATTATCAAAAAATAATACAACTAAAAAAGAGGGTGAAGAGAAAAACAAAGTTACACAAAATAATAATACAGATAATAAAAATGATAACTCCAACAATGATACACTCAATCAGGATAATAAAAAAGAGGTAAAAATTCTTTCTCCAGAGTTGATGAATCTTTTAAACACAGGAGAACAACTCGTAAAAAGCCAAAATTGGGACAAAGCGAAAAAGGTATATGAGAGTGTTTTAGAGAAAGATCCTGAAAATTCCGATGTTAAGAAGGTTTTAAAACATATTGATAATGAGCTTACAAATAAAAAAACATATGGTTCTGCAATGCAACTAATGCATAAAAAACAGTTCTCTGATGCAAAAACATCTTTTGACTCTATTCCTGCAGAGAGTAGTTACTACACTTTGGGTCAAAAAAAGTTAGAGGAGATGTTTGAGGATATTATTGTTGAGGTTGACAAAAAAATCTCTGCAACAAAATATGATGAGGCTAGAGAGCTTCTAGAGCTTGCAAATACAATTAAAGAGGATACTGAGTATGTAATTGACAGACTTACTCATATTGATAAAAAAACTAAAAAAAGAGTTATCTCCAATAACTCAAAAGATAAAAATAAATATGATAGAGAGGGAGCTGTAAAATTAGTTGAGGAGGCTAGAAAAACCTCAATATCTGATCCTAAAGCCACTATTAGGAAAGCATCAGAGGCAATAAAATTGGATCCAACATATTCTGAATCCTATCTTCTTGCTGGTTTTGCCTATAAAACACTCAAAGATAATAAACAGGCTGTAAAAATACTCAATCAATATTTAAAACTTGCTCCAAACGCTCCAAATTCAAGTGGAATTAGAAATCTTATTAAAACAATGTCTCCTGAGTAATAAATTTTTTTAATAGGAATGAAGGTTTCCCCTTTTTTTTGCAATTTTTAAAATGAAATTAAAGAGATTTGTAGAAAATAGTACTAAAATAATATCATAGATTATTAAAATTAGATATTTTTGATACATAAAATGATTATTGTAGAATAGTTCTCTAAAAAGCTCCATCCAAGTTTGTATTGGAAATATAAAATTAAATATATTTATTGCTGATGGTAATATAGTTGAAGGGAAATAGATTCCACCTGCTAATATTGAAAAATAGAGCCATCCTGTTGTTATAGGATCACCTTTTTTAGTTAATAATGTTATTGCAGATCCAATTAATCCCCAACTAAAAACTAAAATAAGTGCACCTAAAAATACAAGATGTAAAAAAAATATGTTAAATAGTGATAGATTTACTTTAATATTAAGAAAAAATATACCAACAAAAATATATGATAAAAGGATAAAATAATCAATAAATAGTCGATAAATATTTGACAAAATTGGAATAGAGTATGGATGAAGTTTTCCATTAAAAAGATACTCTAAAGTCCCTTTATATAATTCAGATATTAATATTGAAGATGGTAATTTTAGATATTTTATTAAAAATTCATAAAATATATGTCCAGAAAAAAGATATGGAAATATAGAATCACTTCCATTTTCAATTTCTAAATATTTTGAAAGGTAGTATAACATTGTTAATGCAAAAAATATTTTGAAAATTTTTGATATGTAAAAAAATGGGTAACTACTCTCTTCCCAAAAATCCTTTTTGAAAAAAAGAATAACTGTTTTCACCTATTCACCACAGGGAAGTTTTATTGTAAATGTTGTTCCAATATCAATTTTTGATTCAACATGAATAACCCCTTTATGAAGATGTATAACATGTTTAACAATTGATAATCCTAAACCTGTCCCATCTTTTACTCCAACACCTTTTGTTCTACTTTGATCTACACGATAGAATCTATCAAAAATATATTTTAAATCCTTCTCAGGAATTCCTAAACCTGTATCTGCTATTTTTATTTGAATCATATCACTTTCTCTAATAGCCTCTATTTTAACAATCCCTTCAGGTCTATTATATTTAACTCCATTTTCAACTAAATTTCTTAATGCTTTATATAAAAGATCCTTATCACCAAAAATAGTATCACTACTTTTAACCAAAAGCTCTAAATCAACACCTGTTTTATCCATAAGCATGGATAACTCTCTCATTATATCAATAAATAGCTGACGAAGATTTATTTTTACAATATTCATCTGCATATTTGGAGAATCTAGTTTAGATAGATGCAGAATATCATTAATAAGTTTTTTTAGTGCCTCTCCATTTTGATAAACTTTTTGATTATCAATAGCTGACTGACCAGTTAATTGATCCTCTAATCTTTCTGAATATAAGAGAATATTGGTTAATGGAGTTTTTAATTCATGTGATATAGCATCAATATATCTTCTTTTCATAATCTCATTCTGTTTTAACTCTGTTATATCATTAAAAATAAAAAACGAGTGATTTTGAACCTCAGAGTATGATAGAAGATATACTTTCTCATCAATTTCAAACTCACGAACATCAAGATTCCCAGAGGTTATTTTAGATATTTGTTGAATTAAAACCTCATCTAAGAAGGCAAGTTTATATGAATCACCTTTTTTACCAACAAGTTGAAAATAGTCCATCAATTTTGAGTTATAGTATGCAATTGTAAAATCTGGTTTTTCAAGAATTAATACTGCTAAATCAATATTTTGAAATATTGATGTAATGTAGTCATCAACAGATGATTGAGACTCATCCAAATGTTCATCTTTATCAGATATAATCTGATACTCTTTTTGTTGAAAAAGATAGATTATAAAAAGGATAATAACAATATTAAAAAATATAAAAAAATCATATCTATTAAACTCACTACTCTCTTTAAATGAGCCTCTAACAAGGTAGTTATGATGTTTTTTCCATATAAAATAGTTTTTATCTCTTAAATCTGGATCATAACTATATTGAAACTCCTCATTTTTTGAAAAAAGAAGCATCTGAAGCTTTTGTGGTGAGATTATGTAGTTATATTTTTTTTGAGGTAGATTGTTATCTTTATTACTCTGATTTAAATTTTTATTAATACTTTCATTGTTTAAAAGAGAGTTATACTCTTTATAATTAACACCTTTTTCTGTTGTAAGAGTAATTTTTCCCAAAGAGTCAACTATAGTAAAATCTATTTTAAATCTATCTGATAAATTATCAAGCTGATTTTTTGTTAAATCACTATAATTTTCAGGAAAAAATGAGAGAGCTATTTGAAATATCTCTCTGAATCGTAGGCTACTATTTTTTAGGAAAATCACCTTTTCTGCCCAAAAAAGCATAAAATTTAAAATAATTAGAACAAAAAAGGTGATCCAGAATTTTTTAGTTTTGATCACTTAATTTATACCCTAGTCCATGAATTGTTTTGATATAATGGGCAGCACTTTTAAGTTTTTGACGTATTTTTTTTATATGAGTATCAACAGTTCTTGTTTCAAGAAGAGCAGATTCAACATGCCAAACTTTTGCAAGAAGCTCCTCTCTTGTGAATACTTTATTTCTTTGTGATGCAAGAATTTGAAGAAGTTTAAACTCTTTTAAAGTCATAGGAATCTCTTCATCATCAACAATAACTCTAAACTCCTCTGGATTTATATAGATATTTCCAATTTGAATCTCTTTTTCATCGGAAGTAGCTTTTGGTGATTCAAAAACATCAAGAAGGGCTTTCACTTTTTGAGTTAAAATTCTCATCGAGAATGGCTTAATAACATAATCAATTGCTCCAAGCTCATAACCAACAACCTGATCAATCTCATCAGATTTCGCTGTCATGAAAACAACTGGAATTGTTTTTGCAAAATCTAGTTTTTTTAAATTTTTGATAATCTCAATTCCACTAACATTTGGAAGCATAATATCAAGTAAAATTAAATCTGGTTTTTGAGCTAATATTGCTTGCATTGCATTAATTCCATCAAAAACCTGAGTAACTGCAAAACCATCTTTTACAAGAGCCTCTTTCACTGCATCATTGATATCTTTTTGGTCCTCAATGATAATAACTTTTTTATTCATTCTGAAAACTCCCTTTATTAATTTTAACTAAAAATAGAAAATAAAACTCTAAAAGTTAAAAATCTATAAAACACATATTATTTATACATTGATTTTTTAAATCAATCAATAGAATATTTAAAAATTTTTTAATAAATATTAAAAAACTATATATATATCTACTCCTCATCAAAAAAACCATACTCTTTATATGATGAGAGTGAGACTATATGTAAAATAAGTTCGCAAGTTAATTTTAAATTTTTTGAAATTAATACTAAATCAACAATCTGTTCAACATAATCTGGGTAGTTTTTTAATGATTTATTAAGAGTGAGTGATATTTTGTCTCCCAAATTAGAGATATCCTCAATTGTCTCTAAAAATGCCAATTTTCCACTCTGTTGATTGTGTAGAAAAGAGCTTATAGAGTAGTTAAATGCAACTAAAATTAAATCAAATAGTTTTTCAAAATCAACAGTTGGAAGAATATACTCCTCTAAAAGATGTTTTTGTGCAATTTTTGCAGTTTCTTCTATCAAATCACCTATTTTCTCTAAATTTGAGGCTACACTTAGATTTGCAAGAATAAATCTTAATCCTTTTGAAACAGGTTGCCATCTTAATAGTATCTGTTCACAACTTTTGCGAACCTCTATCTCTAATTGATCAACTCTATTCTCATACTCTATTGTCTGTTTTAATAGTTGCTCGTTTTGAGTTATAAAACCACGTTTACATCTTTTTAAACTCTCAACAACAGCAACACAAAGGGCATGTGTTTTCTCTGTGAGTAGACCATAATCGGAGCGGAGTTTTAAATTAACGTTCACACACTCTCCTTAATAAAAAATAGTATAAAAATAGATAGAGATTCCATTCAAAACCTTTCATCAATTTTAAATAAAATGAAATTCAGAGATATAAGATTCTGTTAAAAGGTGTTTTGGATGACTAAAAAAACTCTCTGTGCTATTTTGCTCTATCAGAGAACCATCATTCATAAAAAGAATCTCATCAGAGATTCTTGCAGCCTGTTTTATATCACTTGTTACAAATATAATCAAATATCTATTTTTCATAGAGAGAATCCAAGACTCAAAACGTGATGTTCCTAATGGGTCCATCATAACTGTTGGATTATCCATTAGTATTATTTTTGGTTGAAGAGTTAAAACTCTGGCTAATGCTAATCGTTGTTGAATCTCAAGAGAGTAGTTAGAGGCTTTTTTATGAAGAGAGTTTTTTAGTTCATCCCATAAATTAACATCCTCTAGCCCTTTTTTAACGATAGATGTTATATTTTTTGATATATTATGAATTTTTAAAGATATTGAGACATTATCAAATATTGTTCCTGGGAAAGCTATTGGTTTATGAAAAATCATTCCAATAGACTCTCTTAAAATTTTAACATCAATACTATTTTTCAAAATATCTCTATTTTGAAAAATCAATTCACCCTTAAAATTAATATTTTTTTCATGATCTATTAATCTATTTATTGTTTTAAGTAGATATGACTTCCCACTTTCAGATGGACCAATAACAGAGTAAACACCTGTTTCAGAAAAAGATGCACATATATCTGAGAGTAAAACTCTCTCTCTCTGTTTAACTGTAACATCTTTAAACTCTAAAAATGACATATATCCTCAAAATATGTTTTGTTATTACACAAAAATATCATTACATTTTATTCTATACCATTTTTAGAAAAAATAAACATTTTTTTTGTAAAAAAACTGTAAATATTAATAATTAATGAAATTTTTCAACAAAAAAACAATATTTTTACAAATATTATCTGTTTTTGTTGAAAAAAATTAATCATTAAAACTGGATTTATTGAATAAAATACAAAAATATGGTATCATAATACCATTAATATCGTTTGAGGCAAAATGTTAAATATAGAGTTCTTAAAACTGTTTCTAATTTTTATTCTATTATCAATCTCTGTTTTTGGAAAAACTATTGCACCAAAAAACTCAGCAGAACCAAGAGAGAGAAAAACACAAACTAAAAAAATAGAGAATAGACTTGAGTTTCAAAAAGATCGTTTAAATCTATATTTAAAAAAATATGGAGTTACAGCATATGTTTTACCATTTGAGGGAAGTAGTTATGCAAATAAATGGTCAAAGTGGGACTATTTAACAGAGGCAGATGGTAAAAAACTTAAAAAATATGTTGATCTTTTTATTCAGGAGTGGAGTAAATATCCTGTTGAATGGGTAAAAAAATCTAATCTTAAAGCTATTGCTTTTGTTAAAAATCTAAATGTTGTAAAACAGAATCGAGCTGCAATGCCAGATGCCTATGGAGAGGTTCTCTATTTTGATATTGGTTATGATATTTATGGAGAACTATATCAAAGAAGCACAATACATCATGAATATTATCATATGATTGAGGAGAACTATTTTGGTTCATTCTATTATAAAGATCCAAAATGGAATGAGTTTAATGAAAAAGGGTTTGAGTATAAAGGTGGTGGATATCTTGCCTATGAAGATAATGAGTATCAATATAAAAATCATCCTAAAAAAGGTTTTGTTGATACCTACTCAATGTATGGATTAGAGGAGGATAAGGCACAGGTTTACTCATATCTTATGACAACAGAGTATTATGAAAAATTTATTGAGTGGGTAAAAACAGACTCTATTTTAAAAAATAAAATGGTTTATATGAGAGATTTTATCAAAGATAAGTGTGATGAAATGGATGATGACTATTTTAAAAAAATTCACTCAAAAATAAAATCAAAATAGTTTTATATTTATATAACTTTTTGTGAGGTTAAAATGTTAAAAAAAATCTATATTTTTATTAATTGCACAGCTCTTTTTTCTATTTTTTTAACGTTTAACTCCTGTTCAACAACAGATAATCAGATTAAAAAAGATGATAAAAAGGGAGGTTTACAAATCACTTCAGAAAAAACTGTAGAGAATCAAATAGCCTCTGAATCTACCCTCAACAAAAATGATAACTCAGAAAAAAAATCTCAAGAGACACAAAAAGAGCAACAAAATATAGTTGAAAAATCTGAAATAATAGATAAAAACACTCCAACAGTTACCTCAATTCCTGAAAAAGATAAAAAACTTATAGATTTAAGCACTAAATTTACAACAGATTTCCCTATTGATAAGTTATCTGATGTTGAAAAAGCTATTTATGATGGAGATTACAATAGATTTACATCAATTGTTGGAAAAAATAAAGAGAAACTATATGAGAAATCAAAATTAAAAGATGAGTTTAATTTAGACCCTATTTTTGCATCACTTATATCTGTTCAATATGAGATGAAAGAACAGATGGATTTTCTTGAAAATTTAGAGGAGATTGATGAACCAGATAGCAGTGATGATGATTTCTATAGTAGTGAACAGTACTATAGACTTGTAGATTATAATAATATTGTTGATGAGAGAGATTCTTATGAAAAATATATTAAATATCTTGAAAAAACAAAAGAGTTTGTTGTGAAAAAATATGATAACCGTTTTAATTTGATAAACAAATTGAAAAAAAATGGTTATTTTGACTCTTTTACAAAAGATGATATAGAGCTTTATATTAGATTAAGTTATGAGATAGGTGATTGGAGACTATTTTTCTGGAGTATTAAAAGTTTTAATATATCAAAAGAGTTTTTTGAAAATAATCTATATATTATTAAAGAGTCCCTATCTGAATCAAGAGTTGAACTGTTTGAATATTTAAAAAAGATAGGTTTTAACTATCTTGATGAGAAAATATATAATACATCTGCAATAATATATTGGATTAACACTCTCTGTTTAGAGCTCCCTCTTTTTGAGTTAAGCGATTTAGAGTCTCTTATTAAAGATGCAGAAATAACTAATAAAGATTTAAAAAATGAGGTTGAAAGTATTAAGCAAGAGTCTATTATAGAGAATATAAATCAATATTTTGATAGAGAGATTGATATTCTATATAAAAAAATAGATAAAATTGATAATATTTTAAATAGTGCTAAATATTCAGAGAAAGACTCAATCAGATTTGAAAAAGAGATTGAAAAATTGGATATTCAAATAACAAAACTTGAAGATAAAAGAGAGGAAGAGATTCAAAAATTCTATAATTATGAGGATCATGCCTATACAGGAGATTACTATTATGATGAAGATGGATATTATGAACCTCTTCCTATAAACTGGAAAGAGATGTTATATTATTTAATTGATAATGGAGAAAATCCAGAGAAACTAGATAAATTAGGAAAAAATCTTTATAATTATGCAGAAGAACGTAACTATCTTTTTATATCTCTTGAGGCCTATACATATTTCAATAATAAAAAATCAAAATAGTTTTTCATTTTTATAGAAAACTATTTACTCTCCAATCTTTCTCACCAAATAAAAATTATTTTTTTCTGGCAGTGCACAAAAAGAGAAATATTTTATAGTTAAAAAGATAGCTTTGTTGCTTCATCCACAACCCACCCCTATTTACTTCGTAAATTTTCCCCTCCCTTCAATACTAAAAAAATATAAAATATTTTTTAAGTTACTTTTTTGTTTGTTTTTAAAAAGAAAAATGTTGGTATGAATTACAATTTTATTGTTACTTGAAAAAATTAAATTGAGATGTTATTATTAATGAAGTAGTTTTGAGTTAAAAAATGGCTGAGAGTGTTTCCAAAGAGATAGAGAAAAAGAAACCTAAACAGGAGGAGAGCCTACAAAATCCATTAGACAAGTTTTTTAAAAGAGTTTTTCTTAATAAAAAGATGGTTGAGGAATTAATGGTGTATCTTGTGGGTAAATCTTGGGTAAAAAAGCTTGATTTTACAACATTAGAGCTTGTTAATAAAACCTACATAAAGAAAAATAAGAAAGAGAGAGAGAATGATGTTCTCTGGAAACTAAAATATGATGGAAAAGATGTTCAAATTCATATTATTATAGAGATTCAATCATCAAATGATAATAGAATGCCTATCAGATTTTTAGATTATATAGCCTCTTTTTATGAAAATAGTTATCAAAACTTAAAAAAAGATGAAAAAATAGTTCCAATAATACCTGTTTTACTTTATATTGCTTCTGAAAAATGGAATGCAAAAGTAAAAATGCAGGATTTGATTGATATTCCAGATAAAACATTAAAAAAATATATTCCACACTTTGAGTATATTCCAATAATAATGGATAAAATATCAAAAAAAGAGCTTCAAAAAGCAGACTCATATTTAACAAAACTGCTTTCAATTAATAAAAGTGAAGATTTAAATGAGTTAAAATATCTGATGTCACAACTGCTTAAAACAATTTTTAAATTTAAAGATGAGGCAGAGAGAAAGAAATTTAGAGAGATACTTGTAGATTATTTGGAAACAGTGATGACAAAAAAATATGATTATGATCATATGATGGAAAAACTGTATGAGGTTGGAGAGGAGGAGGATATGTTTTTTATGAATTTAGATCATATTTTCGAAAAAGAGGAAAAAGAAAAAGAGGAATTAAAAAGAGAGATAAAGAAAGCAGAAAGAGAGATAGAGAAAGAGAGAGAAAAGGCACAAAAAGAGATTGCAACAGAAAAAAAAGAGAAAATGAAAATATTATCTTTTCTTAAAAACAGTATAAAAACCTTTTTTGGCTTAGGTTTAACAAAAGAGGATATCTCAAAGAATCTTAATATCTCAATTGAGGAGAT
>JAFGXH010000044.1 GCA_016936735.1 bacterium
AAAGTACAACATTTTTTTAATTTGAATATTGGCAATTTAATTATCTATGATTAGTATTATATAATAGAGATAAAATAGTATTGATTTTATTTGAATAAGCTTAAATTATTGAAAAAAACTATTTTTTCTTGTAAAATCATGAATGTATATTTTAGAGGTATTCTATGAAATGGGCTCTTTTGATTTTTTTATTAACAGTTTTTATCTCTTGTGGAGAGGATGATAAAACTGATCCAGTAGTAACAACCTGTACACCTGCTTGTGAAGAGTGGCAAAGTTGTTCAAATGGAGCATGTGTTACTAAAACAGATAGATGTGTAACAAATGATAACTGTTGGGATGCAACAAAACCAATCTGTAATACAGAGACTCATCTTTGTGAAGAGGAGTCTGGAGATTGTAATCCAAGTTGTGGTTATTGGGAGGTTTGTGATAATGGAACCTGTAAAGCTGATGAGGGTTTTTGCGACTCAACAAGATTATGTTTAAGTCCTGAAAAACCGATTTGTAATCCTGAATCACATCAATGTATTCCAGAATCAAGCGATTGTTCACCCGCTTGTGATTCTAATTGGCAATTCTGCTTAAGTGGTGTTTGTGAAACAAGAGTTGGATTTTGTGGCAATAACTCAGAGTGTACAAATGAATTACTTCCTTTATGTGATTTAGAGTTACACTACTGTGTTGAAGATTCACAAGCCTGTGATCCATTATGTGAAATTTGGCAGGTATGTAATGAGGGGGTTTGTGAAACTGGAGCTGCCTATTGTGGATCAGATAAACCATGTTTAGACCCAGCAAGACCTGTTTGTGATTCAGTTACACATCTTTGTAAACCTGAAGATGTTGAGTATACTGAACCAACTGTTTTAACAACAGTTGCACTTGTTGTTACAAACAATACACTTAAAGCCTCTTTCGAAAAATTGGCTCTTCTTCATACTCTATTAGGAACACCAACTGAGGTTGTTACAGTTGAGGAGATCTGTTCTCAAAGCTCTTGTGGAAATGATACTCCAAAAGCTATTAAAAACTATGTAAAAAATATCTCAGGACTGAAATATCTTCTTTTAGGTGGTGATATTGATGTTGTTCCATCAAGAGAGGTTCATGATGAGTTTAGCAACTCTATTTTAGGTTATAGTTTTTCTGAAACATTTTTCACAGACTATTACTATGCAGATTTTTCTGAATGGGATGGAAATAGTGATGGAACATATGCTGGTTCAGGGGACTCTCCAGATTTAAAACCAGAGATAGGTTTATCAAGACTTCCTGTTTCAACAGTTTCTGAATTTAATAACTATTATGAAAAATTAATGGTTTATTTAACTCTTTATGATACAACTAAAATAAAAGAGGCTTTACTTTTATCAAATGTTGCAACAGAAATCGCATCTGTTCCAGTTGATTCTGCTCAATATTTTGAGATGGATGGTAAAACTGTTGATATCTTATCTGGTTTTAATTTTACAAAACTATATGCAGATAAATCTTCAAATTGGGGAGCATATAAATTAACTGTTCAAAAAGAGAAGTGGGCTCTTGAGAATGGTGGAAGATTTGATGGTGAGATATATGCTGGAAATCCAAATGTTGTAGTTCATTTAGGTCATGGTTCTGTGAATCTTCTTACAACAGAGCAGGATGGAACAAATGCCTTTACTGGAGATGATGCAATGGCATTAGAGAATGAGACAGCATCTATATTCCTCTCTTGTGCATGTCAAGCTGGAACATTTAGTGCAAATGATTCTGCTGGTGAAAAACTTATTTTAAATCCAGATGGTGGTGCAATTGTTTATCTTGGTGATGCTGCAACTGGATTAGGTGTTGCTGGTGGAAGTCAGTTAATAGATGAGTTTATTCGTTATGCCTTTAATACAACAGCAGACAGAATTTTAGTTGCTGATGCAATAAAAGCTGCTCATACAAATTTACCAACAACCGATTACTTAACATTACCAATATTTGGTCAATTTCAATATATGAGTGTAATTGATGATGGCTCTTGGAGATGGACTCAAAAAGTGGCAACTCTTTTAGGTGACCATTTAATTCCTATTTGGCATACAGAAAGAGATTATGCTCCAGAGTTTACAATTACAAAAAGAGATCTATTAAGTCAAAATGGTGTTGATGTAATTATACGTTTTAGTTCTGTTATATCAAAAGGGGTTTTAACTCTTAAAACATCTTCTGGGGTGATTTATAAAATAGATGTGAATCAAACAAATCTTGTAATGATAACAATTAATGAGGATCCAGCATCATTAAACTATGGATTTACATCTCCTCAATATATTGATGTTTTTGGAACAAAAAATTTCTAAATAGAGATTTTCTACTTTTTATTTCTCTTCTCTAAATTTAAAAGAAGTTTAATATTCTGTTTCTCAATAGATGTTAAAAACTCATCAACATTTTTATACTCTGGTTTATACCACTCCTGTTTATTAAAATAGCTCTCCATATCTCCACCAGATTTAAAGATATAACCATATCTTGCAAAAATCTCATTTTTTATGATTTTTTGCTCCTCTTCTGATTTATTAAGAAGCTCTTTTTCTGTTAAAATTTTATAAGAACCCTCTGGATATTTACCTGAAAAATATTGAGATAAATCTGTAGATTTTATTGCAATCTCATTTTTTATTACTAATGTAGTTTTATCTTTCTCCTTTTTAAAAACTCCATTAATATCACTTGATTTTAGTTTATCTCCCTTTAATATTGGATTTTTAACTGTTTTAAATTTTTTTATCCATTTTGTACCATCCTCATTAAACTCACCCCATCTTATTTGAAGAGATATGGTTTTATCCAATTGAATGAAAACAATATCCTTCTCATTTTCAGACTCTCCCCAATGATATACTCCTGAGTAGTTTGCTAAAATTAGCATTGGAAAAAGAAAAATTATTAAATATCTCATATTAACTCCTTGTAGTAATTACAATATAATAGTTATTATATTGATTTTTTCAACTAAAAATATAAATGTTATAAGATTTTATTTATATTTAAAAATTGAAATTATAAATTTTTAATGTTATTCTAATATCTCTATTTGAAGGGATTTTAAATGATTCAACTATTTCATGTTTTTAAAAGCTATGATGGTGAAAATATGGTTTTAAAAGATATCAACATGATTGTTGAAAAAGGGGAGTTTGTTTTTTTAACAGGAGTATCTGGAGCAGGAAAAACAACACTACTAAAAATGTTATTTTTAGAGGAGAAACCAAGTAGAGGGCAGATTTTAATACATAATAAAAATATCTCAAGATTAAGTAGTAACTCAATTCCATTTTTAAGAAGAAATATTGGAGTTGTTTTTCAGGATTTTAAATTAATTGAGTATCGAACCGTTTTTGAAAATATTGCAATCACATTAGAGATTCTTGATTTACCTAGAAAAGTTATTAATCAAAAAGTTATAAATATTTTGAAGTTAGTTGGTTTAGAGCATCGAAAGAATCATCTTCCTAAAAAACTATCTGGTGGAGAACAGCAAAGAGTTGCAATTGCAAGAGCATTAGTTAATGACCCAGCAATTCTTCTTGCAGATGAGCCAACTGGGAATTTAGATCCTCAAATTACAATAGAGATTATGAAGCTTTTTGAAAAAGCAAATAATAATGGAACAACAATTCTTATTGCAACACATGATAGTAGTTTAATGGAGCGTTATAAAAAAAGAGTTCTTCATATTGAGGATGGAAGAGTGTTTTAATTGTTAATTCCAAAAAAACTATTGATAATTGCTAAAACATCCTCTGTTGTTGTTGCTGTCATTAAAAGATTTTTACTATTTTTTGCCCCCTCAGAGTCTCTGATATATGCAGAGTAGTGTCCTTTCATCAAATTTAAACCCTTTTGCTCTTGATGGTATTTTAAATGAAGATTTAATAGTTTTATAAGAGCATTATATCTATCAATATGAGTTATATTTGGGGTATTTTTAGAGAAAATCCAAGGATATTTTATTGCTCCTCTACCAATCATAACACCATCAACTCCCATTTGAAAATTCTGCTCAATATCCTCCTCTGTTAAAATATTCCCATTAGATATAATTGGAATTGTAACAATATCTCTAATCTCTTTAAAAACATCTAATGGATATATATTTCCATACATTTGAGCTCTAGTTCTTCTATGAACTGTTATTGCATCTGCACCAGCAAGTTCAATATTTTTTGCCACCTCTCGATATGTTAAAGTTGATGAATCCCAACCAAGTCTTATTTTAACTGTGATTGGAACAGGACTATTATCTTTAACCATTTTTACAATATCATAAACTTTTTGAGGATTTTTTGTAAGTGCACTTCCTGCTCCATTATTAACAACTTTAGGAACAGGACATCCCATATTAATATCAATAATATCTGCACCAAACTTTATTGCATAGGGTAAAGCTTTAACAAAATCATTTTCATCACCTCCTGCAAGCTGAATAATAAAAGGGTTATCTTTATCACTTTTACTCATTAATTCAAACCCTTTCTGATTTTCATATATTAAACTTTTTACCATAATCATTTCACTTACAGCAAAATCTGCACCTAAATCATAGCAAAATTCTCTAAATGAGATATCTGTAAATCCTGCCATTGGGGCTAACACTCTTGGTTTATCAAAACTAAATCTACCTATTTTAAACATGAAACTCCCTACTCTTTTTTCTAATATGTTTTTTATTAAGAAAATAAAAAACAGAGTATAATATATTATTTTGAAAAAAAATCAAATATAGTTATAAAAAATATAAATATAGAGTGCAAAATAGTTTCTAAATAGTTATAATCATTTTTTTATTTTAGGTTATAAATTGCTAAAACTTAATAAATTACAGGAGATTGCAGTAAAAACAGACTCAAAAATAACTCTTTTACTTGCTCCAGCTGGAACAGGTAAAACAACTGTAATTCAAGAGAGAGTTTTATATTTAAATAGTATAATTGAGTCTAAAAAAGATATAATCTCTAAAAAAAAGGAACAGATAGATAATATTGATGATAATAATCAGATTGGTATAGATAAAAATAACCCCCAAAAAAAAGTTAATGAAAAGATATTTATCCAAAGAGACCTTTTTGAAAGCAACAAAGATTTTTTAAATAGTACTAATGGTATATTAAAGCCACTTATGTTTGAAAATGTTATTGTAACTTTCTCAAGAAGGGCTGCTAATGAGATCACTTCAAGATTTAGTAATATAAATATATCAAACTATTTTATTGGTACATTTCACTCATTAGCCTATGAGATTTTAAAAAAAAGTCGACTATTTGTTGATAAAAAAATAGAGCTTATTAGTGAAATTGAGATTGAAAATATATATTTAGATATCTCTTTTCGAATGGGAATAGCAAAAAAAGATGGAAAAATTTTTTATAAAGAGATTTTAAGAGCAAAAGAGCATGGATTAAATCCACAAGATATCTCTATTGACCAAACATCAAAACCAGAGTATCTTTTTAAAAAAAGCTATCAAAAACTACAACAGTATCTTATTGATATTGCTAAATTAAGTTATGATGACCTTATTCTTTTAGCAATGAAAGAGGAGTTAAAGTTTAATACTATATTTGTAGATGAGTTTCAGGACATAGGATATTTAGAGTTTCTTTTTTTGAAATCAATGGTTAGTAGTGATAGCTCTCTTTTTGTTGTTGGAGATGATGACCAATCTGTTTATGGATTCAAAAATAGATCTAAATCACACATACTAAATTTTAAGCAACACTTTCCAAACTGTAATATTATATATCTCGAAGATAACTATCGCTCACCTAAAAAAATAACTCAGATTTCACAAAATCTAATATCCAAAAATATATATAGATTTAAAAAAAATCTAAAAATTATATCTGAAAATGATGGTGAACTATATTTTAAATCATATTTTAATTATGAAAATGAGGTTTCAGATATAGCATCAAAAATAAAAAATCTACTTTTAGAGATTGATGGAGAGCAAATTGCTATTTTACTTAGATATAATAGAGATATTCAGTTTTTTGTTGATGAGTTTAATAGATTAGGAGTAGATTATGAAAGGGCATCAGGTGATAATGAGATATCAATTTTAGATATTCAACAGATTTTTCATATACTAATTTATGGAGATTCATCAATATTTTTTGCTGAATTTAAACATAGATTTCCAAATTTTCCATTTAATAAAAATTTTAATAACTCATTAGATATTTTAAAAGAGTTATCATTAGTTGATAAAAATATTTTAGAGTATGGAGAAAAATACCCAAATTTAAAAGATTTTTTTGGTAATCTTGAACAGTTATCAACTATCTCAAAAAATAGAGTAAAACTATATACAATTCACTCTGCAAAGGGGCTTGAGTTTGATGAGGTTTTTATTCCTTTTCTTTCTGAAGAGATTTTTCCATCACCAAACTCAAATATAGAGGAGGAGAGAAGGGTTTTATATGTTGCAATAACAAGGGCAAAGAAAAGAGTTTATCTCTCCTATTCAAAAAATATAAAAATCTGGGGAAGAGTTATTTATACAAAAGAGTCACCATTTATAAAAGAGCTTTTAAACTTTTCAGAGTAATAATTCTATTAAACAAAAAATTGAAGATAATTTAACAACCAGATATTTATAATAAAATAGTATTTTTTAAATAATAAAATAGCATACTAACTATTTTTTACTAGAAAAATAGATGTTTTAATATTACAATACACAGTATTTTAGAGGGTTTGTCTTATGGGAATAGCAGCCGATATTGCAGTAATTATTGTTGCAGCACTTGTTGGTGGTTTAGTCGCACAGTTTTTAAAACAACCAATCATTTTAGGGTATATTTTTGCAGGATTGATTGTTGGTCCACATACAGGATTAGTAACAATTACAGATGTTCATAATATTGAGTTATTAGCAGAGATTGGTGTTGCTCTTTTACTTTTTGCTCTTGGAATTGAGTTCTCTTTTAGTGAATTAAAACCAGTTAGAATGGTTGCTCTTATTGGAACTCCAATTCAGATGATTTTAACTATTTTATATGGTTATGTTATAGGAAAGATTCTTGGAATTAGCTCATCATCATCAATCTGGATTGGTGCAATGATATCTCTATCAAGTACAATGATAGTTTTAAAAACATTAATGTCAAAAGGATTAATGGGAACTCTATCAAGTCGTGTTATGATTGGAATGTTAATTGTTCAGGATTTGGCAATTGTTCCACTTATGGTTGTTCTTCCTCTTTTAAGTAATCCTAAAGCAGGAATGCCTCTTTTAGGAGTTGCTATATTAAAAGCTGCACTATTTCTTTTTATTATGGTTGTGGCTGGAACAAAAATAATACCTTATGTTATGAGATTTGTTGTTAGTTGGAACTCAAGAGAGCTATTTCTTTTAACAACAACCGCTATAGGTCTTGGTGTTGGTTATTCAACATATCTAATTGGATTGTCTTTTGCTTTTGGAGCTTTTGTTGCTGGAATGGTTATTAGTGAATCAGATTATAGCCATCAAGCATTGAGTGATATTATTCCTTTAAGAGATATTTTTGGACTACTTTTTTTTGTATCTGTAGGAATGCTTATTGATCCTTCATATATTTTCAATAATTTTTTTAAAGTTATGACTCTTGTCACACTTGTTATTATTGGTAAGTCATTTATTTTTAGCTCAATTGTTAAATTCTTTGGCTATTTTAATATAATACCAATTGCAGTAGGATTATCTCTTTTCCAAATAGGGGAGTTCTCTTTTGTTCTTGCAAGAGTTGGAGTTTCAACAAATTCAATAGACAATAATATATATGCTTTAATCCTCTCTGCCTCTGTTATTACAATGATTATTACACCATTTTTATCATCTTTATCAACTCCAATTTATAAAATGAAAAGGAAATATTTTAAAAACGAGACAATTGAAACAATAAATATTCCAGATTTTGGTCTCTCTAATCATGTTATAATTGCAGGTGGTGGTCGTGTTGGTCAAAAAATAGCAAAAGCTATGAGACATTTAGGAGTTGATTTTGTTGTAATTGAGATAGATTCAAGAAGAATAGATATCCTAAAAAATCTAAACTACCCTATTGTATTTGGAGATGCCTCTCAAATAACTGTTTTAGAGGCTTCATATATTCATAAAGCAAAACTTCTATTAATAACAACACCATCATCAATAACATCATCAATGATTGCTCACTACTGCCATAAAAATCATCCAAATCTATGTATTATTGCAAGAGGCTCTGAAGAGGGAGATTTAAAGGTGTTACATGATTTGGGTGTAAGTGAGGTTGTTTTTCCTGAGTTTGAGGTTGGTTTAGAGATAACAAGACAGGCTCTTCAGAGATTAGGAGTATCTCCAATAAAAATTCTTGAATTTACAAATAGTTTACGTCATAGTATTTATGATTCAAAAGATGATAATGAAAAAGATTATAGAATATTATCCAATTTTAGAAAAGCATCAGACCTTTTAGAGTTAACTTGGATAGAGGTAGAGAGTAGCTCTCCTCTTATCAATAACACTGTTAAAACTCTTGAGTTAAGAAAAAAAGTTGGAGTCTCTGTTGTTGGAGTTATAAAGGGAGGAAAAAAACCATATCCCAATCCAGATATTGATTATAAATTTAAAGAGAAAGATTTGATTGCTATAATTGGAAATCAGGAGCAGATTGATGAGTTTCAAAAATTTATTAATGAAAAATATTAATAAAAAGTTTTGTGATTTTTAATAAATCATGTTACAATATGGGGCTTTTGTTTTGGAGAAGTATGAATAGAGGTGAATTAAAAAGAAATTTTAGTATAATTGCACATATTGATCATGGAAAATCAACACTTTCTGATAGATTACTAGAGGAGACTGGTGTTATAACTCAAAGAGAGATGAAGGAGCAGTTTCTTGACAAATTAGAGCTTGAAAGAGAGAGAGGAATAACAATTAAGGCACAAGCAGTAAGTGTTCCTTTTAAATCTATTGATGGGAATACATATACTCTTAATTTTATTGATACACCAGGTCATGTTGACTTCTCCTATGAGGTATCAAGAGCATTAACAAGTTGTGAGGGGGCATTATTGGTTGTTGATGCATCTCAAGGTGTTGAGGCTCAAACAATTGCTAATGTATATCTTGCTGTTGATAATAATTTAGAGATTGTTCCTGTTATAAATAAAATAGATCTTCCTGCAGCTAGTCCAGAAAGAGTGAAAGAGGAGATTGAGGAGATTATTGGTCTTGATGCAAGTTATGCAGTTTTAACATCTGCAAAAACAGGAGTTGGAATTAGAGATCTTTTAGAGGCTATTGTAAAATATATTCCATCTCCAAACTATTCCCCTGAAAAACCACTTAAAGCACTTATTTTTGATAGCTGGTTTGACTCATATAGAGGAGTTATAATACTTATTCGTCTTTTTGAAGGTAGAATATCAAAAGGTGAGAAAGTACATTTTATTCATAAAAATGCAACATATGAGGTTCAAGAGGTTGGTGTTTTTAGCCCTTTTATGAAGGATAAGCCATTTTTAGAGTCTGGTGATGTTGGATATCTTATTGCTGGTATCAAGCAGATTCAGGATGTTTTTGTTGGTGATACAGTTACAACATTAGAACATAAAACAATAGAGCCACTAAAAGGTTTTAAAAAACCTTCTCAAATGGTTTATTCAGGAGTATATCCTGTTGATAGTAATGATTATGAAGAGTTAAAAATATCATTAGAAAAATTAAGTCTTAATGATGCCTCTTTTACTTATGAACCTGAAACATCAGAGGCATTAGGCTTTGGATTTAGATGTGGTTTTTTAGGCCTTTTACATATGGAGGTTATTCAAGAGAGATTAGAAAGAGAGTATAATCTTGATTTGATAACAACTGTTCCCAATGTTATATACAAAGTCTACATGAAAAAAGGGGAGATGATTGAGATAGATAATCCATCAAAACTACCTCCTGTTCAAAATATTGATAGAATTGAAGAGCCATATGTTGTAGCAAAAATACATACTCCAGATGAGTATGTTGGTGCTGTTATTAAGGCTGCAATTGATAGAAGAGGTGTTCAAAAAAGTATGGATTATCTCTCAAGAAACAGAGTTGTAATAACTTTTTTAATGCCATTAGGTGAGATTATTTTTGACTTTTTTGATAAAATAAAATCTTTAACAAGAGGATATGCCTCTTTTGAGTATGAGATGGATGCCTATATGCCATCAGATTTAGTGAAACTTGATGTATTAATAAATGGTGATCTTGTTGATGCACTAAGTTTAATTACTCATAGAGATAAAGCATACTATAGAGGTAGAGATTTAACAATCAAAATGAAAGATGTTATTCCAAGACAGATGTTTGAGGTTGCAATTCAGGCTGCAATTGGAACAAGAGTTATATCAAGAACAACTGTAAAAGCATATAGCAAAAATGTTACTGCGAAATGTTATGGTGGAGATATTTCAAGAAAACGTAAACTTCTTGAAAAACAGAAAGAGGGTAAAAAAAGAATGAAACAGCTTGGTAATGTTGAGATTCCTCAAGAGGCTTTTCTTGCTGTTTTAAAAATTGATTCAGATAATTAATTTTTTATTAAATCTTTTGTATAATTTAAAAAGTTTTAAATAGGGATTGTTTATATTATTTAACTAAAAAAGAGTAATAAACAGACTCTTAATTATATCTTGGACAGTAGAGTCTATATTGAGGTGAGTTTAATGAAAAAAACATTGCTAATTTTAATTTTGTCCATATTTTTCATCTCTTGTGGTCAAGATGAAAATGAGAATAGATATCCAGAATTCTCTGAAAAATTATCACCAAAAGCAATTGCACTTCAAAAAGATGAACAGTTTATTATTGATAAACTTGAGCTTATATATTTTTCAAAAAATAGACTGAATGAGAATGTTTCTGAACTTATATCTCAACTATCTGAATCTGACTATAAAGAGCTTTTATCATATTTAGTTGGAGTTAAAAAATTCTCTGATTTTGGTTTTACAAAAAGTACAGCAAATAATAGTGATGATGATTCAAATAATAATATTGATTTAGATGATGACTCAAATGATTCTGAAAATAGTAAAAAAGTTGTAGGAAGTAAATTAACTGTCTCACAAAAGACTTGGAAACTACTCTTTAACTATCATGATGATTTAAAAGTTCAAAAATTGATATCATATATATTCTCATCATCTAAAAATAACATATCACAACAGGCCTTCTTTTTATTATACTCTTTAGATTATAAATTTTCTGAAGAGGAGTTAGAGCGTTTTTCAAATATCTCATCAACTTTGAAAAAATGGATTGAATTTTATTATAATAAAAAAAGTTTAGAGGAGATAACTGGTGAGTTATCTCTTGAAAATAGTGAATTATCAAAATTAATAGAGTATTTTATATTAGTTGGAGATGATTCAAAAACTAAAAGTATAACAGCATTAAGAGCAGATATATTTAAATCTATTAAAAACTGGAAAAAAGAGATCTCAAAACTTTCAAAGAAAAAAAAGAGCGAAGAGGCTCAAGAACAGATTGAGGAGTTAAACAAAAAAATAGAGTTAGTTAACTCATTTTTGCCATCAATAACAAACTATCTATATTTTTTCTCAAAAGAGAAAAAATTATCTAATGAAATAAACTATGTTGAGCTTTTCTATCAATATAAAACTCCAATTAAAACAGGAAAACAGTTTTATAAAATATTTGGAGATATAAAAAAATCACCATATCCAATACAACTTCTTTATATCAAATATATATTTGATAAAGCTGAATATAAAATATCTAAAAAAGATAGTGATTTTTTAATAAAATTACTAAAAAATGGTAAATATCCATTTCTTCAATACTCATATTTAAAAAAATATTTTCCAGAACAATTCTCAAAATTATCATTGAAAAACTATCAGAAAAAGGTTTTTTTCAAACCAATATTAGGATTAGATGATATACAAAAACTAAAAGAGGATCCATATCAGCTTGATATTCTTGAGAGATTCTTACTAAATCCAACTCAAATAAATCCATTAATTACAACACTTTTTAATGCATATACAACAAAAATAGGGAAAGAGTCCTATCTTTACATGTTGCTAAAAATATTATTAAAGGGCAATATCAAACTACCAGAGAATAGTTTTGAATCGATTTCTAAAATAAAAATTTTATATTTTCAAGAGATTGCAAAATATTTTCAAGAGTAGATAGTGTCAATATTTAAATCTGATTATTCAAATATAAAAATATAACAAAAATCTATTTTTTAAAACTGAATCTCTACTATAAGATTTTGTGTTCTAAAAAAGACTTGACTAATATAGAGCTTTATAATACTATAATGCGATTTTTAACTGCCTTAATAAGGATTTAAAATGGCTGAAAAAAACATTTTTGAACAAAGAATTGATAAATTAGATGCTATTAAATCATCTGGAAAAATCGCCTATCCAAATGATTTTAAAGTTACAGCAACATCTAAAGATGTTATTGAAAAATTTGGAAGTTTTACAAAAGAGGAGTTAGAACAACAGGAAAAAACTGAACTATCTCTTGCTGGTAGAGTTATTTTTCGTAGAAGTTTTGGAAAAGCAGCTTTCCTTAAAATAAAAGATCGTAATGGAATGATTCAATCCTATGTTGCAAAAAATAGTTTGACAGAGGATGAGTTTAAAATATTTGATGAGATTCTTGATATTGGTGATATTATCGGTATTACTGGCTACCCTTTTGTAACAAAAACTGGTGAATTATCAATTCATGCAACATCATTTAGAGTTTTAACAAAATCTTTAAATCCACTTCCAGAGAAATTTCATGGATTAACAGATATTGAGGCACGTTATCGTCAACGTTATGTTGATTTAATTGTTAATGATGAATCAAAAGATAGATTTATTAAAAGAGCACAGATTATTCGCTCAATTAGAAATTTTCTTGATAAAAAAGATTTTATCGAAGTTGAAACTCCAATGCTTCACTCAATTGCTGGTGGTGCTGCTGCAAGACCATTTACAACTCATCACAACACATTAAATATGGATCTCTACATGAGAATTGCTCCAGAGCTTCACCTTAAAAGACTTGTTGTTGGTGGAATTGAGAGAGTTTATGAGATAAATAGATGTTTTAGAAATGAGGGAATCTCCACTCGTCATAACCCAGAGTTTACTACAATTGAATTCTATCATGCATATGCAACATATCAAGATTTAATGGATTTAACAGAGGAGATGTTAAAAACTGTTGCACTTGAAACACTTGGAACAACATCTTTTATATATCAAGGTATTGAGATAGATTTTGGAAAACCATTTGAGAGATTATCTGTTTATGATGGTATTAAAAAATATCTTCCAGACTATACAGAGGAGATATTTACATCTTTTGAGGCAGCAAAAGAGTTTGCAAAATCTAAAGGTGTTAAAATAGAAAACTATTTTACTCATGGAAAAATTTTAATGGAGCTTTTTGAGTTTGCTGCAGAGGAGCATCTTCTTCAACCAACTTTTGTTACAGATTTTCCATTAGATGTATCTCCACTATCAAGAAAAAAAGATTCAGACCCAACTCTTGTTGACCGTTTTGAGATATATGTTGCAGGTTTTGAACTTGGAAATGCCTTTTCAGAGCTTAATGATCCATTAGATCAAGAGGAGCGTTTTATTGCTCAGCTCAAAGATAAAGAGGCTGGAGATGCAGAGGCTCATCAAATGGATGAGGATTATATTAGAGCTCTTAAATATGGCCTTCCACCAACTGCAGGTGAGGGTATTGGAATTGATAGATTAGCAATGCTTCTTACTGATGCACCATCTATTCGTGATGTTATTCTTTTCCCACAGTTAAAACAGGAATGAGTTTAGAATTTGATATTACTTTAAGATATTTTCGCTCAAAAAAGAGAAACATATTTATATCCCTTTTAACACTTATTTCTATATTAGGGGTATTGATAGCTGTTACATCATTAATAGCTGTTAATAGTATTGTTAGTGGTTTTGAGATGGAGATTAAAGAGAAAATCCTCCAAAATGAACCCCATATTATTATACTTCCAAAAAATAGTGCTGTAACAGAGGAGCAGTTTTATCAACAGATTGATAAAATAAAAAATATAAAAAATATTGAGGTAATCACACCATATATATCATCAACAGTTTTAATATCCTCTTTTAATAATATGAATGCTGTTAAAGTTAATGGAATAGAGCCTAAAATAGCAAAAAAAGCCTATGGAATATTTAGAACACTAAAAAAAGGCTCTTTAAACTATATTGAGACTCCTAACCAAGCATATATTGATATGAAAAGAAAAGATGATCAATTTTTTATTTTCGAAAAAATATATCAATATATGAGTGACTTAACACTTAATAGTGAGGAGAGAGAGGAGATTGTTAATGACATATCTATTCTAATAAACAGAACAATTGAGCCACCAACAAAAACCACACCATGTGTCTATATTGGAAAGGCTCTCTCTGAATCTCTTGCTCTTCAGGTTGGAGAGGAGCTAAAACTTATAACCCCTTTTGGTGATATTGGACCAACAGGAGTTATGCCCAAAACAAGAAAATTTAGGATTTGTGGAGTTTTTTTTACAAGTCTTTATGAGTTTGATCAATACAACATATACATGCCAATAAAAGAGGCTCAAAAATTTCTTGGAATAACACAGATAACAGGAATAGAGATAAAAGTTAATAATATCTATAAATCTGACCAAACTGTTTCATCTATTGAGAAAAAAATCGATTTAGAGAGTTTCTCTGTTTCAGGTTTCTCTAAAATGAATAAAAATCTTTTCTCTGCACTACAGATAGAGAAAACAGGAATGTTTTTACTATTGGCTCTTGTTATTTTAGTCTCATCATTTAATATAATTGCAACATTAACTCTTATTGTTAATAGCAAAAGAAAAGAGATATCTATTTTAAAATCTCTTGGAATGACAAACTCATCTGTTAGAAAAATTTTTCTATATAAAGGGATGATTATAGGTTTTATAGGGATTCTTATTGGCTCTATTGGAGGGGCAGTTGTTACCCATTTTCTAAAACAGTATAAAATGGATGAGAATCTATACTATATTCCTAATCTTCCTATAAGAGTTAATTTAGTTGAGATATCTATAATAATAGCTATCACATTTATTGTTACTGTTTTAGCCTCTATTGTACCTGCAAATAGAGCAGCAAAAATAACACCTGTTTATGGATTAAAGGGTGAGTAGTTAGATAAAAAATATTTTTGTTTATCACTTTTTTTATAAAAAATAGAAATAGATGAAACAATTAGAGATATAATTTGTTTATTCTATTCTGTATTGTGAGATTTAATGTTAAAAATATCTGATTTAACTAAAAAATATAAAATGAAAGACAAAGAGATTACTGTTTTTGAGAATCTCCATCTTGAGATACCTTTTAAGCAATCTGCCTCTATAGTTGGTAAATCTGGAATAGGAAAATCCACTCTTCTGCATATTATGGGAACAATAGATCAACCAACAAAAGGGAAAGTTTTTTATGAAAATGATGATGTTTTCTCTCTTTCTGATTCACAGTTAGCAAAATTTAGAAATAGAAATATTGGTTTTATTTTTCAATTTCATCACCTTCTGTCTGAATTTACAGCATTAGAGAATGTGATGATTCCAAATATGGTTTTTGAAAAAAATAAAACTATTGCAAAAGAGAAGGCAGAGAGACTTTTAGAAGAGGTTGGTTTAAAAGATAGAATCACTCATAAACCATCTGAAATGTCTGGTGGAGAACAGCAGAGAGTTGCAATTGCAAGAGCTCTTATCAATCAACCCAAAGCGATATTTGCAGATGAACCAACAGGTAATCTTGATGAGAAAACATCAGAGGCGATTCATGAACTTCTGCTAAAACTTCAAAAACAGTATGAGGCAACTCTTGTTGTTGTGACACATAATGAGAGATTGGCTAAACAGTTTGATATTAAGTTACATATGACCAAAGGACAAATTCTTCAGTTAGAGGACTAATGTTAAAAACTATTATTTTACTAACAACTATTTTTGTATCTTTTACTATTTACTCATATCCAGTTATAAAAAAAATTGAGTTTAAAGGATTGGAGACACTTCAAAAAAGTGAACGTCATATTTTATCATATCTTAAATCGAAAGAGAATGGGCCATTCTTTAGTGGCTATATAAGAGAGGATATAAAGCTCCTTTTTGAGAAAAATCTTTTTAAAGATATTGAGGTTTTTTGTATTGATGGAGAGGGAAAATCCTGTAGTGATGATAGTTCTGAGGTTTTTTTAACATATAAATTAAAAGAGAATCCAACAATTGACTCTGTTACAATATCTGGAAATGATGAGGTAGAGATTGCAGATATTGAGGGAGTTGTTGATGTTCAAGCCAATACAATATTGAGTGTTTCAAAAATTCAAACAAATGTTCAAAAAATTAGAGATCTATACAAAGGAAAAGGTCTTTTTTTGGCAGATGTTAATTTTGAAATTGAGCAAAAAGAGGGAAATCTTGTTAAAGTTAGATTTAAAATTAATGAGAATGCAAAAACAATAATTAGAAAAATAAGATTTGTTGGTAATCTATCAATACCAGCATCTGAAATAAAAAAAGTTATGCTTACTAAAGAGGGTGGCTTTTTTAGTGAGATATCTGATACAGGTATTTTTAAAGAGGAGGATTTCGAAAGAGATATAGCTGTTATAAAACTATATTATCAAGAGAAGGGTTTTTTAAAAGCAACTGTATCTGACCCAGAGATTCTTTTAAGTAAAAACAAAAAAGAGATGGATATCACAATATATGTTCAAGAGGGTGATAAATATAGTTTTGGCTCTTTTGATGTTTCAGGAGATCTTCTTTTTCCAAAAGAGGAGATTTTAGAACCCTTTAATGCTCTTTCTGGAAAAGAGTTTAAACGTAGTGATATTGCAACAGCAATTGAGAGAGTTAACATTATGTATAAAAACAAAGGTTATGCAGATGTTACAGTCTCAACTCCACTAAAAATAAATGAAACAACAAAAATTATAGATATTCCACTTGTGATTCAGAAGGGTAAAATATCCTATATTGAAAGAGTCGATTTTGAAGGGAATAGTATCACAAGAGATAAAGTTATAAGAAGAGAGTTGAGAGTTTATGAGGGAGATTTATATAATCAATCCAAACTAGACTACTCAAAAGCGAGAGTTTTCTCCCTTGGTTATTTTGAAACAGTTGAGTTTCAAATTAAAGAGGGTTCAAGAGAGGGAAGAAAAAGGGTTGTATTTCAAGTAAAAGAGAAATCAACAGGAACGTTTCAGGTTGGTATGGGATTTTCAACTGTTGAGAAACTTGTTTTTACTGCTCAGATATCTAAAAATAATATTTTTGGAAATGGTCAAAGTGTTTCACTTTCAGCACAAATATCAAAACTTCAGAAATATTATACAATATCCTTCTCTGACCCATACATATTTGATACACTTTGGGACTTCACCTTTAGTATATATAACACAAATATTCTATATAACTACTTTACCAAAAAAACATTTGGTTCAAGTGTTACAATTGGTCATCCAATAACAGACTTTTTAAGATTCTATCTTAAACTCAAGGGTGAAGAGGTTGAGGTTGAGAAGGGGGGAAGAATATCTAGTGCATCAGATATTCCATCAATATATGGTCTATTTAAAGATGGTAGAACTGTAAGTTTAGAGGGAATGCTTGTTTATGATAGAAGAAACAACAGAATGTTTCCAACAAAAGGTTTTTATCAATCCTTTAGTGTTGAGAATGCCTCATATCTATCTGAAAATAAATTTACAAAAATATCATCAGATACAAGAGTATACATTCCTCTTTTCTGGTCATTTGTTTACCGATTTAATGCAAGGGTTGGTTGGATTCCAGATTCAAAAAATGTTCCAATATTTGAGAGATATTATGTTGGTGGTATATTCTCTGTTCGTGGATTTGAATGGGGTTCACTATCACCATCAAAAGAGCAGATTGCTTCACCTTTCTCCTCTTTAACAGAGTTTCAGGTTGGAGGAAACAAACAGTTGATTATTAACAATGAGATTGAGTTTGATTTAGTAAAGGCTGCCAACATAAAAGGGGTTTTCTTTGTTGACTCAGGTAATGCCTTTATTGAAGAGGATCCAATATCTTTTGCGAAACTTAGATCTAGTTGGGGTTTTGGTTTTAGATGGCTATCTCCAATGGGACCACTCCGTTTTGAATGGGGATTCCCTTTTGATCCAAAACCAACAGAGCGTTCATATATGTTTGAGTTCAATATTGGAAACTCATTCTAAAAACAGTAATAATAACAAATATGTTACAAAAAGATGTTTTTTCTTTTATAATTTGTTAGACTACTCTATCACTATTTGGATTTAAAATGTTGAGACTTATTTTAGCTATCACTCTACCACTAATATTTACACTCATTCTATGGGTTCCAATATATTTGAAGCTATCTAAAAATAGTTTCTCAGAGCTATTAGTAAAACTATCTTCAATAAAGTTTTATAATAAGATTTTAATTATCTTAACACTACTTGTGCTTAATTGGGGAGTGGTATATTTTATTGCAAACAATAGGAAACCATCATTAATAGATTTTAAAGATTTAAACTCAACCCTATCTCTTCAACAGATACACTTTTTTCTTTCATCCGATGACTATGTTAAATTCAATAAAGAGATTGAGAAAGATATCTTAAGCTCTGTAAATCATTCCCTAAAAAACAGTGGAATATTTCAGAATAGCAGCTCTAAAAAACCTTTAAATTTAAGATTTTTTGATGAGTATACAAGAGTTGATAATGGATATATCTATATTTTATCATTAGAGTTATCATATTGGGTAAAAGATAAAGAGAATAAAATAACAAATAGTGTTATTATTCCAAACAAATCATCTTTAACATATAATGATTATATCTCAACATTTTCACTTCTTTTCTCTCAAATGATTGATAGTATTGTTGATTTTGAGAAAATAAAAGCAAGTGGAGTTGACCAAGCGATTGCATATCTTGAAAAAGAGGAGCCACTTCCTGCAATCTCACTACTTTTTATTGAGTTTTTCGCACAGCAGAATGTTGCAGTTCCAGACACAGTTATTGGAAAGTTTTTAGAGGTTAATGATCCAAATCTTCACTCAAGAGTATTAGGATATATATCAGAGCATAACAGATGTTTTTTTATGAAAGAGCTTTTTGAGTTTGCACTTCTATTCACAAAAGATTATCTATTTCAAACTTTAGATATTATATCAAACTCATCTTGTGGAGAGGTTGAGGGATTTTTACGAGTTATGAAATCATCTCCACAAAAAGATACAAAAGAGAGAGCAACAAAAGCTCTTGCAAACTTTCTTGATAAAAAATCTATTCAAGATATCAAATATAACAAATAGCCCTAAAATAATAATGATTTTTTTATCACTAAACTAAAAACATAAATATTTTTAACAACAAAACAGATTTTTGTCAAATGTTAGTAATATTTTATGATTACATCTTTATTTTAAGATCAATCTAAATAGTATTGACAATAAAATATTAATATGGTAAGAGTGATTTTTATATTTTAAGGAGAGAAATGTTTAGAAATGGTTTATTTATTTATTTATTTATTTATTTATTTATTTAACTTAAATTTGTTTGCAGAAACAAAAGTATCTTCTGATTTTACACATCTAGAAGGGTATAATTTTTCTACAAATATTGAGGCCATTTATGTTACTGTTCCATTAAGATTATATCCTGATATGACCCAATATGATGTATGTGAATATAAGAATACTGTTTATCTTAACAAACAATATCTTTGTTTAAAAAAGTATGAAAATTTAAGTATAAAAAAATTCAAGAATAAAGATGATTATATCAAGTATGGCTTAGATATTTATCAAAATAGATTTATTGTTCAGGGATTAACAACTCATAGAAATTCAAATTTTTTAGTTACAGCTTATTATAAAACAACGGATAGTAATGAAAATGAAAAACCATCTATTATTATTAATTATGATCCAGATACTGATGAAATTGTTAAAATATATGATTTAAATCCAAG
This sequence comes from bacterium, assembly GCA_016936735.1. Lineage (GTDB taxonomy): Bacteria > UBP6 > JAFGXH01 > JAFGXH01 > JAFGXH01 > JAFGXH01. Next base: position 20,085 of record JAFGXH010000044.1, read on the forward strand.
TGATTTTAATAGTCAGCATGTTGGTGGAATTGGATTCCATTTTATAAAATATCCATCAACACAAAATCCACAAATATCATACTATTATGATATGGTTTTTGTAAGTGATTCTGGATCTCCTTATAGTATTAAAATATTTCGTATGACTGAAACAGCATTAACCCTAATAAAAACAGTTAATGTTCAAACTAAACCATCATATTTATCCATATCTAATGGTTATTTGTGGTATGGAAATTATGAAGAGGATGAAGAAGACAATGCAAAATATTTAGAAGGAGTAAAAATAAGTGCCTCCTATTTTTATGCAATATTGAATTTAAGCTTAGGAAAGGGTGTTGATTCATCAAATAATTTAATCCCAAATATATTTGTAAAAACCAATACAACATTTTTACAAGGAGTTTATTGTGACTCAAATCCAGATGTTGATAAAAGATTAAATTTCTATTTTGTTGCTAGTGGACTATATTTATATGCATCGCTTACAAATCGTACATTTGTTTATCAGGCAACTTTAAATATAAAAGATCTTGATAATAATGGAAGAATAGATAATAATAGTGAATATTATTGGGAATCATTTTTTAGTCCACATGATCCAAGAGCATATTCAAAAGAGCAACTACTCCCTGATGGTGGAGAGGGAATTGTAAAAAGAGGAGACAATCTTTATATGCTAAATGAGGGTGCATCAAAATACTATTTAGATAAATGGAGTAATTATACTCAATGGGTTGATGGTGCAAGAGAGATTTTAATGATAGATCCAATAAAAAAATCGGAAAATATTTATGTTCCTATGTTTCATAATGGTTCTATCTACTTACAAGGAAAAAATCTTAATAATTTTGGTCATAAAGTTGTATTATTTTTAGCTCAAAATAAAAAAGGAGAGTTATATTATACATGGGCAGAGTATATGTATAGAGATGATGTACATTTTAGAGATGTATATTTTTATAAAATGCCAACTTATAATAAATATCCAACAGGATTTCAACCTCCACATAATATAATTCATCCTATGGCTAATGTTGAGGATGTAAAAGCAATGTTTATTATGAATCTTGATGAAAAGGATGAAGAGGGAGACTCAGATAATTGGAATTTAGATTTAATAAATATTATTTTTGATGATACAGAATTCATATCGCCTCAATACACTTATGATGTTAAATTTGATTTAAATAATCCTTTTTTAGGTAATCTAAGTAATGGTGAAACAAATTCAGGGATTATTATTTCATTTAATACAGTTCATGGTGATTCTAATAACATGGAAACAAAAATAGTTGCATCCTATTTCAATATGTTTGAACTGAATAGATTAAGAGATATGTTAAATGATTGTTATCAAGAATATGGTAATGAGTGTTTGATAAATCCTGCTTACTATTTAGATATTATTAGTTATTTTGAGAATGTACCACTTTGTTCATTATTAAATCATCCATATTTTAATATCAACAACTCATCTCTTGGGCGTTTAAATAATATTACAAGTGGTTTATGTGAATAGGAGATTATAATGAATAAATTATTACTATTAATTACACTGATTTTTGCAGTAAATCTGTATGGATATGATTATCAACTAAAAATAGGAGCAACATATTCAACAGCATCTCAAGATGAGTATGATAAATATATTGGTTATAATACAGGAGTTGTTTTAGGTTGGGGAATTGGAGTTCCATTAATGGATAAGATATCAATTAATGGTGATATTCTTTTTAATCAAAAAGGATACACAATAAATGATTTAGAATTAGAGAATAGTATTCATAATCGAGATATGACAATCCACTATTTAGAGTTAGCTATGAATATTGGCTACTCTCTTTTTGAAAATTTATCAATATATTTAGGGTTCTCTTATGATATTTTAGTTTCTGAATGTAATGATAATAATAATTGTAAAAGTTCTTATAAAGCAGGAGTAGGAAATGATTTTACAATAATACTAGGAACAAAAATATATTATGAATCATTTTTTGTAGATTTTAGATACTCAAAAGGAGTAATTGATATTGGAACAAATGCAAGTGTTTATAGTGAAGTGGAGAGTTACTATCCTTGGGAGGATTTACAAAAAACACAACAGTTTAGTTTTATGATTGGTTATCAATTTCAATAATGTTAAAATAAAATATCTAAAAAATAGTAGATGCAAGAGTATAACTTTTATCTTTTCTTGACAAAAATTATATTTTGCTTATAATTTTTAAATAGTATTTTTAGAGGTATAAAATGACAAAATCAAG
>JAFGXH010000045.1 GCA_016936735.1 bacterium
AATCAATATATAATAGATATTTTGCTTTTATTGGAAAAAATATTAAATATATTGTCATCTCAGGAAATGTTAATGCAAATGCTGCTGTTAGTGCAAAAACAGATGCAGAGGCTCCAATTGTTGGAACTAGTTGATGAGATGTTATAATAAACATCCCCTCAAGAAAAGCAAAAACTCCACCAACAAAAGCAGCAACCAAATAGAATATTATAAAATTTTTTCTTCCCCAACGCTCCTCTAAAGAGGCAGAAAACATCCAAAGAACCAACATATTCAATATCAAATGAAAAAACATATTTGGGGAATGAAAGAATGAGTATGTTATTAGTTGCCAAACTTTACCATTAGCAACATCTACAGGAATAAGGAAAAAATTATAAAGAGATTTTCCTATATCCATTCTTAATAAAATAACCTCTAATAACCATATCACTGAGTTTATAATGATTATCCATTTTACTGTTTTTGTTAAACGTGGCCATGTAAACATATATTATCCCTTAAAAGAACAATCAATTATAAAACTAACATTTTTCGAAAAATATTTCACTTATATTTTTCTTGTAAAAAATTATCTAAGATAGTTTTTTATGAATATTGATTTTAATTGTATATTTTAAGAAGAGTTATTTTAAAATTTAGATGTTGGGAATGATGTTATTCACAATAAGGATCTATAATTGGAAGATATAACCCAAATTCTCCATTAAGGTAATTAATTGGTGTTAATTCATCACAAACTGGATTTAAAATAATATAGTTTCCTGAATAGATTCCCCAAGAATCAATAGTCATATTATAACAATCATAACAAGGTGTTGTATCACCCCAATCCCAATATTCATTTTCAATAGAACTCCAAGCATTAGATATACCTAAAAATAGATTTTTAGAGTAATCACTTTTATTATTTACTTTATCAATAGAGATAAAAATATTTTCAGAAGGTGATAGTTCTGTGTGTAAAGTTGGAAGTGTTAATAGTGTTGGTAATATTGAATATAATCTCCAAGCAAATACATTAGTTATATTTAATGATGTATTTGCAGCTATTATCTCGACATTTTCAACTTCCCATTCAATAGATGAAGAAAGATTAGTTAATAAAATTCCTTTTATATCCTCTGGAGCAACTTTTAAAACATTATTTGTATTTGGAATTAAACCATAAGAGTAATCATTTACTGGATTTTGAAGAGCTATCTCCATCTCATCTGGATTATTTGAAACAGACAGTTTTCCTGTTGTATAATAAAATTCACCTTTTTTATTTTGTGCAAAAATAGTTACCAAAGCATTTATAAGATTACGATTACTATCTACTTCAGTTCTAATTTTTATTTTTCCACCATCAAAAATTTTCTCTCCAGTTCTAAGAGTTGATATGTTCCAAATTTCATTTGATTTGAATCCACTACAAATCCAATACCATCTTTTATCTAAATCACAGTCATAATGATAAGTTGCATTTGACATATATGATGAAGCATAAAGCTGTTTTCCATAAAACATCATGCTACTTAAATTACTTATTGTTACTTGATCTATTCCTTTATGAGGAGTTCTAAAAGATTCCCATTTTAACTCATCTGATGTAAAAATGGAGTCTTCATTTAAATCTTTTTTAGACAAAACTCCTTTATAAACATAAGCTCGTGTATCTTCATTTTTTGATTCTACAGCGATATAAAAAGTTAATCTAGAATCCAATTCAGGATTACCTTCAACAACAATATCTCTAATTCCATTGCTTACATTTTCTGGTAATTCAATTGTGTAACTTGGTGTTAATTCCATATTTGGCAAAAACAAAGAAGTAATATTTATTTTATATCCCTTTATTTCGGAATTGTTATATCTAGCAAACCATAAATAACCATTTTTATAATCAATAGAGTTAAATGTTTCCGATGTTGTATATGGTATTTGTCTACGATTTTTATATGTTAGGGAATTAGAGCTTAACTCATAAAAATATACATAAGAGTAAGGATAAATAATATAAAATCCCTCTTTTTGTGAATTTTTGTAATATGTCAATTTCATTGAATATGAAGGTGCAACATAAACATTAACTAATTCAAAAGTACCATCTTGACCATCTAAAACTTTTAAAATTAATTTTGGTTTTACTGTATTTTGTTCATCTTGATATTTTATTAAGGCATAAAAACCATTATCAAATTTTGATATATCCAACACACTATATCTACCATACCAAATATCCTCATCCAATTGTGGATAGGCATTTGTTACGTTTTGAGAATAAATCAAATCTGTTAAATCAATTGTTCCATGATTGTGATTATGACTTTTAATACAACTTTTTGTATCATTTGGTTCAAAAACATAGCCTTGATCACAAACACAACTGTAGTTAACACAATCTCCATTATCACCACAATCTGAATTACTTCTACATTCACCAAATTTACAAATACCACCAACAACACTTGTATCACAATAATCTCTATTATCACAATCACTATCTGTTGTACATTGTATTGTTGTACATTTTCCATTTGAACTATTACAAATTTGATTTGATGAACAATCAGAGTTTGTTGTACATAATGAATCACAATAACCATTATTACAATACTCTTCTGTTGTTCCACAATCAGTATCATTATAGCATGTTTTTATTTTACAAGTTTCATTACCGTTATCATCAAAACCTTTCTCATATCCAGCTGCACAATTACAAGAATAACTACTTCCTGCTTGATTATAACTGCAAGAATTAACTGAATCTCCACAAATTCCACCACTTTCATTTCCTTCTTTTCCTAAACAAGGATTAACAGAGACTTCAAATCTAAAAGTTATTTTAGGATAATCACTCATACAACTATTAGTATTTCTAACTCCACATTGATGTTTATCATTATAAGAACCACAATAGCCAAAATTTGTTACCTTATAAAATACAGATTGAGTATTTGGTTCAGCATTATATCCAAAGTCATCTGCTATATACATAAGATATTCCCAACCATTTGATAAATTCGGACGAAAAATATCATGTATATTATAATTATTATATAGACCTGTACCTACATTTCTAAAATTAACTGTTGTAATATTACCTCTACAACTTGAATAAGTCTCACAACTATTTGTTCTGTTAATACCAACAATATTATAATTTACATTATAATTATTATTACCATATTGACTTTTTCTTACTTTAAAATTAAGCAATTTCTCTGTTAAAGGTGGATTTGAGTTAAAACTTTGATCTGATATTATAGTATAGTATTCAGTAGTTTTTTTTACAGAATTTATTATATCTGCTCTAGTAGGTAAATAGGTATGCATTATATTACACATTGTTGATTTTGCTAATAATGTGTTGTCATTATTCTCATTTCCTAAATATTTTGTCCACTTCATTTCATCAGAATCATCTGCTCTATAAACCTTCGTCATGTCAAAAGCATCATCATTAAATGGAAGTGGTCTAAAACCTAATTCTAAATCACATTGTACTTTTGTTATTAAATCAGTACAATGTAATGAATTTTGACCTGTTGTTACAGCATCTCCAAACAATGAAGTTGTTGTAATTAACAATAAAAAAAACAAGATTTTTTTCATAAAATCCTCCAATAAAAAATTAATAAATGTGCAATAAATTGCTAATTTTTTACTATCACATGTAATTTATATTGTCAAGATATATTTATCTGATTTATAATATTTACATTTAAAAAATATTTGTAAAATATTAGAATGTTATTTTGTGATTTTTTATAATTGTTTTAATTTTAAAAATATTACATTTATCATGTTTTTTATACAATATCCTTAATTTATTCATAAAATTAAAATTAAGTCATTTTTATTTTTAATACCAATTACTAATAATTAAATCACCAGTATTAAAATAAAAAACTTGCTACAGTTATATTTCAATAAGCTCAATCACCTTTTATGCTATTCATTAAAAAAGAAATGAATAGTGTAATGTAAGTTTTGATTAATATATGCAAGATTGGTATTATTTATGTGATTATAAAATTAAAGAAAGTAAATAAAAAAGGGGGCTTTTGCCCCCTTTTTTATTATTTATTATAATTAACTATTAGTAGTTAACTGTAACATTATCAATTGTTACATCAAATTGAACTGCTTTTCCAGCTTTAATTTCAAGTCTGCAATTAACCCCAGATTTCCAGAAATCTACTAACTCTGCTCCAGTTGTAATTGTAAATGTTTTCCAAGCATCAGATGTTGTAAACTCTGTATAAGAATTTGTTCCTGCATTAGTAAAAACATCTGTTGCAACATCAAGATTATAGATTTTTTGTTCACCTGTTGATAATTCATCATTATTAAGATCACAAGCGATATTTACAGAGATTTTTCCACTTCCTTTAACATCAAAGGTTATGGATGTTGGAAGAGTATCATTAACTGCTGTCCAATTAGAACTTATAGCATAAGGATTTGATGTTGCATTATAACCACTTATACCCAATGCAAAATCACCAGTAGATCTTTCAACTTTTGAAAGTGTTGGATTAAGATTTCCTGATGTCCAATTTGCTGGAGTTGTATCATCTGTCCAAACTGAAAAATCACCATTTGCAAATTGAGGATTTGCTCCACCAGCACATCTGTTTGTTTCTGTATTACAAGTTGCACCACCTGTACAATCTTCATCATCAACACATCTTCCTGCATTTAAAACACAGCTATTTGGTGTTCCTGCTGTACATGTTTCCCACTCTTCACAAGTTTCTGTACAAACAACTTCACAAACGTGACTTGTTGTATTACAAGTTTCACCTAAACCAGTACAATCTGTATTTGTTGCACATCTTCCTGCAGCAACTTCGCAAGTATTTTCAGCAACACATGATTCCCACTCTTCGCAAGCTGGAGTACATTCAACTTGAACTACTGCTAAGTCAGCTTCAAATCTTGGTTGAACAGAGAAAACACCATTATATTCAGTAACAACACCTTTAATTGTTGTTAAAATAGATCCATTTCCTAAAGACATTGGAGCATCTGTAAAACGGTAAAGAGCACTTCTCATAACAAATGTGTTATTTGCAGCATCTTTAACTGTTGTATTATAACTATTTCCAGCATCACCAATTACTGTGATTGTGAAAGGTCCACCTGTTAATTCAACAAGTTGAGCCTCATTGCTATTTGTCATTCCTGTTGCAGCAATTTGACGTGCCGCAGGAACTGTATTTCCATTTGAATTAATTGTCATTTCAGCAGTTGTTAAAACTTCAAGCTGAGATGCACCATTATAATCTGCATATTTTCCAGTTGCTGTTACATTATCACCAACTACAACAGTTGAATCACCTGCTGTTTTAAAGAAAAGATAAAGACCATCAAAATCATTTGCTGAGTTTTGAACATAAACACCTTTAACTTTTCCTTGTGAAGAAACTACAACTGCTGTTACAATACCACTTGTTTGGTAGTTAGCTCCAATAACACCTGTTTGACGAATCTCAAGAACAGTTTTTGTTTCTGTTGTATCTGCAACACATGTTCCATTAACACAAGTAAAACCTGTTTCACAAGCTGGATCACAAGTTGTTCCACCACAAACTGTAACAGCTGTATTTCTTGAACAATCATAGTCATCACAATCTTTAAATCCATCACCATCATTATCAATTCCATCTGAACAAAGTGCATCTGTATTTTCAGCTACTTGTTCAACACATGTTCCATTAACACAAGCATAACCTGTTTCACAAGCTGGATCACAATTTGTTCCACCACAAACTGTTACAGCTGCATTTCTTGAACAATCATAGTCATCACAATCTTTGAATCCATCACCATCATTGTCAATTCCATCAGAACAGAGTGCATCTGTATCTTCTGTTGTTTTATCAACACATGTTCCATTTTGACAAACTTTTCCCTCTTCGCAAGTTATACCTGCACATGGATCAGCTGCACCACCAAGATCTTCAGCTTTTCTTGGGTAAACTTTGAATTCAGAATAGTCAAATGCAACCATACCTGTAATTGTTTGTAATACTGTTCCAACAGGAAGATTGTATTTTGGATACTGAATATCACTTTTCATTTTGAAAGTATTATTCAAAGAATCTTTAAGAGTTGTATTATAGAAGTTAGTTCCAGTTGCCTCTTCTGTAACTGTGAATGGACCACCTGTTAAAGAAACAAGCATTGATTCATATTTCTCTTCTAAACCTGTAACAGCAAGAGAGATTGGTGCTGGAACAGCAGCTGTTCCAGTTTTTGTAAGATTTCCAGCTTCAGCAGGAGTAATCTCTGTTAAACCAAAATATTCTGAATGTTTTCCAGCAATAGTGATAACATCACCCTCTGCATAGTTTGCAAGTTCACCTGAAATAGAGATCATATAAACATATAATCCTGCCCACTCTGTTGCACCCTGTTGTTGAACATAAAGAGCTGGTTTAGTTCCACCTTTAACTGCAACAACAACACCTGTTAAACCAGAAACATCTTGGCCTGCAACATTTGCACCAGCATCACTTATTGATTGAGCATCTTGACGGAAATTAACGATATCTAAAGAGTCACAAGTTCCTTCACATTGGCCTGTAACAGGATTACAGGTTTTTCCTGTACAACATGTAACATTTTCACAAAGATCAACAGTAACACACTCAAGTGTTTCTGCAACACAAACTTGACCACTTGGGCAAGTTACGTCTGCACAGGTTTTAGGTGGATCATTTGGTTCATCATCACAACCTGCAAAAAAACCAAACGCAAGAAACGCTGTTAATAACAACAACAATTTTTTCATGTTAAAACTCCTATCATAACAAGTTAATCATAAATAACTGAAAAACCTATTTTTGTCAAGCAATAGATTTAGATTTTTCAGCAAAAACAGCGACATTTTTTTCAAAATCATATATTTTTCAAAACTTATCAAAAAATCTTTAAAAATTTTTCACAAACACTATTTTTTCCCATTTTCAAGCCATTTTTGATACTCTCTTTTTGCAATAATATTATTAGAGTTATACTCAAGAGATTTTTTTAAAATAGCAATTGCCTCTATTTTTCTTGCATTAAAAATATAGAGTTTATAGAGTCTAAAACAGAGTTCACTTTTTTCAAATGGATCATTAATAGAGTCTAAAATTTTTATATAAACATTCTCAACTATTGATATATCTTCAACAAAATGTTTTCCCTCTTCAAACTCATCAAATAGCTCAATATTATTTGGGTTATATATTAATGATTTACCAATCATTTCATAATATTTATTAATATTATTGTAGTGTTTTCTATATATCAATGCTATATCTTCAGAGATTTTTCCCTTTTTTATAAAGTTACTCTCTTTTTCAAGAAGCAGTTGGCTATAACTCAGAGTTGAGACTATATCACCCACCTCAATAAAAAAGTTTACAAGAATCTCTAGCTCATAAACATCAAGATACTCTTTGGGAATCTCATTATAAATAGCCAATACTTTGCCAAAACTCCTCTCTTCTGCATATATAAATCCAATTTTTTTCATTGCAAAATAGAAATCACTATCTCTCTCTAATCTATATTTTTCATAATAGTTTAAAATCTCTTTTAGATAATGGAGAGAGTACTCCCTGTCATTTTTTAGTTGTGATAAATAGAAGCCACGTTTAAAAAGATCAATATTTGGCTGATTTAATATAACCTGTTGAAGATGAAATAGTGCTCTTTCATAGTTTTTTTCAGATTCCCACAAAATAGATAATCTTTTATGGATTCCTATTTTTATAAAACTATCACTTTCATCTATTAATTCATTAAGTTTCAGTGCAGCAAATGAGTTATTTCCTATTGTTATATGTAAATCTATTAGTTTTAGCTTCAATGTTATTAAATTTGGAGATAATTTAAGGGCTAAAGTGAAATATTTCAGTGATTCATCATATAATTTTAGCTCTTTATGACAAATTTCACCTAATCCCTCTAACACTTCAGATTGTTCATCTTTTGAGATATGTTCTAAAATAGAGTCTCCAATCTCTTTTGCAGTTATAAAATGTTTATACTTAATAAGCTCTTTCCAAAAATCAAAATAGTACCATTTTATATTTTTCGAAAGACTCCATAGCTTTTCAAAATAGTAAACAGATTTTGAATCATTTTTTTCAATCATTCTATAGCCAATCTTAAGGTATAAAATCTCTAAAAGCTGAAAAAACTTTCTCTCTTTAATCTGTTTAATAAGTGTCTCTGCCCAATATGTAAAAAGCTCATCAAGCTCTAATGAGTCATAAATATGAAGAGCCTCAAGTATTATCGATGAGTCTACCCCATTTTTTAAAACTGATTCTATTAATTGAACACTATCTAAATCATAATCAACAACATCAAGATAAAGGGGAATATATTCAGTTTTTTGATATAATCGATTCTCTTCAAGCAGTTTTTTTATTTTATAGGAGTCCCTTTTTTTATACTCCTCTGAATCAAAAATTTGGCCATTACTAAAATACTCTATTTTTAACAGTGTTTTTGATGTTGGATACTCTGTATTCTCTATATTTTTTCCAAATGAGAACTGAAAAGAGTTATCTTCAAAAGAGATTGTAGCAAACTGAAACTCTCTATAATCTGGTATTTTGTAACCATTTTCAGGATATATTGGTAATAAAATCTCTGGAAATATTGCTATTTTATAGTGATATGGTGCAGTTTTTCTAAAATTAAGAGGTGATAGCAACATATCTATGCAATCCTCTTTCCATATTGGAAGTTTCTCTAACCAATACTCCTCCAACAAAACTAGATGAAGTTCTCCATTCTCAATATATGGGCCTAAAACAGTTATAAATGGAACTCTTCTATTATAACCATTAAAAATCCCCTGAACAATAATCTCTTTATTTTGAAAGGAGATTTTTATATCTGAAAAATAGTTTGAATCAATTTTTTCATCAAAAATATTATTAATATAATCTGAAACTTCTGATGCAAAAATCACTCCAGAAAAAGACTCAAGTTTTAGTTTTTTTCTTTTTAAAGGAGATGTTCCCTTAGAGAAATCATAAGGAAAAGAGATATCTAATGCTCTAACTTCTGAATTTAAAATAGTTATAAATTGATATATTTTAAAATTCTCTTTAAGAAAATAGAGTGCCCTTTTCTTAAATTGAAGTGAAAACCCCGATTGTTTAACATCTTTATAATCTTTTTTTAATTGGGATATCTCCAGTAAAACCTCCAAAATCTCCCACTTTAAAGTTTATCATAAAGCTATTAATTACTCAAATTTTTGAAAAAAATTATAGAGATTCCCCTTTTAACCATTCACAAAAAGTCTCAAAAGCATACTCTGAACGTTTTTGATCACGCTCTTTTTTCCCAATTTTTGATAACCCTAGTGGTTGAAAAAGTGAAAAATTTATATTTGATGGTTGAAAATTCTCTGGATTAGAGTTTATTAAATGGGAATAAAGAGCTCCAAGAGCTGTAAATCTATTTGGAACATTTAATTTAGAACCATTTAATTCCCTATAGATAGAGAGTGCACTTAAAAAACCCATTGCAATAGACTCAACATATCCCTCAACACCACTTAATTGACCAGATATAAATATATTTTTTCTATTTTTAAGAGATAAATTCTCATTCATTGATAATGGAGCATTTATAAAGCTATTTTTATGAATAGAGCCATATCGAACAAATTCAGCATTCTCTAATCCTGGAATAGATGAAAACACTCTTTTTTGTTCTGGGTATGTTAATTTTGTTTGAAATCCAACTAGGTTATAGTGTGTTCCCTCTAAATTTTCTGCTCTAAGTTGAACAACAGCATAATATCTAACTCCTGGCTCTTTTGGATTTTTCAGACCAACAGGTTTCATTGGTCCATATCTTAACATATCTGGAGAGCGATCAAGCATAACCTCTATTGGCAAACAACCTTCAAAATATCCCTCTTTTTCAAAATCCTGAAAAGAGACTTTTTCTGCCTCTTTTAAAAGAGTTATAAAATTTTCAAACTCATCTCTATTCATTGGGCAATTAAGATAATCTCCCTCTTCGCTTTCACCTCTTCCCCAACGGGAGGCTCTAAAAACTTTATCATAATTTAGTGTTTCTGCATCTACAATAGGTGCAATAGCATCAAAAAAATAGAAGTTTTTTGCCTCTATTATCTTTTGAATTTTATCTGTTAATTTTGATGTTGTTAGTGGACCTGTTGCAACAATAACAAAATCATCACCAAATCTTTCAAAATCTGTTATCTCCTCTTCAAAAACAGTAATATTTGGATTATTAACTATTTTATTTGTAATAACATTAGAGAATCTTTCTCTATCAACTGCAAGAGCATTTCCAGCAGGGACTTTCACATCTAAAGCTACATTTAATAAAGCAGAGTTTGCCTCAATAAGCTCTTTTTTTAACTCTCCAACAGCATTTGTTAAACCTCTAAAAGAGTTAGAACAGACCAATTCAGCAAAATTTTCACTAGATTGAGCCATATTTCTCTCAATCCGTTTATTTTCATAAATATTAACTTTGATATCTTTTGAGGCTAAAAAAAGTGCAGCTTCACATCCAGCTAATCCTGCACCAATTATATGAACAGTTTTATCCATAATTTATCTCTATAAAATGAAAATATTAAGTTTTACTCACCACTATCTTGAGACATTGCTAGTGCCTGATAGTGAGTCCTTAAAGCAACTATTATATCCTCAATATCACCCTGCATTATTGCCTCAAGTCTATAAAGAGTAAGCCCAATTCGATGATCTGTCATTCTTCCTTGAGGAAAATTATATGTTCTAATTCTTTCACTCCTATCTCCACTACCAACTTGAAGTTTTCTATCTGCAGCAATTTTATCATTTTGCTCTTTTAGTTTTACCTCGTAAAGTCTTGAACGAAGAACTTTTAATGCTTTTAACTTATTTTTAAGCTGAGATTTTTCATCTTGGCAAATAACCACAGTTCCAGTTGGAATATGGGTTACACGAACAGCGGAGTCTGTTGTATTAACAGATTGTCCTCCTGGTCCTGATGAACGAAAAACATCAATTCTAAGATCTTTCTCTTCAATATCAACATCAACCTCTTCAGCCTCTGGCATAACAGCAACAGTACAGGCAGATGTATGAATTCTTCCTTGAGATTCTGTTTGAGGAACACGTTGAACACGATGTACACCAGCTTCATATTTAAAAAAACTATATGCACCATCCCCTTTGATATTAAGAATAATCTCCTTATATCCACCCATATCAGAATCTGAAGAGGACATAATCTCTATTTTCCATCCTCTATTTTGGGCAAAATAGGAGTACATTCTAAAAAGATCTCCTGTAAAAATTGCAGACTCATCCCCACCTGTTCCTGCACGAATTTCAAGAATAACATTTCTACTATCATTTGGGTCTTTGGGTAGAAGTAGAAGTTTTAAAGAGGCTATAAGCTCCTCTTTTTTCTCTTCAAGAGTCTCAATTTCATCTTTTGCCATATCTCTTATATCAGAATCAGAGTCATTAAGAAGTGATTTATTATCCTCAATCTCTTTTAAAACATCAAGATAGTTTTTATACTCTTCAGCAACCTCTTTAACAGAGGAGTACTCTTTTGTTAATTCTCTAAATCTGTTTGTATCTGAATATATATTAGGATCTGCTAATAGTTCAGTTAACTCTCCAAATTTTTTTAAAACACGATCTAATTTTTGAAACATGTTAAACCTATTAATTAGTGAATTTGATAAAGATACTATTTTGCCTGAATTGAGATATCAGGTTAATTGATAGATAATTTGGCTAATTTGATTTTTTTCCGTATGAAACATTTGCATAACGTTGTCTAAATTTCTCAACACGACCTGTTGTATCAACAAGTTTTTGTTTTCCAGTAAAGAAAGGATGACACTTTGCACAAATATCAAGACGGATTGACTCTTTTGTTGATTCCACTTCATATTCAGCACCACATGCACAGTGTGCAATAATTTTATGGGTTTTTGGGTGTATAGTTTTTTTCATGGTTATTTCCTCCAAGTAACTCAAACATGAATTATGTTTATTATACCAAAATCACTTTTTTGTCAAGAAATAATAGTGATTTTGAAAAAAAATAGAGTGTTTCGAATGTTTTTTAAAAGAGACTCTCTCTTTTGAAACAACTTGATATAGGTGATGCAACTCTTTTAAATACCATTTTACAAACTCCCGCTCCCCTTTTTTAAGAATGAATAGTTTATTATCATACATAAACTGCTCATCAGGATAACCATTTTTTTCAAAAAAAAGGGTAATCTCTTTTTTAATCTCATCTGTTTTTAATGGTATATAAAGCATATCTCTATATTCTAACATACTCTCTTCTAAAACTATTTTATAGATTTTTGAATAATAGCCTCAATCGCTTTTTCAAAATTCTTTTTAGGACGTGCTCCAACAATCACATCTTGAACCTGACCATTCAAGAAAAAAGCTATTGTTGGGATACTTCTAATATTTAACATAGCAGAGATTCTTTGATTCTCATCAGTATTCACTTTGCAAACTTTTATTTTTCCCTCATAATCACCAGCAAGCTCTTCAATAATTGGTGCAACAGCTCTACATGGAACACACCAAGGTGCCCAAAAATCTACCATAACAGGAATATCTGATTTTAATACCTCTGAATCAAATGTTGCATCTTTTATTTCAAGTGGTTTTACCATAATTAACCTCCAATTTTGATATCTTGTTCCTCTTCAAGTTTCTCTTTAAATTTTTTAAGAAACCGATTTTTTTTATAAATTGCCCCTTCAAACTTGATTTTCATCTCAGTTTTTTTCTCTTCACGCTCAATCAACTCAATTTTTCCAATAATTATCTCCTCTTTATCATCTTTTGAGAATATAATATATGCCCCCTCAATATCTTTTTCAGATATTTTTGCCTCATTATCAATAGCCAAATATCTTACCATTGTTGAGTATATAATCTCTTTTTTTAAAGGGTATATAATTTTTTCATCATCTCCAGCAAATAGAGTGTGTGAAAAAAAAGAGATTAATAAAATAAAAATTACTCCTCTATGATCCAACTATAATCTCCCATTCCTTTTCTTACTAAAGTAACCTCATCATTACTAAAATCAATTACAGTTGATAATCCCTGATTACCAATATTTCCTGCATCAATAATTGCATCTAAAAGTTTTCCCATCTCCTCTTCTATCTCAATTCCATCTAAAAAAAACTCTCCATTCCCCTTTTTAGCTGTTGCATTAATAATTGGTCCACCAAGCTCTTCAATAATTGCTTGGCAGATATTGTTTTTGGGAACTCTTATTCCAACCTCTTTTCTTTTTGAAATAATTGCATCTGGAACCGTTTTTGATGCACCTAAAATAAATGTATAGGCACCAGGAATTAATCTTCTAATAGTTTTATATGCAAAATTAGAAACAACAGCATACTCTGCAATAGATGATAGATCACTACATAAAAAACTTAAATGCTTGTTTTTAGGTAATTGAAGAATTTTATAAACTTTTTCAACAGCCTTTTTATTATTCAAATCACAACCAATACCATAAGAAGTATCTGTTGGATAGGCGATAACTCCACCATCCTTTAAAATATCAACAATCTGTTTAATTTTTCTTTGTTCTGGATTATCTGAATTTACACTAAATAACATGAGCACCTCTCAAATATGTTTATAAAATAACTCATCTCATAGTAACTAAAAATGCACCCTCGCCACCCATTGATTTTGGAGCATATTCAACTTTTTGAATAACATCTCCCCTTGATAAAAGATAGGTTTTTATTGCATGTTTTAGAATCGGTCCATGTTTTGAGTGTTTTCCCTTTCCTGTAATGATTAAAACTGTTTTATATTTATCAGAAAGAGTATAAATCAACATCTCTTTCACTTTATTAATAGCCTCATCCATTAATAATCCATGAAGATCTATTTGATGGTCAACATCATCAATAATTGCAGGATACTCCATAAAAATAACAGCTTGATTCTCTTTTTTTTCTTGAACTATTTTTTCTTCTCCAAAGAGTATTGAATCATGATTTTTTAAAAGCTCTTCAAAATCTTTTTTTGAGATAGATTTAGTTGTATTTTGGATAGTAAAACTTTTTTGTCCATTTTTTTTAGAGGTGGATTTTGTTCCTGAACTTTTTTTAGATATTGGTTTTACCCCTTCATCAAGCATAAAATGTATAAAATCTCTATCATTCATTATTATTCTCTTCAAAATAGATATAAAAACGACCATCAATTTTTTTTAATGAGATAAAACCTGTATCATTGTTTTCTAGAATCACCTCCATATAGTGAATCTGTCGCTCTTTATCCTCTCTTCTATGTCTAATTTTTTTTATTGGATATTGATTAACTTGAAAATTAGTTCTCAATAAACGCTCTTCATTATTAATAAATCTCTTTTTTGTTTCAGGAGATAGAAGATCATATGCTTTTTTCAAATCTTTTTCAGAAACATATTTAAAAAACATTTTAACAGTTTCATGAGGTGATTCTTGTGGATTTGAGCATGATAACATTAAGCCTAATAATAAAAGTATAAAAACTGTTTTTAACATAAGAGACCCTAAACTCTATTTTTATATAATAATTCATTCTTTTTAGATTGTCAAGGTTTTGCAATTTTAGAAAAAATGATTTTTTTTTATTTATTGAAAAAAAATACTTGACATTTAATTTAAACTTTGCTATAACCAACAACATCGAGGGCGTTTAGCTCAGCTGGGAGAGCATCGGCCTTACAAGCCGGCGGTCACAGGTTCGATCCCTGTAGCGCCCACTTCGATTTTGGAACGGTAGTTCAGTTGGTTAGAATGCTGGCCTGTCACGCCGGAGGTCGCGGGTTCGAGCCCCGTCCGTTCCGCCAATTAGGGAGATTTCGGTCTCCCTTTTTTTTTACCTTTATACTTTTTTGGAACGGTAGTTCAGTTGGTTAGAATGCTGGCCTGTCACGCCGGAGGTCGCGGGTTCGAGCCCCGTCCGTTCCGCCAATCGGGGAGATTTTTGTCTCCCTTTTTTTTATCAAAAAATCTTATATTTTCCAATAAACTATATTTAATTAGATTTTGTATAAAAACATTTAGAAACTACTTTTATATATAAAGATAAAAATATAATTTAATTGTAGGTTAGATTTAAATCATTAAGTTAGAATTGAAGTTGCATATTTACAAAAAAACTCATTAAAAGTGTCTCTGTTGCAAAAATACGATTTCCTATTGTATTAAATGAGTTAAAATATGATGTATTTGCACTATACATTGGATCATACTCATCTGTTGTATAAACTCCATCACCATTTTTATCAACACCTTTTGGTTGATTTGTTAAAAAGTGGTCTGTAACATATGAAAAAGATGCACCAAAATTTATTTTAACATATTTAACTGGCATAAATCTAAGTGCAAGTTTTCCTGTTATTGTTGAATAGGAATCAACAACGGTTGGAATTCCTAAATAATCACTTAGTTCAGAAAGAGTTAATCCTTTCATTTGATGTGCAAATTGTAAAAAGAGGTCAATAGAGAAGGTTCCAAGAACGGTTTTTTCATCAGTTTCTGAATTTCTTATACTTTTTTCCCAAGGAATAAGCTCTACACCAACCCCAAAATTAAAATTATCACCAGGCTTATCAAACTCTCTATTTGCTTCATCTGTATATATAGAGTTACTTCCTGCTATAAGAAAATCATAATTAAAACTCATATAGGCATCTGCAATACCATATCTTTTACTTAGACCTGTTTCAAATTTTATATGATGAACTCCATCTCCCATTGTTGAACTTGATAAATCTAAACGATTTTTCATGATATTTTGAAGTTCAGTTGCAGTTAATCCATCATACCCACTACCATTTAACATTTGTGTTAGTTTTTTAGTGCTATAGTACTCAATTGGAGTTGCAATTGGTGCATTATACTCAATACCAACCATCCATGTTGGGTCTGTATCATCTCTATCATTATCAAGAATACCATATTTTACACCAACATTTAGAGTTGAAAGACCAGAACGCTCAAAGTCTAAACCTTTATCGGGAAAAAGTTCGCCACCACTCCACTCTTTTTCATATTTATATGGTAGAAATAGATCATTCCCACCTGTATTTTCTGTGTTCCAAAAAGTGTTTGATGCACCATTATGGGTTGGTGTTCCATCAGAGGAGTCAACTTTACCATCATTGTTTGTATCAAGAGCTGCATTTTTAGCAGATGAATCAAATCCAATATTTCTTGTTGAAGAGAGATATATTGGTAATGCTAAATATAACTCCAAATCTTTATAAAGACCAAAGCGAAGTTTTGGTTCAATAATATGCTCTTTTTTGGTATACATAAATTGATTAAAATTAATAATCCCATTCCCACCCATTTTATCATATGCACAATTAACATCACCATCAAGGCAATATGCCTCTCGTTTTAATTTTGTAGATTGATATTTATATTCATAATTAATCTCAAAATTAAAATCAAATGGATCTGTTCCATCAAAAGCATCAATTACATTTGTTATTTCAGCAGAAAAGATAGATGCTGTTGTTAGTAGTAAAATGACCATTGTGATAAATCTAGACATGATATATCCTCCATTATAACCAATAGAGAATAACAGTATCTTATATTTTTGTCAAGATTTTAGATTAGTTTTGAATATAAAAGATATAAAATACTATTGTTTTTTAAAAAATTGGGATTTTATAATTTTTTAAAATAGTTTGATTTAAAACTATTTATATATATCATATTCTA
>JAFGXH010000005.1 GCA_016936735.1 bacterium
TCACCAAATGTAATTCAGAGTGGTGGTTCAATCTTTTCATTCACTATTACTGGTTTTACAAATGAGGATATAGTATATATTTTAAAAGAGTCTTTTGATATTGTTGTTCGTTCAGGATTTCATTGTGCACCTTTAATGTTTAACTATATTGGAGAGAATCAAAATTTTTCTGAAGGGACTATAAGAGTTACTCCATCCTATTTTACAACAGAGGATGAGATTGAAAGTTTTTGTTCTGCAATAAAAGAGATTATAGGTGTTTAAAACTGATAGGAATTTTATGATATCTGTTGTAAATATAAAAGATATTCTTAATTGTGTTGGAGATCCATTTATAAAAGAGATTACATTTGATTCTTCAATTACAAAAGAGATTATATTTAAACTTGGAGAGGATGGTGATTTAGAGTATTTAGATCGCCTAAAAAAACCATTTTTTAAAATATCATATCCTGAAAACTATCTTATTAAAGGGGTTGAAGGGAATAACTCTTTAAGAATAATTCTTAAAGATCCCGAGTTAAAAAATGGTGATATAATTATAAAAAAAGGGTTTAATTATCTTTTATCTATATTAGAGAATATATAAAAATATAGTTAATACTTGAAAAATATATAAAGATAGTTTAATACTTTATAGCTATCAATTTATAGATAGTTTTCTGAAATTATGTAAGGAGGGAAAATGCCTGGAATAGGTATAATATCTAATCCAAGATCCAAAAAAAATAAACAAAATCCTGAAGCAATGAGAAGATTGGGATATATTCTTGGAAATAATGGTGAGGCATATGAAACACGCTCTATAGATGATATCTATAAAGTTGCAGAGGCTTTTAAAAGAAATAGTATTGACATCTTATGTATAAATGGTGGTGATGGAACTAATCATGTTACTTTATCAGTCTTCATACAGGTTTATAAAGATACTCCACTTCCTAAAATAGCAATTTTAAGAGGTGGAACAATGAATACAGTTGCTGGAGATCTCAAAATTAAGGGTGAACCAAAGGAGATTCTTATTAATATCATACAAAAATATTATGCAAAAGAGTCTTTTAGAATGACAAAAAGAAATCTTCTTGAGATTAATGATAAACATTATGGTTTTATTTTTGGGAATGGGATTGTTTATAATTTCTTAAGAATGTACTATCAAAATGTAAATCCTTCACCACTAATTGCAGCAAAAACTCTTGGTCTATCAGTTTTAAAGGGTTTTTTCTCTAAACATGATCCTCTATTTGAAAAAATGGTTCTTGAGGTTGAGGATGGAAAAGGAAATATTTGGAAAAATAAAAAATATTTAACAGTTGTTGCCTCAACTGTTGACCAAATTGGATTGGGTTTTACCCCTACTCTTCGTTCTCAAGAGCATCCAGATATGTTTCATGCAATTGGTTTACATGGAAATCCTCTTGAGGTTATATCTTCTCTTCCAAGAATCTGGCTTAATAAAGGTGTTAGACCATCTATTAGAGAGGAGAAAATCTCTGATAAAATTATTATTCGCTCATTAAAAGAGCCTTTTGGTTATACAATAGATGGAGATATGCACTCACCAACTAAAGAGTTAATAATAAAAACAGGACCTAAACTGGATTTTGTAATAGAGTAAAAGATGTTTCTAATTACAATAGGTTAAAGCATTTTTATTAAAGTTTCATGAATTTTTATAAATATTCTCTTAATATTTTAGTTTTAATTTTAGTATCTAAAATTTTTCTATTCTTTTTTATTCTTATTGTTGGTTTTTTTTTCTACTCATACTATAATGCAAAAGATGCAGAGAAAGGGGATATTGAGTTTCCTTTTTTATCTATTTTAGCTGAAAATTTAGAAACTAAAAAATTTGAAGCTGTAAGATTTTCAGATATAAATAGAGATTCTAAATATAATTTTTGGATCTCAGAAAAAAGTTTCAATTTTGAAACAGATAGATGTTTATACTCTTTTAAAATATTAAAAGAGGAAAATGATTTTAAAATAGTGGAGTTAATTGAGGATTTTAAAGATGGAGATAATACCATTTTTAGTAAATATAAAGTTACAAAATCGGGAGTAATCACTCCATTATATGTTAGGATGTTTTATTTTGGATATATGTTTTCAATGCTACCTATTGCATTAATTTTATCATTCATATTATCTAAACTATTATCTTTATTTTTTTCAGATTATTTAAAAACTATTCATTAGATAGATATTTTAGTATTTTCTGTAGTAATTGATTTTTTTGAAATGGTTTTGTAATTATATCATCCATTCCAGAAAGTAGTATTTTATCTATTTCAGATTGTTCAGAATAGGCTGTTAAAGCAATAATTGGGGTTTTTATTTTAACCTCATCCCTCAATATTTTTACTGCCTCATAACCATTTAAATATGGCATCTGTATATCCATTAAAATAATATCAAAAGCTCTCTCTTTTGCTATTTTTACTGCATCCAAACCATTTTCAGCAAAAGAGATACTAAATGTCTTATATTTTGAAAATATTGCCCTCAATAAAGCAATATTTATTGGATTATCCTCTGCAACAAGAATATATATCTCCCTCTCTGGAATTTTAAAAAGTTCAAACTCATTTGTATCAATTTTTTTTGTTTTATCTATCAAAATCGGAATTTTTCCAAAAAATGTTGTTCCTTCATTTAGTTTGCTTTTAACATCAATATCACCAGAAAGAAAATTTATTAGCTCTTTAACAATGCTTAATCCAAGTCCACTACCCTCTGATATAGAGCGATTATATATTTTTCCTCTTGAAAATTTATTGAAAACAGATGCCAATTCATTTTCTGGAATCCCTATTCCTGTATCTCTAATTTCAAAATTTAAAAATCCTTTTTTATATGATAGTTTAAAAATCACCTCTCCCTGTTGAGTAAATTTTATTGCATTTCCCAAAAGATTGATAAATATCTGTTCAATTTTTAGTGAATCACCCTTAAAACTATCAATATTCTTCTCTAACTCTAGAAAAGATATTAAAAGTAAGCCTTTTTTTTCAGCCAGCACTTTATATATTTTAACAACTCGATCAAACATCTCTCTTATTGAGAATATATCCTCAATAATCTCCATTTTTCCAGACTCAATTTTAGATAAATCCAAAACCTGATTTATTAAAAAAAGTAATCGATTACTTGAATCTAAAACAGCCTGCACCATACTTTTTTTTCTTTCATCATCCTCTTGCTCAAGAATAAGCTCCATAAAACCTATAATCCCATTCAAAGGGGTTCTAAACTCATGACTCATACTTGATAGAAAATCACTTTTTGTACTATTTGCTTTCTCTGCCTCATTTTTCGCCTTTTTTAAATCTGTAATATCCATCATAATCCCAATGATTCCCTCAATATTATCATTTGGATTTCTAAATATAGATTTATAAAAAATAACATTGTGACTTACACCCTTTTTATCAACTAAAATATCCTCATACTCAGATGAGATGCAACTAAATGTTGTATCATCAATATCTGCTGTTATTTTTTGCGTATTTCCAAAACATCTTTTTATTAATTCATAATCCTTTTGATCATGTATTTTTGCAGATTCACTGTTTAATATATCAAATACAGTTTTTCCTATAACAAAACTCTCATCTTTTCCAAAAAATTTAGCAAATGCTTTATTACATCCAAGATATTTTTTATCAACCCCTTTATAATATATTGGAAGTGGAACAGAGTCTAAAAGATACCTTAAAAATGACTCTTTTTCAGATATTTTATCCTCATATTCAGGTATTTTCGAGTTTTTTTGAATCTCCTTATTTAAAATCTTCATTGTAAAATTTATTGCAATAAAAAGGGCAACCGATATTATTAAAAAAGAGGTTTTAGTATATGAGTTAAATATTAACTCATTCTCTAAAAAAAAGATTTTATAAATCATTAGAATAATAATTGAGGTGTTACTTATAATCTCCTGTTTTTTATTATTTAAAATCAGCCCTACTCCCGATTGAACAAGAAGTGCTGAGATTATAAATTGAAAAAAATTATTAACCTCTATTGTCATTAATGTTAAAAATATAATTCCATTAAAAATTACAGAGTATATACCAATATTGTTTCTTTTTTTTATAAAAAAGAATGATAAAACATTAAAAATTATTGCAGATGGATATGATAGATACTCAATTATTGTGAAATCTTTAAAAGATATATCCACAATAAAATATGCAATAATTAACATAAATATAATTATGTTAAAATAGAAACTATAGACCCATTTTTTATCAGCAATCTCTTTATTCAGCATAACCATCACATTAATACATAAAAACATAGCGATTATATAGCAAAAAATAGAGTAAAATCAA
>JAFGXH010000046.1 GCA_016936735.1 bacterium
AAAGTAATTGGGTTTATTTAGTTTAAAAGAATTGAGTTATATCAAATATTTCACTAAATTAAACTAGAGAGTATTTATTTTTAAGAGATAGATTTAAATTTTATTTCTAAATGACATAAATCTGATTTTAGTATTTTAATAAAAAATTTAAATCTTAATAACATTCAACAAAATAATCACAATTCTAATTTTATTATTAGTAGGTAGTATGAGCAACATTATAAAAAAGCAAGTATATAAAGTATTAAATTTTGATGAAAGACTTTGGAATAAAGAAAAAACAGAGTTAAACCAAACTCTTCTTTTAGATTTAGTAGAACATATTGATGAGAAAATTATTGATTTGTTACTACAAGAAACAGATTTACGAGAAAAGTTTTTTGTGAAAATCAAAGATGCTTATGTTTTTAAGACAAACGAATTTCGTTTTTTCATGGAAGAAAACAAAATTGATAATTCTTATACTATTTATAAAAATAGAATTGGTTTAACTGATGGGAAGAGATTTTTAAAAGATACAAATGATGTCGTTTTAGATTTTCCATATAAAGATTGTGTTTTGGAAGGTGGGCAAAGTACTGAAGAAGGAACAGACACTTATTTTGAATACAATGAAAAAGCTGAACAATATGAAGAAAAAAAAAGCAAGAGAAAAGAGATTTTTTTTAATTCTGTACTTGCTCATGATGAGATAGATAGACTTTTTGACCCAAAAGCTCTGACAAACTGGAAAAGGTTTACCAAAGATGGAGAGCAAGAAGTCAAAGAAATTAAAAGAGAAAAAGATGGAACAATCAAAGAAAATTTGATTATCAAAGGAAATAATTTACTAGCTTTACATAGCTTAAAAAAACAATTTGCAGGAAAAGTGAAGCTGATTTATATTGATCCACCATATAATCCACCAAGTAGCAACAATACTTTTACTTATAATAATAATTTCAATCATTCTACATGGTTGACATTTATGAAAAATAGGCTTGATGTAGGAAAAAAACTACTTTCAGAAGATGGTGCTTTTATCGTTGCTATTGATGAAAATGAAGTTAGTTATTTAGGGGTAATGATTGAAGAATTATTTCCAGAGTATGAAAATCACTGCATAACGATTGTTCATAATCCAAGAGGAATACAAGGTACAAATTTTTCATATACTCATGAATATGCTTATTTTATTTTTCCAAAAGGTAAAAAGATTATTGGAAATAGAAAAATTGAAGAAGAAAATATTGATTTTAGTAATTTAAGAAACTGGGGTTCAGAAAGCGAAAGAACAGATGCCAAAAATTGTTTTTATCCAATTCTTGTAGATAAATGTACTAACCAAATAATTGACTTCGGAGAAATTTGTAATGACGATTTTCACCCATCTATCAATATTCACAAAGGTGATTTTGTAGAAATATACCCTATTGATTTAAAAGGTATTGAAAGAAAATGGAGATATGCAAGACAGAGTGTTGAGGAAATAAAAGATTTACTTAAAGTTAAAATTACAAAAGGTATCTATGACATCCAAATAGGTAAAGACTTTGGAAAGTATAGAACCGTTTGGATTGACAAAAAATATGATGCAAATGAATATGGGACAAAAATTGTAAATTCTTTAGTTAAAGATAACACTTTTAGTTTCCCAAAATCTCTTTGGAATGTTTATGATTGTATTTATGCGGTTGTTGGAAATGATAAAAATGCGATTGTTTTAGATTATCACGCAGGTTCTGGAACAACAGCTCATGCAGTTTTGGAATTGAACAAAGACGGAGGAAATAGAAAATTCATCATGATTGAGCAGATGGATTATATCAACACCATTACTTGTCCGAGAGTTCAAAAAGTAATGGAAAAAGAAAATATTGATAATTCTTTTATCTACTTTGAACTTGCAAAATGGAATGAAACAGCCAAAGAAAAAATTCAAGAAGCAAGGAGCTTAGATGAATTAGAAACATTTTTTGATGAAATGTATGAGAGATATTTCCTCAACTATAATCTCAAAATAAATGAGTTTAAAGAAAAAGTTTTGCAAGAAGAGAATTTTAGAAATTTGAGTTTAGATGAACAAAAGAAAATCTTTTTCGCTATGCTTGATAACAATCAAATGTATGTAAACAAAACAGAAATTGCAGACAAGAAGTTTGGGATTAGCGAAGAAGACCAAAATTTAACTTCACAATTTTATAACAGTGAGAAATAACCATGGTAGATATTAAAAATCTTTATGAAACAATCAATACTCAAAAAGAGGCACTAAAAAATTTTAGTCCTGAGATTTTTGAAATACCAAAATATATTTGTGAAAACTTGAAATATCCTTTTTTTGATTGGCAAAAAAATGCTTTTGAAAATTTTCTATTTTATGAAAATCCAAAATCAAAACTCAAACAATCTCCTACTCATTTGATGTTTAACATGGCAACAGGAACAGGGAAAACACTTTTGATGGCAAGTACTATCTTGTATTACTACAATCAAGGATACAGACATTTTCTTTTCTTTGTAAATCAAAACAATATCGTAGATAAAACCGAAAATAATTTTATAGACAACACACATACAAAATACCTTTTCAAAGAAAAAATTGTCATTGATGATAAAACTATTAATATCAAAAAAGTAGATAATTTCTCAGACAATCCGCAAGGTATAGAAATCAAATTTACTTCTATTCAAAAACTCTATAACGATATTCACTTGCAAAGAGAAAATCAGACGACTTTGGATGATTTGCATAGTAAAAATATTGTTATGCTTGCAGATGAAGCACATCACTTGAATACAAATACTAAAGTGAATAATAAACAAAAAGCACTGTTCAATGATGATGGTAATAATATTGATTTTAAAGAATTAACAGGAACAAGTAGTGAAGCAGAAATTGAGAAAAAAGGTTGGGAACATACAGTTATAGAACTCATTTTAAAAAAGAACGGAAAGAAAGAAGATAATAAAAATGTGCTTTTAGAATTTACTGCAACTATTCCAGCAACAGAAGCTATTGCTAAAAAATACGAAGACAAAATCATCTATAAATTTGGACTCAAAGAGTTTTTACAAGCAGGTTATACCAAAGAAATCAATCTTATTTCCTCTACTTTAGATAAGAAAGAAAGAGTTTTACAAGCACTTTTATTTCAATGGTATAGGCATAAAATTGCACTCAAAAATAATATTGCAAACTTCAAGCCAGTTATTCTTTTTAGAAGTAAAACCATTGACGAATCAAAAACAGATTATGAAGATATTTTGAAATGGATAGATAATATTTCAAGTAGTGATTTTGATTTTCTCAAAAATATAAGTGATAAAATTTATGAAGGTAAGCAACTAACTCTTTTTGAAATGGGAAAATCAAGAACCGAACAAGTTTTAGAATTTATTAAAAAAGAAAAAATCAATTTTGGAGAAATAGCTAATTGGATTAAACAAAGTTATCAAGAAAAAAACACCATTATTACAAACTCAAAAACAAATAAGACCACAAAAGAAAAAACAGATGAAGAAACAGAAAAATTACTTAATAGTTTAGAAGACAAAAATAATCATATTAGAGCTATTTTTACTGTTGATAGATTGACGGAAGGTTGGGATGTTTTGAATCTTTTTGATATTGTCAGACTGTATGAAGGACAAAACACAGGAGGAGGTTATAAAAATAAAACTCCAGAAGCAACAACCAAAGAAAAACAGCTTATTGGAAGAGGTGTTAGATATTTTCCCTTTGCTTTTAATGACAAAATTAAAAATAAAAGAAAATTTGATGATGATCTAAACCATGAGCTTAGGGTGTTGGAAGAATTGTATTTTTACTCTACGAGTGATCATCGTTATATAGATGAGTTAAAGAGGGAACTCAAAAAGGATGGCTATATAAGGGATGAGAGGGTGAGAAAAACCTTTTCTGTCAAAAAAGAATTTCAGGAAAGCGATTTTTATAAGAATGTAAAAGTTTGGTATAATAAGCAAATTGATAATCCAAACAGAAAAAATAAAACTTTAGAATTTATTAAACTAAATTGGAGTTTTGAGTATAAAATCAAAGGTTTAGAATTTACAGAACAAGAAGTTGATTTTGAAACACTAAAAACTAATCAAACAAGATTAAATATAAGAGAGGATAAATTAAAAACAATTATCATGAAATTTAAAGACATTGAAAAACATATTGTTCAAAAAGCAATCAATATAAAAGCTAAACAAGAGAATTCTTTGTTTCAATTTGAAAAACTAAAAGAAGAACTGGAAATCGAAAGCATTGAAGAATTACAAACAGATAAACTTGCTGATTTTGACATAAAAATAATTGTTAGTAAAAATACAAATTATGATGATATTGATAATAGTGATAAGTTAGGATTGGTAATTAAGTTTTTAGACAATATCTTTACAGAATTAAAAAATAAAATTGCTCCAAAAATTGGAAGTGAATTTATTGCAGGGAATTTTAAAGATTTTTTTGATGAACCTAAAATTAAATCTATTGAAGAAAAAAATCTTGATGATTCAATATCAAAAAATAATGAATGGTATGTATTGGATGGATTCGTAGGAACAAGCGAAGAAAAAGCTCTCATAAATTTTATAAAAACATCCATTGGTAATCTTGAAAATAAATACAAAGAAATTTATATTTTGAGAAATGAAGAAGTTTATAAAATATATGACTTTGAACAAGGAAGAGGTTTTCAACCTGATTTTATTTTATTTCTAAAAACAAAAAATAAACAAAGAGTTGATAATATTGATAGAGAGATATATTATCAAATATTTATTGAACCAAAAGGGAATGAATTTATTGGAGATGATGGAACTTTTAAAACTGGAAAAGAAGGATGGAAAGAAAAGTTTTTAGAAGAAATTACTGAAAAATATGGATTTGAAAAGGTTATAAAAGCGGAAAATCCAAATTATAGATTGATTGGTTTACCATTCTTTAATAAAAACAATAATATGAGTTTCAATAATCAATTTCAGTTAATACTATAAAAACATATCAATTAAGTAACTGGGTTATCAGAAGCAGAGATTAATAATCTAAAAACCCACAACACTTTTTATATCATATTAAAGAGTATTTTATCAATTAGTTTAGCTTTTTATAAACCCTGTATATTCTTTTTATTTCTGTTTATTCTCTTCTCTCTTCACATCCCCTCCAGACACAAAAAAATATAAAATATTTTTTTAGTGTTGAAGGGAGGGGAAAATTTACGAAGTAAATAGGGGAGAGGGAGATTGGAGAGTAAAGAGACGAAGCAACAAAGCATTTTTATAAAGTAAAAAAATCTTTTTTCTTTTATAAACTGAATTTTTTTAAGAAAATGATAGAAAAGTTATAAATTCTCTTTCTGAATCTCTTTTTCAATCTCCTCTATCTCCTCAATTGAGATATTAAGATTTTTTGAGATATCCTCTTTTGTTAAACCTAAGCCGAAAAAGGTTTTTATGCTATTTTTAAGAAAAGATAATATTTTTATTTTCTCTATTGCTATCTCTTTTCTTAACTCCTCTTTCTCTTTCTCCTCTTTTTCAAAAATATGATCTAAAGTCATAAAAAACATATCCTCCTCCTCTCCAACCTCATACAGTTTTTCCATCATATGATCATAATCATATTTTTTTGTCATTACTGTTTCCAAATAATCTACAAGTATCTCTCTAAATTTTTTTCTCTCTGTCTCATCTTTAAATTTAAAAATTGTTTTAAGTAGCTGTGACATCAGATATTTTAACTCATTTAAGTCTTCACTTTTATTTATTGAAAGTAGTTTTGTTAAATATGAATCTGCTTTTTGAAGCTCCTTTTTTGATATTTTATCCATTATTATTGGAATATACTCAAAGTGTGGAATATATTTTTTTAATGTTTTATCCGGAATATCAATCAAATCCTGCATTTTTACTTTTGCATTCCAACAATATTTTCAGCCATTTTTTAACTCAAAACTAATACACTAATAATAACATCTCAATTTAATTTTTTCAATTGTTTTTGGAGTTTTTTGTTTTAAAATTATATAAACAGAGTGTAATCCAAAGTTGAATTACTGTTTATAAAAGAAAATATATATAATATCACTATTTAAATTATAAAAAACACTATAATAGATATACCAATAGACATGAATTCAAGATTTATAAGATTTTAAGAAAAATCTACCATCAACAAAAAAGAGTAATCAATAATATATAAATTTAACAATCTATTTTAGTTGAAAAAAAAATATCTATATTTATCTTTATATTGTTTATTGAGGTTATTATGAAAAAAAAAGATATCTTAACTATTTTTAAAACACTATCTGAAACAATAGAGAGAGCAGAGACTGAATTAATTTATGAAACAGATTTTCAACTAATGGTCTCGGTTATATTATCTGCACAGGCAACAGATATATCTGTTAATAAAGCAACTAAAAATCTTTATGATTTTTGTAAAACTCCTCAAGATTTTATTGATTTAGGTGAAGAGGAGCTGAAAAACTATATTAAATCAATTGGATTATATCAAAATAAAGCCAGATTTATTATAGAGGCAGCAAATGATATAAAAAATAGATTTAATAATAAAATTCCAGATAATTTTGATGAATTAACCTCTATCTCTGGAGTTGGAAGAAAAACAGCAAACGTTTTACTTAATATTTTATATGATAAACCTGTTATTGCAGTTGATACACATGTATTTAGAGTCTCAAATAGAGTTGGATTATCAAAAGGGCTCTCTCCTAAAGAGGTTGAGCTTGATTTGGCAAAAATAACACCAAAAAAATATATACTAGAGGCTCATCATCTATTAATTTTACATGGAAGATATGTTTGTAAAGCTAGAAAACCAAAATGTTCTGAATGTTCTATATCAAGTTTATGTGAAAAAAATAATATTTAACCTTTGATTCCACCAGCAGTTAAACCACCAACAAGATGTTTTTGAACATATAAGAATAGAACAACAACTGGAATAGATACAATAATTGAACCTGCTGCAAACATTCCCCATTGAGTGTTATATGCACCAACAAAAGATTGAAGCATAACTGGAACTGTATATTGAGTCTCTTTACTCATAAAAGTTGCAGCAAGAATAAACTCATTCCACGCTGTCATAAAAGAGAAAAGCCCTGTTATTGCAATTGCAGGTCTTGATAATGGAACAATAATTCTAATAAATATTGTAAACTGACTTGCTCCATCCATAATTGCAGCCTCCTCAATCTCTTTTGGAATAGTATCAAAATATCCTTTTAACATCCATATTGAGAATGGAACAGAGGTTGTTGAGTATACTAAAATTAATCCCCAAAGAGAGTTTAATAGACCAATTGAGTCTAAAATAAGATAAAGAGGAATAATAACTAAAACACCTGGAAACATCTGAGTCATTAAGAGAGCCTTCATTCCAGATTGTTTTCCATAAAACTCAAATCTTGAAAAAGCATAGGCTGCACTTGTTGCAAGAACTAAACCAACAAAAGCAGATATAACAGAAACAAATATTGAGTTCCAAAATTGATGAAGCATCAATAGATTAGATTCTGAATCAACAAGTGTGAAAAGATCTATAAAATTTTTAAATGTGTAGTCTCCTGCTAAAGATGTTGAAAATCCCTGCTCAGGAGAAAATGCCATTTTAAGAACCCATAAGACTGGATATAATGTTATTACTGCTATTATTATAAGTACTAAATGGGTAAAAAATGATTTTACAAATGTCTGATTTTTCATTTGGCCTCACTTTTTTTCTGAATTCTTGTTGTAACTTGGTTATATAAAAATAGAACTGCAAAAATAATTGTTGCATATGCAGCAGAGTAACCATATCTTCCATTTCTTTCAAATGCCCAACGATATGCCTCTGTGATAAGAATATCTGTTTTTGATTGAGGATCTCCACCACTAACAAGATAGATAACATTAAACATGTTAAATGTCCAAATTGTTCCCAATATTATTGATGGTAAAAGAGCAGGTTTTAACATTGGTAATGTTATATGACGAAACTGTTGCCATTTTGTTGCACCATCCATAACAGCTGCATCATAGAGATGCTCTGGTATTGATTGCAGTGCACCAAGAGTCATAACCATCATAAAAGGAAAGCCTAACCAGATATTTGTCAAAAGGTTTGCTGTAAAAGCTGTAAATGTTTGACTAAACCAACTTATTTTTTCAAATCCAATAAGCTCTAATGCTGAATTTATTGCCCCAAACTGCTCATGAAACATACTTTTCCATATAAGAGCTGTAATATAGTTTGGAATAGCCCAAGGAATAATAAATATAATAGAGTAAAGTTTTTTAAATTTTAATCCTTTTCTATTTATTATTAGTGCAATTCCCATACCAACAGAGACATGGAAAAATATATTTATTGCTGTCCAAACAACAGTAATAAAAAATGTATAATAAAACCCTTTTGGATTTGCAATATCTTTTAAACCACCAATAACAATATCAATATAGTTATCAAACCAAACAAAATTGTATGAGTTGTATCTTACTTGAAAAAATGAGAGTAAAATACCTGAAATAAGTGGAATAAATGATAAAAACAGAATTCCAATACCACCAGGAACAATATATAGATATGGTGCTCTATGTTTTAATAGAGTATTTGAACATCTAACAGATAGATTGGTGATATAAAAAAGAGAGAATAGAATAATCATAACAGCAAATATTATCATTAATTTATTAATATTACCCACTGTAATTTCAGAAATCTTCTCATATCCAACTGTTTTTGCATCTGTTATAGACAGAATAAAAGATAAAACTACTGATGCCAATAAGGCTATAGATAGAACTATTCTATTTTTTTTCTCCTCTGGATTAAATACAAAAATTGCAGCAATTATAAGTAAAATAGCAATTAAGGCGTAACCAAGAGGTCCATTTGATGGTTCTCCCAAAGAGATTTTTCCCATTTGAAAAACAATACAGCTATCTTTTGTTTTTTCAGCATAGAGAAAAATATTCTCAAATTGGGTAACTTTTTGAGGATTTTCACAGGAATCATATAGATTTTTTCTGTGTAAATCAGATAAATCTTTTTTTACTGTATGATTTTTTAACTCTCTATTAACTAAAAAATCATAACCACTATTCTGATTTTCAGAGAAAAGATAGATCTCACTAAAATATCCTTTACTCTCCTCTACTGTTTTTGGAACTACAGACTGGTAATCTGATTTTTCAATAGATGATGTTATTTTAGATGCCTCTGTTTTTAGATATAAAGCACCTTTTTCAAAACGATCCATTCTTAATGTTCTATCATAGAGCATATATTGAAGGATTGCCATAAATACAACTAATATAATAAAATAGCTTTTTTGCAACTGTTTCATGTTATCTACTCAAAAATATTAACAAATAGTTTTACAACTTAAAATTAGTTCATCTTTTATTTACTCACATTCATACTAACTTCAGTGGGTTAAAACCCACTGTTCATTAAAAAAAGAGATGTTTAATACCCTGAAGAATAAAAAAAATTATTCATATGGATGCAAGTAAAAATAATAAAATAGTTTTTTTTCAATTTAAAAATATTGAAAAATATCTATTTTTCTAATAGTTTTTCAAGCTCCTCTTTAGATTCAGATAATGCTTTAGCCGAATCATATTTCTCATTTATAACTTTTTTTAATGCCTGTCCCATTGGTGCCCAAAAGAATGACATTAAAGGGTTATTTGAGAGTGGAGTTGCATTCTCAGCCTGTTTTTGAAACACTACAAAATTAGGATTTATATTCTCTTTTTGATATGTTGATTTTGTTGCAACAGCCTGCATCCCTTTTCTCATTCTAAACTCAGATGACTCATCAGAAACAATGAATTTTATGAATTTCATTGCACTCTCTTTTTTCTTTGAGTATTTACTCATAAGAATACCCTCAATTGACATATATGGTTTTGGAGTATTTCCATCAATTAATGGAATTGGTGCAATTCCATAAGAGATATTTTTAGATATATCTCCCATAAACCAAGGACCATTAACAACAAAAAGTAACTCATTTTTATTAAAAAGAGTTGTTATTAATGCAGAATCTATACTTTTAGGCATAATTCCAGTCTCAAGAGCCATTTTTTTTGCAAAATTCATAGCATCAATACTTTGTTGCTCTCCAATTTTAACTTTTTTATCATCATCAAAAAGAGAGGCATTAAATCCAAAATGGATAAATGAGTGAAAAAATAGATTTGTATTCTCATAGGCAAATCCAAAAATATTTTTATTTTCACCCATTAATTTTTTTGATATCTCAATAAGCTCATCAAAACTATTTGGAACAGAGCTAATATATTTTTTATTGTAGTATAAAACAGGAACTTTAAAAGCTAGTGGTAAAGCATAGATATTTTTTTTGTATACCATTGCTAAAACTGTGCTTTTTATAAGTTGATCAAGAGTTCCATCCACCATCCAATA
Source organism: bacterium (assembly GCA_016936735.1). GTDB lineage: Bacteria > UBP6 > JAFGXH01 > JAFGXH01 > JAFGXH01 > JAFGXH01. The sequence goes on from JAFGXH010000046.1 coordinate 10,439, forward strand.
ATCAAGTGTTTCCAGAAAATCAGATTCAACCCATTTTCCTATATTATCATTAGCATAAATAAAAACATCTGGTCCTTGACCACGTGGAATAGATGCTGTTAATTTTTTATCAAAAGCATCAAATGGTATTGCTAAAAGATTTATTTTAACACCATTTTTCTCCTCATATTTTTTTGCAAGCTCCTCAAGAGCCTTTCTCTCTTCACCAGTATAGGCATGCCATAAAGACAAAGATTCTCCCCATAAAATCTGAAGAGAGGCAAAAAAAATCAGAATTGCAATTTTTTTCATATATAATCTCCTATTCTCAACAAAATACTATTTAATACTATTAGAATAAACGCTCCTCTGTTTCTGTATTAAAATAGTGAATATGCTCTCTTAAAAACTGCAATTTTAATTTATCACCCTCTTTTATTCCACTTTCAGATACATTTAAGCGAACTTTAAAATCTAAATCATCAAGTGTTACCCAAATAATTGTCTCATTTCCAAGAGTCTCAACAAGTGCTACTGTTGCCTCAACATCATAATTTTCTGGATTTATAACAATATGTTCAGGACGAACTGCAACTGTTATTTTTGAAATGGTTATGTCTAATTTATCTTTTAATGTAAAGTTTGGATGAATTAATTTACCATCTTTTAACTCCATCTCAAATGTGTTAATTTGAGGAGAACCAATAAAACCTGCAACAAAAAGATTTGATGGTTTTTGATATAACTCCATTGGAGCCCCAACCTGTTGAATATGTCCATCATTAAAAACAACAATTCTATTAGCAAGAGTCATTGCCTCAACCTGATCATGTGTTACATAAATGATTGTATTTTTTAGGTTTTGATGTAGTTTTGATATCTCAAAACGCATTCTTCCTCTTAATTTTGCATCTAAATTAGATAAAGGCTCATCAAATAATAAAACTTTAGGTTCTCTAATAACAGCCCTACCAATTGCAACCCTTTGTCTCTGACCACCAGATAATTGAGATGGTTTTCTTGTTAGATATGGGTCTAAATCAAGCATTGTTGAAACATGTTTCACCTTTTTATCAATAGTTGATTGTTCAACTTTTTTGAGTTTTAAAGAGAACTCTAAGTTCTCTTTAATTGTCATATGTGGATATAATGCATATGATTGAAAAACCATTGCTGTTCCACGTTTTTGTGGAGAGAAATCATTAACAATCTCCTCATCAATCATAAGTTCTCCAGATGTTATTGTTTCTAAACCAGCAATCATTCTTAACATTGTTGATTTTCCACATCCAGAGGGTCCAACAAATACAACAAACTCTCCATCATTAATAGAGAGATTTACACCTTTAATAATGTAGTTCTTACCATCATAGGTTTTTTTGATCTCTTTAAAGCTAAGTGTTGACATTTATCCTCTTCAAAATACAGCTATGATTTTATTCTTTTTGTTTATTAAGGTCAATTTTTTTTTACAAAATTGACAAAAAATATTTTTATAAATAGTTTTAAAAATTAAACCCATATTAATTAAAAAAACTAATTTTTATTTAAATAATTTTTATTAAAATTCACAAAATATTCATTATAAAAAAAAATAGAAGATATTTTTGCAATTAATTATGTTTTATTTTATAATGTAATATATGGTTTGAGAGGTATTATGAGTAAATATATCTTATTAACATCAATTATCATTTTTTTATTCTCTTGTGGAGGAACAACACCAGAAGCAGCATCTAAATGCTCTCAAGAGGATATATGGGGTGATTGCGATAATGAAAATGATTATTGTTATCTTGGTAATTGTATTCCTCTTGGAAGTAAGTGTGAAGAGGATCAACAATTAGCTCCATGTTCAGATAAAACAAAACTCTGTGTTGAAACAGAGAGTGGTTTTATTTGTGAACTAAGACCATGTAGTTCAAAATATCCAAATGGAAAATGTTCTGATGGAGAGATTTGTTATACAAATCCAACAACTAAAGTGGTTGCCTGTTCACCTGAATGTTCAATAGGAAATTTAGCTGGTGTTTGTAGTGACTCAAATCAGGTTTGTTGGAATGGAGAGTGTATTGAAAACTCATTGATTTGCTCTTCAACAAATCAAACTGGATTGTGTTTAACAGGAAAAATATGTAAAAATGGAGAGTGTTTAGATCGATGCTCTTCTGATTTTCCTGCTGGTGCTTGTGAAACAGATAAAGAGTGTATTGAGGGATATTGTATTAATTCTGGAAATAAATGCTCAACTCAAAATCCAACAGGAGAGTGTCCTCCTGAAAAAATATGCAAAGATGGAGACTGTTTTTATGTTTGTTCTTTAGAAAGACCATTTGGTGAGTGTGGAGATAGTGAACAAAGTTGTATAGAGGGAAATTGCCAATATCCATGCTCTACACAACATACTAATGGCTTTTGTGAAGAGAGTATTGAAACCTGTGTTGAGGGAGTTTGTACTCCTCCCTGCTCTCAATTTGCTCAAAATGGTTATTGTGATGAAGGGTATCTTTGTGTTGCTGGTAGTTGTATTGAGTCATGTTCAATAACATTTCCTAATGGGTATTGTGAAACAGGAAAAGAGTGTTTTTCTGGTGTTTGTGCATCACCATGCTCAAGTGAGAATAAAACTGGACTTTGTCATGATGAAAACCAATATTGTGATAATGGAGTTTGTATAAATCAATGTTCAACTGTATATCCAACAGGAGCATGTTTAAACTCTTATGACTATTGTGATAATGGTGTCTGCACTCCTTATCCTTGTGGAGCACTTAATCCACAAGGAAGCTGTCCAAATGATGGAGAACTCTGTTTAAATAATATTTGTGTTGCAGAGTGTTCAGCTGCTGTTCCAAATGGATATTGTCCACAAGCAACTTGGATTTGTTATTTAGGAGTTTGTTATCATCCAACTCAACAACCCTGTTCTAACATTTTTCCTGAGGGTTATTGTAATGAACATTTTAGCTGCATCTCTGGGAACTGTGTTGAGGATTTATGTTCTATATCATATCCAACTGGAAGATGTGAAATTCAGGGTGAAATCTGTAATAATGGGGTATGTGAAGCACCAGGTATTTGTATTGATTCAAGACCACTAAATGGAACTCAAGGAGCCTGTTGTCAAACAAGAGCTGATTGTCCTGGTGATGATGCAGATTGGTTTAGTGATTGTATAATGAATGATAATGAGGGATACTATTGTATTAACATAAATGTATCAACATCTGTTGGTGGAACAGGTTGCTCAAATGACTCTCAATGCAATGATCCATACTCAACATATGGAGAGGAACAAGACTATTTTTGTAATCAAGTTTGGCAAAAAGATGGTTATGGTGAAACAGAGTATGATATAAGATATTGTGAGAGAACTCCTCTAAATTGTGAAAATAACCAAAGATCAGTTGATGTGGGACAGGCTTGTGATTCATCTTGTGGAGATATACAATGTAAAGTAGGTCTTCACTGTATTGGTGGAGTTTGTACAAGAAATTGTAATGCCCAAAATGGTTTTGAAAATAATCCAGCCTGCTTTAGTGTAACTAATAATGGGAACACTAAACAGTTTGGATGTTATCCATATGCCTTTAAAGCTGCCTCTTTTGGTTTCTTTACTTTTAATACAGAGTTTTGTAGAAATAGTTGTTATAGTAATAATGATTGTGTTATTGATGGAACAACCTGTAACTCTTTTGAAAGAGTAAGCTATACAGGTTTAGTTCAAGCATTTTGTGCTAAACCAACAAATCCAACTGGAGGTTTAGAAAAAGCATTCTGTTCAACTCCAGATGATTGTGCAACAAATATCTGTAGTATTGAGGATAATCAATGCACAATTCCTTGTGATGATGATTTAGATTGTCTTCAAACAGGGAAAAAGGGGTTTTGTGATTTTGATTTAGGCTTTGCTAGTGATGATAGAACTCACTATACTGAATTTCTTGGATTATGTAGATATATGGATGATACATCTGTTGTTGCTCAAACATGTAATCATAAATCTCAATGTCCAAATGGTTATAATTGTATTGCTCGAGTTACAGCCACAGATTCAGTTGAGGGTGTTTGTGCTATATTAGAGGATAATACAAGAGCATATAATGAGGCAGGTGGATTTTGTGGTGATGATTTCTGGTTTTGTAAAAGTGATTTATGTATAAATAGTGTTTGTAGAGACTATTGCAACTCAACATCATTATGTAACTCTGGTGAACTATGTGCTCCATTTAAAATAAGAGAGGGAGCATATATTGATGGAGGGGTAACAAATAAAGAGGTTTATGCTGGTTATTGTTTACCATTTACAGGATCATCTTTAGCTCAATGTAGTAACTCAATTTCACCATGTGCAAGTAATAATGAGACTTGCCATTTCAATATGCCTGGATTAGTTCAAAATAGCTCTCAAATTGAGTATTTATGTATGGCGAAACAGCAAGGAGCTATTGTTGGAAATGCCTGTACAGAACATTCAGATTGTCAAAGTGGTATCTGTAATCCAAATACAAATGTTTGTACTGTAGCTTGCCAATCAGATGTTCAATGTGAAGGTTTTAATGGTTGTAATCAACAGGGATTGGTTGCTATTTATGATGATAATCCTGCAAATCAGGTTTATGTTGGATTATGTGAATAGATTTCAAAAGTAACTCCAGAGGTTATCCCTTTATGCCAAAAAAATCTATATATCCCATTTTGTAAATATTTAAAATCATTTACTATATAATCTAATTTACTAAATTTTAAAATATCCCCTTTTTTTAATTCAATTGAGGATTCAATATAGATATAACCATTTCTAACAGACTCTAACACAACTCCAAAACATGGACTATTTTGTTGATAATTATATATTTTCTCATCTGATATTTCATATTGTGGTGAAAAAGTTGTCTCATCTAAAAAATCATCACTATTTTTTAAATAATAATTTAGAATCATCTCTATTTTTTTTAAATCTGTTATATTTTTTAAATCCAAAAGAGCAGAAAAATCGATATTTTTATTTGCTAGTTTCTTAGGATCAATAAAATAGTTTTTTGAATAGTATATATAAGTCCCATTTTGATCCTGTTCTATTGGAAAAAACTGATTTTCACGTTTTTCCTCTTCAAGATAATATTTTTTATTTAATATATTTAGAGAACTATTATTCTCTATAAATGGAAATAGAAGCCTCCTTTTACTATGAAAGATCCTAAATCTTCCATAAGCTAAAAGTTCTAATCTATTTTTATATAAAGAGATCAATTCATCAATCTCTAATAAAGATAACTCTTTTGAAATGGATACTCTTTCTATCTCTGGAATATCACTAAAAAATTGATAATATAAACTATTATTACCACCTGTTTTTGGATCCCAAACAATTTTTAATGAGGTTTTTAAATCTTTTGCAATCTGAATTAATGAGTAATCGGAACATCTTATTCCATAATAACCTTTTAACTCTAACTCTTTAAATAGATTTATAATACTATTTAAATCACTATTAAAAACCATTTTTTCATAAACATACCACCATTTTGCATCAAAAGGAGATTCAATTATATTATCAATGAAAAACTCATTTATTCCATATTTATAGGCTAACTTTGCAACATCCATAGATGAAATATAGGCAGAATATATCATTTTTACTCCTAATTTAGTAAAATATAATATCTCATATTATTCTTATATTTAAATAATATTAGTTTCTAAAAACCAGAAACATTATATTTCTATTTTTATTTATGAATTATTATAGTTTTCTTTGAAAAATAGTGGCATTTTCTCCATCTACATAGTAGTTTTTTCTTGTTGAAAGATATTCAAATTGATTTTTTTTATAAAAAGATATTGCTCTTTCATTACTCTCTCTCACCTCCAAAAAAACTATTTTAGAGTTAAATTTAATACCATAATTAATTAAATCATCAAGTAGTTGTTGTGCAAAATTTTTTCCTCTATATTCAGAATGAACTGCAATTGATGCCAATTCAATCTCATCAGAAATAATCCAAGCAACATAAAAACCAACTATTTTAAATCCATCCTTTATTACTCTTACTCTTGATATTGGATTATCAAGCTCTTTTTCAAAAGCCTCTCTATCCCATCCTTCACGTTTAAATAGCTCTCCACTCAATAAAGCAACTTGAGAGATATCCTCTTCATCCATATCTTTTATATATATTTTACCCATAATATCCCCAAATAACACTCAAAATAGTTTTACCATGTTTAGAATTAATAAAAAAGAGAAATTTTAATAAAAAAAAGAGAGTTAAAATGATTGTGGAAAAAACTCAGGATAGTAACCAACTAAACAACCAAGACCAGAAAGATAGTCTACTTTTTGAAGAAAGATAGGTTTACTATCAACAAATATCATTTTATGATAGGGATTCCAAGAGATTCTTTTAAAATTTTTTGGATTAGCTCCTTTATCAGTTTTATATGGATATGATATTCTAAAACAGTCCCATAAAATTCCATTCTGAACCAATTTTCCAACAATAGGTTGATAAGCTGGGAAAAACATAGCTTGTCGACTAACACAATTAAAAAAATATGTTAATAAATCCTGTTTCATCACTCCCCCTAAGTATAGATTTCAGAGATTTTTTAAATAGATTTGATTAAACTAGAAAACCCCTAATCTAAATACTATATTATTTTAATAAATTCTTCAAAGAAAAACTTAATTATTTAGAAAAATATATAAAATAAGTAGTTTGATAACTAATTATTTAAAAAATAGTAAAAAAATATCTTATAAAGTATCTTTAAATAGATAGAAAAACATGTTAAAATGACTTGAAAGATTTCATATAAAAAAGTAATCTTTTAAATAGGGTTTTGCAAAAAATTTTTGCTTAATAAAGGAGTTAAAAATGCCACTTATAGAATGGAAATTTGAATATGACACAGGAATAAGACATATTGATATTCAACATCAAAAACTTGTTGGAATCACAAATAGACTACATGATGCAATGCAGAATGGGGAGGGATATAATATTCTTGAGACAATCTCACAAGAGTTAATTGAATATACAATTCAGCATTTTTCTCAAGAGGAGAAATTAATGAAAATTTTTGAGTATCCTCATATTGAGGAACATATTAAACAACATAAAATGTTAACAGATGAATTAAGCAAAATTCATGAAGGAATAAAACAAAATAAACTTCCTCTTGCACCACTAAAAATGAAAGAGTTTTTACTTGCTTGGATTACAAAACATATAATTGAGACAGATTTACATTATGTAGCTTTTGTTGGAAAAGAGGAGAATACTCCTGTAACAAGAAATCTTATAGATAATTTTAAAGAGGAATAAAAAATATTACATACTATCAACTGTTTCAATACCAAGTATGGAAAGAGCAGTTTTAATACACTCTGCTGATATATGAAGTATTTTTACTCTAGCCTTTTTTAAATCATTTTCAGATTGTATAACAGAAATTGCATGATGGAATGATGCAACATCTTTTGCTAATTCATAAACAAAACGTGTGATATGATGTAACTCTCTTGTTTCAACAGCTTTATCAATCACTTCATCAAAAGCTAAAACTTTTTTCATTAAATTTATCTCAAGAGAGTCTGTAAGTAGATTTAAATCCCCCTCATTAAAATTGGTAGTATCAGATTTTTTTATTATTGATTGAACTCTTGCATAGGCATATTGTGCATTTGGACCACTATATCCACTAAAATTAAGAATCTCTTCCCAATCAAAATCATAATCATTCACTCTTCCATTTTTTAAATCACCAAAAATTATACTACCAACACCAACTTTTCTTGCAACTTCATCAATATTACTTTCTGAAACACGCTCTTTTTCTAAAATTTTAACTTTTGTTCTTGAGATAGCCTCATTTAAAACATCCTCAAGAAAAATAAGATTTCCTGAACGTGTTGACATTCCCTTTACCATTCCAAATTTAATATGCTCTAATCTATTCGACCAATTAAATCCCATTCTTTTAATAACTTCAAAAACCTGTTTAAAATGAAGCTCCTGTTGTGTTGCAACAACATAAAATGAGTGTTCAAAATTAAATCGATTAAATCTATCAATTGCAGCAGCAATATCTCTAGTTGCATATAAAGTTGCACCATCCATTTTTTTTAATAAACATGGTGGCATCTCTTCAAAAGGGATAATTAATGCCCCTTCAGATATTTTTGTCTCAATTTTTTCAGAAATTTGCTCTATTGTTTCATCTAAAACTTTTGAATATTTACTCTCCCCTTCTATGTGGGTAAATTTAATATTTAAAAGTCTATAAACTCTATCAAACTCAAGAAGAGATATCTCTCTAAATTTCTCCCATAAAGCTAAAGCCTCTAAATCACCATCCTCTGTTTTTTTAAACCAAGCTCTTGCTTCACTATCTAACTCAGGATGAGTCTCAACCTCTTGATGATATTTAACATAAATCTCTAAAAGATGAGATATTTTATCTCTTTCTAAAGCCTCAATTGAGCCCCATTTTTTAAATGCTGTTATAAGTTTTCCAAACTGTGTCCCCCAATCACCAAGATAGTTTATTCTTGCAACATTATAGCCTGCAAACTCAAAAAGATTTCCAATTGAGTTACCAATTACAGTTGAACGAATATGATGAAATGCAATTGGTTTTGCAATATTTGGTGAGGAGTAATCAATCGCAATATATTTTCCATTTTTCTCTTTTGGTGAAAATAGTTTTTGATTCTGAAAAAGAGATGTTAATCTATCAACAACAGAACTATTTACTAAATGAAAATTTATATATGCCCCAACAGACTCTTTTCTAAATATATTTTCAGAAACCTCTATTTTATTCATTAAATCTGTAGCAATTGCAATAGGGCTTTTTCTCATCACTTTTGCTAATTTAAAGCATGGAAAAGCAAAATCACCTAAATGAGGCTCTGGTTTCTCTATTGTTGAATAGATCTCATTAATTGTTAATTCAGGAACTGCTTTATAAATAGCTTCAGCAACTAATTGTTTAAAATATTTCATGAAAACCTCAAATCTATAACAATCTGGTTTATCAAATTTTGCTTTAGAAATCAATTTGTTTATTTAAAAACTAGATTAAAATATATATACTAATAAAATATTTTTAGGAGTTTATATGAAAGAGTTAATTGATAGAAAAACATTAAAGCCAAATTTTGGCTATTTTAACTTAGATTTAGTTGATTTTAATTATGAAAATTATGTTTTTAAAAATATGTTTGATAAAAAAATATCAAATTTAAGAAAAAAAATAAATTTTCATGCTTTTCAATATATATCAATAGTTTCAAAACCATATTTTCTAGGTATTGGCATTGTTGATTTAGGTTATATTAGAAATATATTTATCTATCTTTTCAAAAATGAAGAGGGATTATTATATAATAAAACAGAGAAATATATTATATCAAATAGAAAAATATTTGATAGATATAATCCAGATTTATATAAAATAGAGACAAAAAAACTTAAAATAGAGAAATCTTTTGAAAACAAAAAAATTTTAATTGAGTTAAAAGATAAAAAGATTAATCTATCTTTTGAGGGGAACTACTCTTTAAATGATAGTAATCCATTAAGATTACTATCTCCAGCAGGTCAAAATGGTTGGTGTTTTACAGAAAAATCACCAACAATAGAGACAAAATCTATAAAATTAATATTTAATAATAGCTCTATAATAGATAATCCTGAAAAAACATCAATTATTTATGATTGGTCTGCAGGATATATGAAAAGATATACAGAGTGGTATTGGGGAGCCTTTGCAGATGGTGAATATGGATTTAATGGAGCCTCTTTTGTTAACGAGACTCTCCATAATGAGAATGGATTTTGGATTAACAAAAGTCTCAATTTACTTGGAAAGCTGAATTTTGATTTTGAAGACTCTAACCCCAACAAAATATGGAAAATAGTAGATGAAACCAATAGAGTCCAACTTTTTTTCAAACCACAAAAAACAATCACAGAGAAAATAGATTTTCTATTTGTAAAAACATATTTTAGACAATTTCTAGGAGAGTTTTATGGAGAGGCTTTTGGTATAAAGATAAAACCAACACTTGGAATAACTGAGATTAATCGAGCTTTGTGGTAGAGTATTCTTTTTAAACAACTTTAGTTCTCCATTTACCCCTTAAAAGCCATAAATAGAGAACAATTCCCTCAAATGTGAGAGCAATTGCAATTCCAAGCCATATTGCCTTAACACCAATTGGGAAAAGATATGTTGCACTCCAAGCAAACCCCACTTTAATTCCCCAATTGGCTAAAAAAGAGACTGCCATTGGTGGAATTGTATCTCCTGAACCCATAAAAACAGCAGATGATACAATTAAAGGAACTGCAAGAAATAGTGATATTGATACTATTTTAAGATATTCACTTCCCATTTTTATTATTAAAGAGTCTGTTGAGAATATAGAGATTCCTGTTTCAGAAAATACAAAAAAGAAAAATACAAGAAAAACACTTACAACAAACCCTAATTTCAAGCCACGCTTTATGATAATATCAACATCTAAAACTCTTTTTGCACCTAAAAGTTGTCCTGAAAGAGTTGAAATCGCAACTCTTATTCCCTCAAAAAATATAAAAAATAGTGATATCCATTGAATACCAAAACTAAAAGCTGCAATTGCTGATGTTCCATGAAAAGATACTATTCTTTGAAGTACTAATGCTGAAAGAGGTCTTGAAAATCCATTTAATCCACCCCAAACACCAATTTTCATAACTCTTTTCATCATTAAAATATCAATTTTAAATAGATTTGAGATTTTAAATTTTAACTTTTCAAATTTATATAATCTATAAAAAATCCAAACAAAACCAAAAAACTCTGCTAAAACAGTTCCCCAAGCAGCTCCAGTAACCCCCATAGCAGGTATTCCCATCCCTCCAAACATGAATATTGGATTTGCAAAAACATTTACTAAACTCATTCCAGCAAAAACAATCATTGGAGTTTTAGTATCTCCTGCAGCCTGAAAAACAGCAGAGATAACTATTGATAAAAACATCATTGGAGTTGCAAAAAGCATCACTTTATAATAGCTTACACCTATATCTGTTACATTTTTTGAGGCATTAAAAAATTTAAAAACAGAATCAGCAGTAATCTCTCCTATCAATAAAAAAACAACTCCAAAAAAAATAGCTAGGATAATAGATTGAGAAGCTCCTAAAATAGCTTCATCATCACTATTTTCACCAATTTTTCTTGAAACTATTGCAGTTGTTCCTGCTGAAACAAGAGCAGTGAATGTTATTAACAACCAATACAAAGTTCCACTAAGACTAGAGCCAGCTGCCTCATCAACCCCCATTTTTGCAATAAAGAATCTATCTGCAAAACCTAAAATAAGGTGCATAACCATTCCTATCATAACAGGAAAGGCTAATTTAATTATATTTTTATAGGATATATCTATCACTTCAACCTATTTGGATTATATTTTTCTCAAAGAACGGAAAAATCTTTTCTCTTGGGATAAATTGTCTTTTATAAGGGAGATAAAGTCATCAGCATCAATAAATTCATTATAATCAACACGTAAAACCTGTGTCCATTGTCCAATCTCATCTAAAAACTCTTGATACCCTTTTTCAAGTTTTTGGAGATATTCAAGAGACATATTTCTCTCAGCATCACGGCCTCTAAGACGAATTCTCTCCATTGCTTTTTCAGGAGTAACCTCAAGATAAATAATAACATCAGGATAAACTAAATATCTTTTCATCACATTAAAATGGCTAATATAGGTTTCATAATCACGTTCAGAGATTAAACCATCCTCATATAACATTTTTGCAAATATTGTATCTTCATAAATAGTTCTATCTTGAACAGCTCCTGGAGTTCCATTCCAAACAATCTGTTGATGTTGGGAGAATCTTTTTGTAAGAAGATAGAGTTGCATCATAGCTCCCCATCTTGCTGGATCTTCATAAAAATCAGAAAGATATATATTCTCTTTTACAGGCTCAAAGTAGGCTTGATAACCCATTAATTCAGATAACTTTCTGGCTAAAGTTGTTTTTCCAGCACCTATTATACCACTAATTCCGATAAACATTTTTCTCCTTAAAACAAAAAACAAAGTGCATTATAGATAATTTGATATAAAAATTCCACAAAAAATCTACATTTTTTTATTTTTTTTTATTTTATTTTTTTGTTGTTTTTTGTAAAGAAAAATGTATAATGATTCTGCCTGTGCAACAAACAGGTCTACAACCCGTCAGGTTCGGAAGAAAGCAGCGGATAGACTGTCGTTTGTGTGTGCAGGTTTTTTTATTTTTTCATATAAATCTACTCTTCTCTAAAAAATTTTCCTAAATGTTAATTTAGATCTCTTGAATAAAATTAAGAATTTTTCGTCTAATAAGTCACTGTCTATTTGGAGGTTTTTATGAAAATTACTACATTATTATTTTTAGTTTCACTATTAATGCTCTCTTGTGGAGATGATTCATCTGGTAATATGAGTTATACTTTAACAAATAATACTTCAAAAGTTATTCAAAGTATATATGTAACAGATGGTGGAGATGATGTTGTGTTTACAGGAAATGAGAAACTATTGCTAAATGAACCACTTAATATTGGGGCTAAAAAAAATTTTAAATTCAGTTGTAAGGAGAGTACAGGCTATAAAATGTTTTTTGTTTTTGAGGGAGATGAAAAACCTAAAATGTCTGATGGTGGAGATTGCTGTGATAAAGTTACAAATGAAATAAGAGATTTTGGTGGAAGTTATAGTTGTGAAGATAGTATATAAATTTGATATAAAATCCTTTCAGATTATTTAAAAATTTTAATTTAATATATTAGACATATTGCATAACCTAAAAAATTTATAATAAAACTCTTTTTTATCTTTTTTTTAGAAACACCTCTTCAAGTATTGTGGAGGAATTTGAAAAAATGAAATAATTTTATTATTTTTTATACCATAAATTGGGTTATGTAAGAGGTTTACTAAGATTTTGATTAATTTATGATTATTCTATTGTGCAAATAACTAATTAAAATGATATAAGATGCTTATTAATTCAGACTATTTTTGAAAGGATTCTACTCTTTTATAACTCTAATTTTACCAGATGAGTCTGGGCGAATATCCTCTGCACCAGATTCTGATTGAAGTTTATAGTAGAAGTTAGGAATAACTTTATCACTTCCCATCATAAAAACATTAAGGAAGAATCCAAATGAGCCTCTATAACTATTTTGTGAATCAAAAATAGAGTAAAACTCAGAGATTGCTCCCCAAGAGCTATTTGTTAAAACTCTTTTTAATATCTGTTGAGTTGTGTTATCTGTATAGTATATCTCAACTCCACTCTCTATTGGAAGTATTGCACTATCTCCACCAACTTGATGAATTTCAAAAAGCTCTGCTCTTAATCCATCATCAACTAACATAGATGGAACAGATGTTGCACCAATTTCATAAGAGAGATATCGAAGCTGACCACCACCATCAACATAAGTAACATGTGCAATATCATCTTTTATTTTTATTGAAGGACGATATCCACTATTACCAACAGCAAAAATAAGTTGTTCCATAGCTGTTTTTGTTGTTGTATTGAATCTTACAAATTTTAATTCTCCAGCAATTCCATCCATATATAGAATTGCTTTGACTGAACCATTTGAGTATGTTTGAGAAACTGTAAAATCTGCAACAGTTCTTAAATATCTTCTAACTGCTGGCTCTTTTGCCTCCTCTAAACAGACTCCATTAGAACATATAGTTCCCTCTGCACAGGTTTCAGAACAGTTTGTTGTAACTGTTTGACAAGATGCTCCACAATATGGAGAGTTGTTTAGTAGAGTTCCAACCTGAATAGACCAAGAGTTTATAACTCCTGTATCTTGTGCTGCTAAATCATTAACAAAAAGATTCCATACACCAGAAACATCTTTTCCAGAAAATGTTTGGATAAGTTTATCCTGAATTAAAACATTTGCTGCATCATCATTTTGAGTTCTATTAAAAACAATACTCTCTCTTCCATCTGGAGAGATTAATTTTACTGATAAATCACCTCTGTATGTATGTGTTATAGATAGTGATATTCTAAATTCAGATGCAACAATTCCTGCAGGAATTGTGAGTTGTGATGTAACTCCTGTTACTAAATTATCAGGAATATTTTTAGGAACATCTGTAGAGTTATATGTTTGATATCTAAAACTTGTTCTACAAGAATCAACATCCTCTTCAATAAATAAACATGCTTTTCCAGTTGCACAAGAGTAGTTACAAGGAACATCTCTATTATTTTCATCAAGAGTTACAATATCCCATTCACTATTTGTTGGAGAGCTATTTTGAGCAACTGCAACTTTTAATGCGGTAAAATATTGATTATCTTTTTCATACTCTCGAACTGTATAGGCAATAGATGGAATGTTTTCTGAGTCAACAGATATTGCTGTATAATATCCTGTATCTCCCTCATTGTCTATTGTTGTAACTGTTTTACTCCAAGAGAGAGTTTCACTATTCCACTCTAAAAGTGCATATTTAAGTGCACTATTTGTTTTATCTTGATATGCAATATGAACTCTGTTTAACTGATCAACTACAATAGATGTATACAAACCAACATCATCTCCTAATGCAGAAACACCTCCTCTTGGTCCTGTTGGTCCATGAGTTATCTCAGAGTCTGGAACACCATCAATAAAATACCATTTAACATCATCTTCAGATGCACCATTTTCATAAACTCCAACAACTAAATCACCATATTGTTGAGAGTAACCTGCAATAAGAAGTTTATCACCCCATAATACAGACTTAGCATATTTACCAATTGTTCCAAGTTTTAGTTGAGGAAGCTCTCTACACTCACATTGAACTCCCTCCTGTTGGCAAGTTACATCATTAAGTGTTCCCTCATTAAGAACAACAACCTCATATCCTGCATCACAAGTAAAATCTCCACAAGCAACAGGTAGTGTTAAACATTGATCTACATTTGGATCATGGCAACAGAATGTTCCATCTTGACAAGCACCACCACAAGGTGTTGAACATAAGCAAGCACCAGTTAATGTATCACAAAATGGATGACTAAATTCACTTACAACAGAGCAATCTTTTCCAGAGCAATCTGAATCGGAATAACAACGAGTTGATACACAACGATTATTTTTACACTCTTTTCCAGAACTACAATCACTATTTGAATCACAATATCCCTCTATTTTAGTGCAAACACCAAGAAGTTCATTACATTCACAACCAGTATTACATGGATTATCTTCACCACATCTTCCAGGAATATAACACTCTGAACACTCATAAGCTCCTGGATTTTCTGAGCAATCTAATCCCTCAACACATTTATTATTTTGGCAAATCTCCCCTTCTGAGCAGTCTAAATTTGTTACACATTTACCTGAAGCAGAGTTATCATTACATCCACCAATAATTAAAAATGATAAAATAATTAAAAAAACTTTAAGTTTTTTTCTGAAGAGTACTAATATCATTAATAGACTCCACCAACCATATTGAGAACTATTTGTTGTTGAAAATGAACAACCAGTAGCACTATTTGAACTGTTTTCTGTAACAACAGATGCTATTTTATTTGGATTAAAACGCTGTTTAACATAGCTTTCATTACCATTTTCATCTTTTGTTTTTAACTCAACTAAAATATGTTCATTACTTTCATGAATTTTTATTGAGTCTATTTTTTTATATTCACTCCAACCACTATTATTAATATTGATTGAGTAAAGAAGATTGCTGTTTTTTGTTACATTATCAGTGGAGTTAATAATAATTTTATTATTTTGTAACTCCATTGTTGATTTCGGTGAAAAACTATCAACTACAAATTTCTTTGTAATAGTTTTTGAAAGTGTCTCTGGTTGACCAATAACTCTTCCTCTAACCTCAATTTTATGTTCTCCCTGAAGCATAAAAATAGCAGAAGAGATTGTTAATTTATTCGTTTTTTTGAATGTTGACCAATAACCATTATCAATTTTATATTGATACTCAACATTGTTTTGATTTGCATCAATAAATAGAGTATAGGTTGGAGATACTCCACTTCTCATCTCTTTTATTGTTGGTGCAATAATCTCTGAATTAGATATGTTGATATCTACTCTATTTTTACGAGCATCATCAACCATTAAATCACCATAAATTGCAATAAAATTGGATGTCTCTCCAGTTCCTTGAACCTCTTTTACAACATCTAATATTCTAACTCCAAAACCCATAAAAGATGGAAGTGCAATTGGGTCAAACCCTAATGGCATCATATTTAGAGCAAGCTCAATAACCGCTGGAAGAGATGTTTCAAGAGAGGTTGAAGACTCTCTTAATATCTCATTGTTAAATATTCTGATATTTCTAATATGACCATTCTCACCAAGTTTAAATTGAGGTAAAACAGGAACTAAATTATATTGAGAGTCAATATCTAAATTCGCACCAATTCTTAAATCAACCATAGCACTTAAAATTCTAACATAACGCTCATCTATAAAAGCATAAAAATCTAATTGTAATCCATCATCTGGATTATTAGGATTGAGACCACCAATACTTAGATTAATTAGAGCATCATCTACAACAGGATCCCCATTTTCATCAACAGTTCCATTTCCAAAAGAGACTATTGGAGTACCTTTAGGTCTTATTGCAATCATAACAGAGTTATTCTCTCCACCTGTCATATCATTTAGAGATGGAATAAGCAATGAGAATGTTGATGTTCCAAGAAATTCAGAGATATTATGATCTAAATCTAAACATAATGCACCAGAGTCATAAATATTTGTTAATCCCTGATTAAGCAAATATTGTGATAATCCAATTCCAACATGGTAATTTTGTGAATTACCAAACTGATTTTGTGTAAGAGTTGTTAATTTTGGAACAGTTGCATTAAATGTTTTTCCACTTGGAGAAACACATGGATTCCAATCCCCTTTTAAACCACCAAGAATACCAACAGATAAACCACTATTTTCAGCTTTTGCATACTCTCCAGCATTAAAATAGAAATTTAACCAAGATTGAGTTTTTGTTTCTAAAAACATATCTGTTAAACTCATTGCATCAAGTCTTCCCTCAAAACCTAAACGTTGCTCCCAACATGCATTCTCTGTTTCCATACAGAAAGGAGCCTCAACACATCTTCTTGTAGATAACTCACATTTTGATGCCATTGTACAATCTTCATCAGAATCACAACTTGTTGTTGATACACAAAAACCACTTTGACAAGTAAAATTAGAGCTACAATCATCAGATGTACTACAACCTGTTCCACAATATGCTGTTGCAGGTGCATTTGTTGCACAATGATATGTTCCTCTTAAATTATCACTATAATCAGGAATACATCTTGAGCAAAGCATTGTATCACTAACCTCATCAATAAGAGATGTTATTGTTGTCTCTATCTGTTCCATTGCAGAATCAAGAATCATCCCTTTAACCCAACCAAGAATTGTTTCACCAACAGATCCATCACACTCTGGATTTTCAAAATATAGATGATTTTCAAGCTGCATCTCAAAATCAACAACTTTTATTGTAATTTCACTTTTTGGGTCACTGTTGTTTAATAAAATAAAATCAACATCAACTTTTACAGGAACATCTGAACTACCATTCTCATTACTATGAATTGCCATATCACAAGTTGTATAGCCACTTGCTAATGGATTCATATCAACAGCAAATTTTACTGAATCATGAATTAATATTTCACCTGATGCACGAAGTCTATCTGCATTGTTTCCATCTGATGTTGGAACAAGTTGAAAGTTTTTAAGAGTCATTATAACTTCACAACCCTCTGTTGTTCCATTATTACACTCTTTAACTGTATTAGTACAACTAGTTTTATTGTCATCATGGCAGGAGCTACAAACTCCATATGGAAGATCAATTAGAACATTTTGTGTTCCATACATTGGTGTAACACAAAACTTCATTCTTGGATTGTTTCCATCTGGAGTTGTTAAAAACTCAGATGCAAACTTAGAAAGAATTGTGTTTAAACGAGTCTCTAAATAGTCAAAAAGTCCTGAAGTTAAACGAACTTGAGCAGATTTTGGAAGAACAGGATTCTCTGCCTGAGAACGATAT
The DNA here is from genome assembly GCA_016936735.1 of bacterium. Classification (GTDB taxonomy): domain Bacteria; phylum UBP6; class JAFGXH01; order JAFGXH01; family JAFGXH01; genus JAFGXH01. The sequence continues at coordinate 28,578 of JAFGXH010000046.1, forward strand.
CCACCTGGAATTAGTTCATAACCACCACAACCAGCCCCTGCCTCACCAGGAGAACAAGAAAAAACTAAAAACCATAGAAAAAAAATTGGAAAAAAAAGTTTTTTTCGCTTCATATTTACCCCTCAATAAAATGAAATGAAAACAGTATAATATTAAATTTAAAATCTGTCAAATATAAATTGAATAAGAGTTTTTAAGAGCATTATTATTGTAGATTAATATTTTTTTAAGCTAAATATTTAGAATGTGAAGTAGTGTGCCTCTTTAGATTTTTTCTCAAGAGTCTGTTTTAAACGTTTTCTCATTGAATCAATCTCTTTCCAATCATCTTTAATTGGACGATATGCTGTTTCATATTTAACAAATTCAGGTTTAATTGTTTCAAAATATTTATGGGCATCTGTTATTGGTGTTAGATACACTTTAGGGATTGCAAACTCAATATTTGTGTCTCTAATTAATCTAACATTAAGTTTATCATCAAATGGTGTCTTTTTCTTTTTAGGATTTGGTTTAGGATCCTCATAAACACTAACAAACTCTGTCATCTCACCCATTTTAATAATATAATCCTTATTATCTGGAAGAGGATAGTCTGTGTTTACAACAGTAACAATTGATTCCTGATTTAGTTTTATCAAAGTTTTTTGTTGATTCACACCCTCTAATATCTCAATAGTCTGTTTATCAAGAACAATATTTAATCTATTTGCATTATTAATGAGATTCATCAATAGATTTGCATATCGAATCATATCTTTTCCAGCAACCTTATAAATAGAGGCTGCATACACTTGGAATTTTTCAGTAAAATCATCACCCTGAAGAAGAGCAACTCCCTCTTTCCCTAATATTAAACCTGCACCAAGATCAACTTTATCATTTTTATGATTTCTTAAATATTGCTCATATTTATCAAGAACCTCTTCAGATTTTTTGATAATTTCAAAAGCCTTACCAGCCTGAACTATTGCCTCATTTAAAACTTTTCTTCCTGAAAAAATTGAGCTTAAGCCATATCCAATTAAGAATGCAAGAAGAACAAATACAACAGATAGTATTATTCCAAGTTTAGATTTAGGAGCCTCACCCTCTTTGGTTTCACCAGAAACAGCCTTTAAGAAAACCTCTTGCTCTTTTAGCTTTAGCTGACGCTCTGTCTCTAGACGCTCTTTCTCCTCTCTTATTCTACGAGCCTCCTCCTCTTTTTTCTTTTTTAGCTCCTCCTCTTTTCTTTTTTTCTCCTCCTCTTTACGAAGACGCTCCTCCTCTTTTAATCTCTCCTCTTCTAATCTTTGTTGTTCTAATTTTTTTTGTTCAAAATCCTCTTTGGTAAGAGTTTGAGGTATTCCAGCTGTTTTTTTCTGACCCAAACGCTCTTTTAAAGAGAGTTTTTTATCTTCACTCATATCAACACCCAACAAAATCCAATAGCATAATAATATATTTATGTGATTAAAATCAACGATTTTTCAAAACTACTTGAAAATAGATTGTGAATTTGATAATATCCTTGAATGTTGAAGTATCAAACTTTTTTCTACTATATTTATCACTCATTTACTCTCTTTATGTTGCTTCTACGCATCATACTAAGCTACCTTTGGGTTATTTATAAAATAAAAATACTTGAAGAGCCATACTCTTGGGAAAAACTTAAAAAGAAACATAGAAAAAATGCTCAGAGATATAAAAAAACATCACTAAAACTGCGTGGTGGACTAATAAAATTTGCACAATTTATTAGCAGTCAGAAAAATCTTATTGTTGATGAGGTTATAGAGGAGTTAGAGTCCTTACAAGATAGAGTTGATCCTATTGATAGTGATAAAATGAAAAAAATAGTTGAGCTAGAGCTAGGTGAATCAATTGATAAAATATTTTTAGAGTTTGATGATACTCCTATTGCTGCTGCCTCTTTCGGACAGGTTCATAAAGCAAAACTATTAGATGGAAAAACTGTTGCAGTAAAAATTCAATATCCATTTATAGAGACAACTTTAACAATCGATATGATATTAATGAGATATTTTATCACTATTTTATCAACATTGCTTAATAGAAGGCATATGATAGATGCCTATAATGAGATAAAAGATGCCCTTTTTCTTGAGTTGGACTATATTAAAGAGGGTGAGTATGCAAAAAAATTTAAAGAGAACTTCTCAGAGTATAATAATGTTATAATTCCAACAATATATTCAGAGTTCTCCACACAAAAAGTGTTAGTTATGGATTATATTGATGGATATAAAATAAATAATCTATCAAAAATGAGTGAATTAAATATTTTACCATATGATTTACTGAAAATTGTTATTGATTCATATTTCAAACAGTTCTATTGTGATGGTTTCTTTCACTCAGACCCTCATCCTGGAAATATTTTTTTTACTAATGAGGGAAAAATCGCCTATATCGATTTTGGACAATCAAAAGAGTTACCAGAGTATGTTAAAAATGGGCTTAAAGATAGTGTTGCTGCAATTCTATCTTTTGATTTAAAAAAAATAACAGATAGCTTTGTTAAGATGGGATTTATAAAAAATCTTGATAGAGCTAGAATGGATAGAGTTATTGAGAATATATTCTCAAGAATAGAGACTGGTAGTGCTAATGAGATTATGAATATCACATTAGATTTTAATTTTCTTCATCAAAATGTGATATCTCTTGTAAAAGAGATGAATATCTCTTTTCCAAGTGGTATAGTTCTTTATGGAAGAACATTAGCCTATTTAAATGGTTTAATCGCCTTTTTATCTCCTGATGCAGATATGTTTGAGATGACTCGAGAATCTTTTTATAAAAGATTTCTGTAATATTAATATTGACAAAAATATATTTTTATAGTTAACTGACTTGGGTTTTGTCTCTTTTTATTCTCTTTTTAGAAAATCGAAAAAATAGTAGTAACTATTCAGTTGAAACTGACTATGATTGTTTTTTTTATAAAAAGAAAAGAGTAAAAAAAATTAAATAAACACTCTATATTATTGGATTATTATGGATAATAAAAAACTATTTAAACTTTTTCAGGCATCTGCTGGTTCTGGTAAAACACACACTTTAGTTTTAGAGTATTTAAAACTTGTTTTTCGTGAGCCACAAAAAATAGGAACAGTCCTTGCAATCACATTTACTAATAAAGCAGCCTATGAGATGAAGGAGAGAATATTAAGAGCACTAAAAAAGGGGGTAAATGGTGAAAAAGACCCCATAATTGAGGACTTAAAAGGCTATTACTCTGAGTTTGATATTGTTGAGAAGTCTAAAGAGATTTTAAACTATATAATTCATAACTACACAAAGTTCTCAATTATGACAATTGATAGTTTTATTCATAAAATTGTTAGTAGTTACGCTTTTGAACTTAATATTCCCCCTAATACTAACATAATTATAGAGGAGGATATCCTTTTAAAAAAGGTTGTATCTTTTATGTTTGAAAAACTTAATAGTGTTAAAGATATAAATATCACTCAGATATTTAAAAAGATGGTTGAGACTAAAATAGAGGGGAAAAAAAGTTGGGATATTGAGTCTGATTTAAGAAAATTGATTAATGAGCTGGTTAGAGAGGATGGTAGAAAAGTTATTGAAAGTATTCAACAGGTTGATTTAAATCAACTATATCTCACATTAGATAAAAGAGAGAGTGCATTAATTAATCCTATTAAAACTTTAATTGATGATTTTTTATCAATATTAAAAATAAATAGTATAAACCCTGATGATTTAGGAAAAACTAAAAAACATATACCATTTTTTGTTAAAAGTATCTCTGAGAGCTTCGACTCTTTAAAAACTGATCAAAAATACTCAGATTTTAAACTACTAGAGCCTGATAAAGAGATGCTTTGGCGAAGAGATCCTAAAACTGTTAATAAAGATGATAAAGTTATATTTGAGAAATTTGATAAATTAAAACAGAGTAAACTACAAAATTTATGGGAGGATATTGAGAAAAAATATAATACACTTCTATTAATATTAAAAACATCAGATATTTTAAGAGAGGCATTAGATGAACTATCTCTTTTAAAAGAGTTTTATAATATTTTTGAGGAGTATAAAAAAAATAATACAATTATCCCAATTTCAGACTTTAACTATATTGTTAAAAAGATAGTTACAACAGAGGATATCCCTTTTATCTTTCAAAAAATAGGTGAAACATATCATAACTATCTTATTGATGAGTTTCAGGATACATCTAAAATTCAGTGGGGTAATATTTTTCCACTAATTGAGAACAGTATGTCTGAAAGATATAGTAGTTTAGCTGTTGGAGATGTTAAACAGGCTATCTATCGTTGGCGTGGTGGCGATAGTGAGATTATGGCAAATTTAAAAGATAGTATTGAGAGGGTAATTCCTGATAGTGTTGAAAGTTTTACACTAAATAAAAACTATAGAAGCTCTTCAAATATTATAAAGTTTAATAATGAACTATTCTATTTTATAAAAAATGGTTATCTATTAGACTATAATATCTATAGCGATGTAAAACAGGAGATTATTAACTATAATAGCTCTGGATATGTTGAGATAGATATTTTTTCTCCAGTAATTGATGATGATAATAGCTATAACACAGCTTTAGTTAATAAAATAATTAAAGAGATTAAGCGGTTAGAGTCTATTGGTGTTCAACTAAAAAATATTGCAGTTCTTGCAAGAAAAAATAGTGAGCTATCTATTGTTGCATCTGCTCTTCTTGAGAATGGAATACAGGCAATATCATCTGGTTCTGTCCTTTTACGTGATGAGGAGGTTATCTCTTTTATTATAAACTTCCTTTACTATCTTCAAGACAATGAGAATATATATGCAAAATATGTTATATTATCATTTTTTGCTAAATATCTTGGCTCTGTTGACTCTGTTGAGTCTGTTTTAGAGAGATATTATCAAAAATCTAAAGAGAGCAAAGATTTAGAGAGTAATCAAACAGAAGAAAATATTAAAAATAACAGTTCAGATACAACTCAACAGAAAAAAAAGATTAAAAGCAAAGATTTAGATATTAATCAAACAGAAAAAAACATTAAAAATATAGATTTAGATACTATTCAACAAAACCATATTAGTAATAATGAGAAATCGGAGATATATGACTATTTAGAGTCAACATTATTACAAAATAGCAACCAGTTAAGCCAACAGTCTCCACCCAACAAAAATGATTTAACAGAGTTTATCCCTCAAATAACAGACAGCATCATAAATGATTTAACCTATCTCCCCCTTTATGATATTGTTGAGTATCTTATTCGACTATTTAACCTAAATAGAGGCAATAAAGATGGAAAAACTCTTAATTGGGGAGGATTTTTAGAGCAGTTTTTAAATGAGATTGTTAAAAGTAAAACAAAAAGTATCTCTGATTTCCTTTTTTATTGGGAGGAGAATAGCGAAGAGATTCATCTTGAACTTCCTATTGAGATTAATGCTGTTCAGGTTATGACAATTCATAAATCAAAAGGGTTAGAGTTCGATTATGTTTTTGTCCCTTTCTCAAATTGGGATAGTAAACTTGAATCAAACAATATCATCTGGGCAAAAGACTCAAACATCTATAGAGTTTTTCCTGAGTTTGAGAAAATTGATAAAATACTTTTTTATAAAAATGATAATGTTAAAAATAGTTTTTTTAGTAGTGCAGAGGAGGATGAGGCGGAGCAGGTTTTTATTGATAACTTAAACCTTTTATATGTCTCATTCACAAGAGCTAAAAACTCTCTTTATATAACTTTTCCACCAATTGATAATAAAAAAGAGAAAAAAAATAGTAAAACAGAGATGGAGAACTCAAAAAATCGTGATATCTCTAATTTTATTGTTGAGTTTATTGAGCATGTTGAGGAGAAAAGGGGAGGATTTTTTAAATTAGAGTCTGATATGTATAGTTTAAAATATACAATAGGAAAGAGAACAGAGTATATTGATAGTGAAACAGTCTCAACTAATGACTACAATGCTGAATTAGACTCTTATGATTGGAAAGATAGAGTTGGAATAATGAACTCTGCTGATAGATTATGGATTAGAAGAGAGAAAGAGCCAAATTTGGCTCTTTTTAGAGAGCTTCTTATTGATTTAGATAGATTAGATGAGCCTGAACCATTTTTATTAAAACAGTGGCTTTTTAAAGGTATTATTGATGAACATCAGGAGCTACTTTTTACAGAAAAATTAAAAGAGTGTAAAAATTATACCATTATTTCAGATTGGTATGGCCATAAATTAAATGTTAAAAAGGGTTATAAAATCTCAAAAAATGGAAAAGTTTATCAGTGTGATAGATTAATCGATTTTGGAGATAGAGTTCATGTTGTAACTTTTATTAATAGTTTTTTTGTTGATAAAAAAACAAAAAGAGATATCTTCTATCTTGCTCAAACACTTTCAGAACAGAATGAGGATATTGAGGTAAATGGTTATATTGTTAAAATCCCTGCTTTAGATACTGCCGAAGCGATTGTTTCTGTCTATTAGTTTAAAAATTAATTCAAGTTATATTTTTTTATTCTCAAATCTCCCTCACCTCCTAGCCTATTTACTATATTTTTCTTTAATTTAACTTAGTAAATTCTCAAATCTCCCTCACCCCCTAGCCCCCTCTTACTCGCACCCTAAAAATGCTTTAGCATTTTTAGGGAACCCGCTACTACGTGGCGAGGGGGAAAAAGATTTTTTATTATAATTTTTACTTTGAAAAAAGATAGATTAATCATTTTTTTTATTTTTTTAAGATTAAAAGCTCAGTAAAGTTATTATTAAAGCCCCCCTCTATTTTATTATTTGACATTTTTTTCTCTATGGCTAACATGAAAAATATATATTATGAGGTTAATTATGAGAGTAGCTAGAGATGATTTTAGGCAATATGTTTATAAACTATTAGAGGCAATGAAAAATAATCAGATTAATAATGAGTTTATAAAAAGGGTTGTTTTTTTAGAGTCTAATGTTAACATCTATAATAATCTTTTAAACGAGAGGGTAGATTTAAAAGTTCAACGAATTGAGGCAACAGAGGCTCTTGCTAAAACAGAGTCCTCTCTTATCAAACTACTACGCTCAACAAATAGTTTTGTAAAGTCTTTAATATTATCTAAAGATGCAAAGTATAGGGAGTTTGTTCAAACTGGAAAACTTAGTGATATTCTTAACTCTAAAAAAGGTGTCTTTCTTGATGGTGTAAAATACTATCTTAATGGATTAAAAAGAAATATAGATTTAGGAGTTTCTGAAAATATTATAGTAGATTTTGAAAAATCCATTAATGATTTTGAATTAGCCTTTAAAAACTCTGAATTAATAAAGCAAAATGAGACTGCATCTGTTATAAAACTAAAAGAGTTTGAGGCTAAATTTAAAATAGATATTAGAAAACTATCTGATTTTGTTAAATCACAAATAGATTCTAGTGAACATCATGTCTATTTTTATAATTTCTAAAAAGATTTAGGCACTTCCTAAAAAGATTTAAGTACTTCCTAAAAAGATTTAAGTACTTCCTAAAAAGATTTAACTACTTCCCTTAAAAAATATACTACTTCCCTCAAAAAATATACTGCTTCCCTCAAAAAATATACTGCTTCCCTTAGAAAATATACTACTTCCCTCAAAAAATATACTGCTTCCCTTAGAAAATATACTACTT